>NZ_KI911559.1:759397-1060296 GCF_000515255.1 Rhodovibrio salinarum DSM 9154 | reverse complement strand
ATCGCCTGGGGCGACTGGGTCAACGTGTTCTCGCTGTTCCACCTAAGCCAACTGGCGGTGGTCGCGATCCTCGTCCTGGCGCTCTACAACACCACGCTGACGCAGTTCCTCTGGGTCGGCGGGCTGGCCGCCGTGCCGGACATCACGCGCGGCATGTACCTGTTCTTCCTCAAACCTGCGGTGGCGGCACTGCTGGCGTTGATCTTCCTGGGCACCGTGCCGACCACCTGGCAAGTGCTGGCGATCGTGGTGATCACCGCCTGCGTTTTCCTGGAAGCGAGTTGGGACAAGCTCGGCCCTGGTGCGAAGCGGGCGTAGCAACGCCACGCCTCGATTCCAGGTGGTATAACGGGCGACGGCGACGGCCCGACACATTCGGACGCACCCGGCTGGAGTAGGGGATTATCCCCTACTCCGCGTCCGCCCCCTCGAGCTGCGACCAGAAGCGTCTTTTGCGTGGATGATCGGTGCGCAGCCGGGTCATGAACTGCTCGTGGGTCTCGAACGCCTCATAGGTGTGAATCGTCGCGTCGAGCGCTTCCAACTCGCGCACGTTCTGGGCCGCGTCGGGATAGCGGCTGGCCCGGGCGAGCGTCAGCGCATCCTCGATCAATGCACGACGCAACGCGACCGATACGAGAGGATAAGCCTCTTCAAGGCAGCGCGAGGCCGGGATTAGCACCTGCCGCTGCGGCCGGACTCCATCGCCAGTCTGCACGCGGACCAACCGCGCAGCGTTCTGAAAGACCAGCCAGGAGACCAGGAACGCCAACGCTTCGGAGCGATCGGGCCGTGGATTTTCTAGGAAAGCGCGTGCGGCTTGGTCGGTCGCCGCGTCGTCTTCCACCCCGGCCAGACGCGTGATGTAGGCCTTCAGGTGCGCCGCACTCGGCGTCGCCGGGAAGGTAGACAGGCGAAGCTCTTGCGCTTCCGCCCAGTCGCCAAGCGCCTCCAGCACGTCGATCCGGGCGCTCGTCCAGTCGTATTCGCCGAAAAAGTGCGTGTCCGCGCTGGGGGGCGCGGCATCCAGCAGTTGCATCGCTTCCTGCGGACGTTCGGCGTCCGTCAGACGGCGCACCAGCGAGGCTGCCACGCGCGCACTCTTCAGCTCCTCGGATGTGTAGGTGGACAGCAGGCCGTCCACGTCCTCCCGGCACTCATACACTTCGCGCAAACGCGCGTTGACGACAGAAACGTTGGGCAATCCGTGTGCCGTGCTGCTTTCGGTGCCGGCCAGGATCGCCTCCCGCTTGGCCAGCAACTCGTGCCCCAGGATGGCGAGTCCGGTATCGCCAAGCGCATCGGAGAGCGTCGTGATCAACCCGTCATACAGGCCGAAAGGGTCGTCCAGGATCAGGTGAACGATCGTGTGCGCGAGCCGACTGGACAGAACGCGCGCGGACTCTGCGATCGCCCCCAAATCGCAGCAAGCCTTATAGAAGACGTGCGCGACCCGGCCATCGGCATCGTCGGCGCACGCCATGACCTCGGCATGCATTTCCAGGAAACATAGCAGCAGGTCGAACGCCGCGTCCGGGGCCCGCGCCGCGAGCGTGTCGACGATCGCCTCGCGCTCAGCCTCCAATTCATTGACCAAATGGCGCGTCTTCTGCCGGACCTCATGCCGGCTTCCCGGCTGTACCACCAGTTCCAGGCGCCCACGAATATCCTCCGCCAACGCGTCGACGCCGCGCTGGGCGGCCAGCTCGGTCTGCAGACGCCGGCGCAGCTGGCGGTTGCGCATTGAGTGCTCCGCCAGAATCCGGGCCAAGCGCTGGCTATCCAGCTTGGTCAGATTGGTTTCCGTGACCGCGGTTTCCGGGACAAGATGTCCGCCACCGGTCGGCTGATCCGGACGCGTCATGGCGCACGCCTCCCCCTGTAGGAGGATGCGGCCCGTACGACTCTGCCCTTGCCGTCCAACGGACACAGAGTGAAGCGGCGCTTCCCCCGCTGGTTCGAGAGACGGCCGCGGCGCTGCTGTGCCTCGGAGACGGGCGCCATTCAGGCTCCTGAACATTTCACCGTGACAAGATAGAGGCGCCGCCGGCCGGACTTTCACGCGATAGCCGGGAGCCCGTCAATGTTTTCCCCGAGTAGCATGTTACCCGCGACAATCGGCCCCGTCACGGGGGAGTGGTCCTGCAATCGACCCAATTCGCGCGAGAGGCACAAAGCATCCATCTTCACGCGGCTCCCGATTGGCCACGCCCACCTGGAGGAAAGCGGGAACACAGCGCCCGCCCCCTACATGCAGCGGCCGATCGAGCCCTCGGAACAGACGTAGTTGCCGTCGGTCCAGGTGGCCCCCGACAGATCGGCATTGGTGAAGCTGGTGCCGCGCAGCTGCGCATCGCTCAAATCGGCGCCACGCAGGTTGGCGCCGTAGAACTCGACATAGCGCAGGTCAGCCCCGGCGAACGACGCTCCCTCGGCATCCGCGCGCGAGAAGTCCGACTGGTAGAGCTTGGCCCGGTCGAATTTGGCCCCGCTCAGATCGGCGGAAATGAACTTGGTGTTGTACGCTTCCGTGCCCGACATGTCCGCTTCCGACAGATCGGCGCGCAGGAAGGTCGCCCCGCGCAGACGCGCATCACTCAGATTCACGCCCGACAGATTGTTCCGATCGAAGCTGCAGTCGCTGTAGTCCACCCCTGGAATGGGCGGATCGGTGCACTCGGCAAGCGCGGGCCCTGCATAGGCCAACGCAGCCCACCCGACCGCGCCAGCAAGGAGCCGGCGGCGCAGACGGGCATGAGCGGACAGGGTGACGGGGTCGGCGGGGCGTCGGCGATGCAACATGCGCACAGCGGTCTTCAACCTGTCTTGGACGCCCCCGTGTCGGGGACGCCGCGGATGGCCCGGCCGGCCTCTTCGGGCCAACCGGCAACCTGATCGTGGCCGCGCTTCAGCCGCGCGAGACGCTCGGCGATCTCCGCCGGCATCTCGGCGACCTTGCGGACGTTGAGGTCGACGTAGAGGTGCAGCACCTCGTGGGTGGCGGCAAGCTCGCCGGTGGCATCGTCGTACATCCGCTGGAAGAGGTGAAGGCGCTTGGGATCGAACGCCAGCAGCTGGGTCTCGACCCGGGCCTCGGCCCCCTCGACCAGTTCGCGGGCGTAGGCGATATGGGCCTCGGCGGCGAAGATGGAACCGCCGGTCGCCGCCCGATGATCGGCGGTTAAGCCAGCGGCCTCGAGAAAGGCATCCACCGCATGATCGAAGATCAGGGTGTAGTAGGCGACGTTGAGATGGCCATTGTAGTCGATCCCTTCCGCGCGAACGCGCTCGCGGTGCGTGTGCAGGCCCTCGGCGGCGGAGTCGCTGGACGCGATCATGATGGCGGCGGCGCATCCCTGTCAGAGTGGCGGGGCGCTGGAAGCATTCAAGCACGTTCGCCAGCACTGGCACGCTTTGTCACCCCGATCAAGCCGGCACCGAGTGTCAGGTAAACTGTACGTCAGGTATAGTTGACCCGCCTAGTGGGGCATCGTTAGGGTTCGTACCCGTAAGGTTGCGGTCATCGAGGGTCCTGGCACGCCCGCTGAATGTCGAGCTGCGCGGGCGCGAATCGCTTGTGCGAGGCCGCCTCCGTTCTACCGCAAATGCCCAGGAGGCCGAAGCGCATGAGCCCCGCGCTGGACGACAGCCCGACGACGACCGCCGCCCTGGATACGGCCGACGCCGCGCATGCGGCCTCGCCATCCGAGGGGTCATTGAGTGGGTGCAGCGACGATTTGGTGCTCAAGCAGCGGGGTCAGCACGAGGTTTTTTGCGGTCTGACGGGGATCATCTGGCTGCACCGCAAGATCCAAGACGCGTTTTTCCTGGTGGTGGGCTCGCGGACCTGCGCGCACCTGATCCAGTCGGCGGCGGGGGTGATGATCTTCGCCGAGCCGCGGTTTGCGACCGCGGTGATGGAGGAGGGCGACCTCGCGGGCATGAAGGACGCCAACGAGGAGCTGGACCGGGTGGTCGGCCAGGTGCTGGACCGCCGGCCGGACATCAAGCTGCTGTTCCTGGTCGGCTCGTGCCCGTCGGAGGTGATCAAGCTCGACCTGTCCAAGGCGGCCGAGCGGCTGGGCAAGCAGTACGCGCCGGACGTGCGGATCCTGAACTACTCCGGCAGCGGCATCGAGACCACCTTCACTCAGGGCGAGGACAACTGCCTGGCGGCGCTGGTCCCGGACCTGCCGGCCTCGGCGCAGAGCGACCAGGACGAGCTCCTGGTGGTCGGCTGCCTGGCGGACATCGTCGAGGACCAGCTCCAGCGCACCTTCGAGGCGCTGGGGATCGGCCCGGTGCGCTTCCTGCCGCCGCGCAGCGCCGAGGATCGGCCGCCGGTCGGCCGCAACACCCGCTATCTGCTGGCGCAGCCGTTCCTGGGCGAGACCGCCAAGGCGCTGGAGGCGCGCGGCGCCCGGCGGCTGGACGCGCCCTTCCCGCTGGGCGCGGAGGGCACGACCGCCTGGCTCAAGGCGGCCGCCGACCACTGGGGGGTCGACGCCGAGCGCTTCGAGACGGCGGTGGCGCCCGCCCGGCGGCGGGCCGAGACGGCCGTCGGCCACCTCCGGGACAAGCTGGCCGGCCAGCGGATCTTCTTCTTCCCGGACAGCCAGCTGGAGCTGCCGCTGGCGCGCTTCCTGGCGCGCGAGTGCGGCATGATCCCGGTCGAGGTCGGCACGCCCTACCTGCACGGCCAGCACATGGCGCAGGAGGTCGCCTGGCTGCGCGCCCTTGGGCATGAGGGCGCGGCCGCGCCGCGCTTGAGCGAGGGGCAGGACGTCGAGAAGCAGCTCGACCGCTGCCACGCGGACGCGCCGGACATGGTGGTCTGCGGGCTGGGGCTGGCGAACCCGCTGGAGGCGCAGGGGATCACCACCAAGTGGTCGATCGAGCTGCTGTTCACGCCGATCCAGGGCTACGAGCAGGCGAAGGATCTGGCGGAGCTGTTCGCCCGGCCGCTCGACCGCAAGACGCGTTTAAAGGTCTAGGCGCATGCAACTGACCGTCTGGACATACGAGGGGCCGCCGCACGTCGGCGCGATGCGGGTCGCCACCGGCATGACCGGCGTGCACTACGTGCTGCACGCCCCGCAGGGCGACACCTACGCCGACCTGCTGTTCACCATGATCGAACGGCGCGACCACCGGCCGCCGGTGACCTACACCACCTTCAAGGAACGCGATCTCGGCTCGGACACCGCGGAACTGTTCTCCCGGGCGGCCAGGGACGCCTACGACCGCTTCCGGCCCGAGGCGATGCTGGTCGGCTCGTCGTGCACGGCGGAGCTGATCCAGGACGATCCGGGCGGGCTGATGAGTGCCCTCAACCTGCCGATCCCGGTGGTGGCGCTGGAGCTGCCGGCCTACCAGCGCAAGGAGAACTGGGGCGCGGCGGAGACCTTCTACCAGCTGGTGCGCGGCCTGATCGGGCGCAACGACGGGCAGACGCCGGTCGGCAGCCCCGCAGGCGAGCGCCCCCGGGCGAACATTCTGGGCGCCACCGCGCTCGGCTTCCGGCACCGCGACGACGTCGCCGAGATCACCCGGCTGCTAGGCCAGCTCGGGATCGAGGTCAACGTCGCCGCGCCGCTGGGCGCCAGCCCGCACGACCTGCAGCGGATCCCGCAGGCCGACGTCAACATCCCGCTCTACCCCGAGGTCGCGGGCACGCTCACGCGCTGGCTCAAGCGCGAGTGGAAGATGCCGCAGACCGAGACGATCCCCTACGGCGTCAACGCCACCCGGGAATTCGTCCAGGAGGTCGCGGAGATCTGCGGGGTCGATCCCGCCCCGGTGCTCGACGCCATGCCGACCCGCCTGCCCTGGTGGTCGCGCTCGGTCGACAGCAACTACCTGACCGGCAAGCGGGTGTTCGTGTTCGGCGACGGCACGCATGCGATCGCCGCCGCGCGGGTCGCCCAGGAGGAGATGGGCTTTGAGGTGGTGGGGCTGGGCACCTACGCCCGCGAGTTCGGCCGGGAGGTGCGCGCGGCGGCGCAGGCCTACGGCGTCGAGGCGCTGATCAGCGACGACTACCTGGAGGTCGAGGCGCAGATCGCCGAGCTGCAGCCCGAGCTGGTCTTGGGCACGCAGATGGAACGCCACATCGCCAAGCGCCTGGGGATCGGCTGCGCGGTGATCTCCGCGCCGGTGCACGTGCAGGACTTCCCCGCGCGCTATTCCCCGGTGATGGGCTTCGAGGGCGCCAACGTCCTGTTCGACACCTTCGTCCACCCGCTGGTGATGGGCCTCGAGGAACACCTGCTCGGCATGTTCCGCGAGGACTTCGAGTTCCACGACGACGCCCGCCCCTCCCACCACGGCCCCGGCGCCCGCGTCGAAGCTCCCGAGCCCGCGCCGCAGCCGGCCCCCGACGCCGCAGTGCCCGAAAAGCAGCTGGAAACGGCTGGCGCCGAAGCCGGCGACACCGCCACGCTGGACGCCCCCACCGACGCGCCCACCTGGACCCCCGACGCCGAACAGGAACTGAAGAAAATCCCCTTCTTCGTCCGCGGCAAGGTCAAGCGCAACACCGAACGCTTCGCCCAGGCACGCGGCGACCGAGAGATCACCGTCGAGACACTATACGACGCCAAGGCGCATTACAGCGCGTGAGCGCCGGGCGGGCAGAGAAACGACACCGGCAAGGGGCCCGAGAGACGCGCCCCACAGACGCCAACCCATAGGAGAGCGACATGAGCACGCTGACCGCAACGCGCGGGACCAAGGGCGACGGCGAAGGCAGCGTCCAGGTCAAGACCGACCCCAAGGATCAGATCAAGGGCGCCCAGGTCTTCGCCATGTACGGCAAGGGCGGGATCGGCAAGTCGACCACCTCCTCCAACCTGTCGGTCGCCTTCTCCAAGATGGGGAAGCGGGTGCTGCAGATCGGCTGCGATCCCAAGCACGACAGCACCTTCACCCTGACCAAGACGCTGGTCCCGACGGTGATCGACAAGCTGCAGGAGGTGGACTTCCACCCCGAGGAGCTGCGCGTCGAGGACTTCGTCTACGAGGGCTACAACGGCGTGATGTGCGTCGAGGCCGGCGGCCCGCCCGCCGGCACCGGCTGCGGCGGTTACGTCGTCGGCCAGACGGTCAAGCAGCTCAAGGAACACCACCTGCTGGAAGACACCGACGTGGTGATCTTCGACGTGCTGGGCGACGTCGTCTGCGGTGGCTTCGCCGCGCCGCTGCAGTACGCCGACCAGGCGCTGATCGTCTCCGCCAACGACTTCGACAGCGTGTTCGCGATGAACCGAATCGTCGGCGCGATCAGCGCGAAGTCAAAGAACTACAACGTCCGCCTGTCCGGCGTCATCGCCAACCGCAGCGAGGAGACCGATCAGCTCGACCTCTACAACGAACAGGTCGGCTTGAATAATCTCGCCCATTTCAAGAACCAGGACGTGATCCGGCGCAGCCGGCTGAAGAAGTCCACCCTGTTCGAGATGGAAGGCGAGGAAGCCGAGCAAATCCAGGAAGAGTACATGCAGCTCGCGCGCACCCTGGAGAAGGGCACCGACGGCACGGTCGTGCAGTCGCTCAAGGATCGCGACATCTTCGATCTGCTGGGGTTCGAGTAACCCCCTGCGCCAGATCCAGGCGGGCGCGATCGGCGGCGCGTGCGGAACAGGCGCTAAGCGGCGGAGCCGGCGCCGAACGCGTCGGCTCCGAATTGCGGGCAGGTCGTCCCATTTGGCATTTTCCGAGCGCGTGGCTTGTGTAAACTAGACGTGACACGACGGCGCGCCGAAACAGACGGGTTTACACAGCGCGCCCGACACGCCGGCCCGACGCAGCGGTCGGCCGACCGGCTTGAGGGGAGACGACCACAATGAGTGCAGCCAAGCGGGTGCGACCGGCCCGGGAAGACGTCCCCTGCGAGATCGAGATCGAGCGCACCTGGGAAACCCTGCACGCCCACGTCCACTACAAGCGCGACGTCGAGATCGCCGAGGGGGACGAGGTGCAGGTGCTGGGCGAGAAGATCCATGTGCCATTCGGCCAACGCCTGCGCCTGCAGCGCACGGCCCGGATCAAGCACGCCGGCCCGTTGACCCGGCTGTGGACCCGGATCACGGCGTTCGGCGAACTGATGGAACTCTTGGAGTTCTCCTTCACCTCGAGGAGGAAGCTATGAGCGAGGCCCAGGCGCAGACCCGCGAGCCGCAGGACGGCGACCTCGTCCAGCCCAGCGCGTACGACACCACCACCGCCGCCAAGGCGAACACGGTGCTCTCGCCACGCTTCTACACCACCGACTTCGCGGCGATGGACCAGATCGACGTAGAGCCGGTGCGCAAGGAGTGGGATTCGCTGATCGCCGAGTTGGAGGCCGACCACAACCGTGGCCACTTCAAGCAGGAAGGCGCGTTCGTCGACGCGCTGAAGAAGATCGACGAGCCGCTGCGCAAGGAGTTCATCGACTTCCTGGTGAGCTCGCTGACGGCCGAGTTCTCGGGCTGCGTGCTCTACGCCGACATCCGCAAGCGCATCACCAACCCGGACGTGCGCGCGCTGTTCAAGTATATGAGCCGCGACGAAGCGCGCCACGCCGGCTTCCTGAACGAGGCGCTGAAGGACCTCGATATCGACGTCGACCTTGGCTACCTGACCAAGAGCAAGCAGTACACCTTCTTCAAGCCGAAATACATCTTCTACGCCACTTACCTGTCGGAGAAGATCGGCTACGCCCGCTACATCACCATCTACCGGCACCTGCAGAACCACCCGGACAAGATGTTCCACCCGATCTTCAAGTGGTTCGAGCGCTGGTGCCAGGACGAGTTCCGCCACGGCGAGGCGTTCGCGCTCTTGATGCACGCCAATCCCTGGCTGCGGCGCGGGCATAACCGGCTGTGGATCCGCTTCTTCACGCTCGCGGTGTTCGCCACGATGTACGTGCGCGACCATGCCCGCCACGAGTTCCACAACGCGCTCGGCGTCAACATCACCGACTACGACTTCGAGGTGTTCAAGAAGACCCGCGAGATCTCCAAGCAGGTCTTCCCGGTCGGCCTGCCGCTAGAGAACCCGAAGTTCAAGCAGGGGCTCGACCGCCTGTACGACATCCGCGGCAAGATAGACGAGGCCGAGGAGCAGGGCGGCGCCCTGGGCAAGCTCAAGAAGGGCCTCTGGGTCGGCGCGGCCACCCTGACCTTCCTGCGCCTCTACACCCTGCGCGCGGAGAAGTACCCCGAGCCCGCCCAGGTGCGCCTGGAGCCGGTCTACTAACCGCCCGTTTTCTCCGGGTTCCAGACGCGAAACGGCCGCGAAAGCCAGGCTTCCGCGGCCGTTTTTTTATTCAACGATGTCGCAAAGCGGTTTCGCGTAATCACGCCACGGCGTGCCGGCGGACGGCACGGCGACGATCACCCCTTGGAAAACGCCCACGGCAGGATCGTGTCGGCGGCGGCGCGGGCTTCGGCGAACACCGACTGGCGCGGGCGGTCGCGGGCGACCAGGCGGCCGCGACCGAGGGTGACGATCCGCACCAGGATGGCGGCCGCCAGCAGCAACGGGAACAGGCCGAGCGCCAGCAGGCGATACTCCGGACTTTCCTGGGCATGATGCCGCTCCGCGCGCGTCTGGTCCTGGCCGGGCCTGTTCGCCTGGGGATCGCCGGGGTCGGTCATGCTATGCGCTCCCCTGAGCCGTTAGGCCGCCTGGCGCTTCAGCGCGCCGCGGGCCGCGTCGACGTGGCTCGCCTCGACCTGGCTGGCTCCCTGCTCTCGGGCGGCGCGTTCGGCCTGCTCGCGCAGGCGCTTGGCCGCCGAGATGCGGACCAGGAAAGGCTGGGTCTCGATGTATTCGTCCAGCTTGGCCTGTGCCGCATCCGCCCAGGGCAGCGTCTGCTCCATCGCTTCGTCGGCCTGCGCGCGGGTCGGTGTGGCGCTGGCGTCATCCATGTCGGTCGACAGCGGCAGGATGTGGAACAGCGCGTCGAACAGCTGGTTGCAGAACTCCTGGACGACGTAGGTTGCGCCCGCGTAGCCCATGAACGGCGTACCCGTGGACCGACGCACGATCGCGCCGGGGAAGCTGGCCGGGATATACATCGCCCGCCCGCCGATCTCCGCGTTGTACATCCGCTCGTTGTAGGAGCCGAACAGCACCAGCGGGGTGTTCTCCTGCACGTCGCGCCGGATCGCCTCGTTGTCGGGCTTCTTGCCGCGTTTGCGGGCGTGGTGGAAAGCGCAGGGAATGCCCATCTCGTCTTCCAGCAACTTGCGCAGGCCGCGGGCATAGGTCTCGTGCGCGACCACGCCGAAGCTGCTTGTCGCGAAGAAGTCCTGCGTCACCGAGCGCCAGAGGTCCCAGATCGGCTTCAGGGTGGTGTGCTTCTCCTGCTCGATGAACGGCTCCGGATCGGCGCCGGTCAGTTCGCCCAGCTTGCGCAGGAACTTGGTGGTCGAGAACACGCCCATCGGCGCCATCAGGTACGGCCGGTCGAGCGCCTCGCACATCTTCCGGCCGAACTCCTGATACAGGCAGATGTTCACGTCGGCGTTGTTCAGCCGCGGGATGTCCAGGACGTGGCTGCCGAGCGGGAACACCATGTTGATCTCGCAGCCGATGCCCTCCACCAGCCGCCGGATCTCCGCCAGGTCCGAGGGCATGTTGAAGGTGCCGTAGATCGGCCCGATGATGTTCACCCGGGGCTTGTCCTGCCCCTCCCGGCGCTTGGGCTTGTCGGTCTTGCCCTTCTTCGGCCCGAACTCGGTCCACAGCCAGTTGATCGCGCGGTCCGCCGCCTGCCACTGGTCCTCGTCCATGGTGCGGCAGAGGAAGCGACGCAGGTTGGAGCCCTCGGGCGTGACGCCGCCGCCGATCATCTCCGCGATCGAGCCGGTCAGCACCACCGCCGGCAGGTCGTTGTCCTGGGTGGAGGAGGCCCGTTTCAGGTTCTCCTCCGTGCCCTTCATCGACAGTTCGTCTTCCGACAGGCCGGTCACGGTGATCGGCAACTCGTGCGGCGGCAGGCCGTCGGTGTAGTGCAGTACCGAGGTCACCGGCAGGTTCTCGCAGCCGACCGGGCCGTCGATCACCACCCGCATCCCCTGGATCGCGGTGAAGGTGTAGATGGCACCCCAATAACCGCCCGCGCGGTCGTGATCGAGTACGAGCATGGCTCTCAGGTCCCCACGCTGTCCGGAACGCCGGTATCGCGCTTCTCCGAGCGCGCCTTGCGCATCTTGCGCTTGGCCGACGGGACCTCGGTGAAGCCATACCCCGCCGTATGACCTTGGCCCACGCCCTCGAAAAAGTCGACCATCTGCTTGAAACGGTCGTTGGCGGTGTGGGTCTTGACGATGTTGGCCATCGCCGAGACGCCGGCGGCGCCGAACAGCGGCCGGGCGGAGACCATGTTGGTGAAGTAGATGCCGGGCCAGCCGCGTTCCTTCGCCTTCTGCACCAGCGGCGTCGTGCCGATCGTGAGGTCCGGCCTGACGTCGTCCATCGCCGCGGCGTCCTGCTCCAGCGAGGCGCGATACTGCACATGGCAGCCCTGGCTCTCCAGCCACTCCAGGTCGGGCTTGGACCATTCGGTGCGCGGCACCGCGGTGCCGACGTAGGGCACGTCCGCCCCAGCCTCGATCAACAGCCGCGCGACCAGCAGTTCCGAGCCCTCGTAGCCGGAGACGATCAGGCGCGCGTCGATCGGGTTCTCGTTCAGGGCCGCCTGGATCGAAGCCGTGGCCTTCGCCTTGGCGTCGTCGATCCGCATGCGCTCCACCCCGGCCGCGACGCCGACGCGCTCCAGCCAGTCGGCCGTGCCCTCGACGCCGACCGGGCCGGAGCCCACGACCTCGCGCCCGGCGCGCTGAAACTGCTCGACCGAACGGACGTAGAAGGGGTGGGTCGCCGCGCACACCCGGCTGTCGAGCGCGGCATAAAGATCGCGCCACTCGCGCGTCGGCACGTTCGGCGCCACCTTCACCCCCATCGGCTCCAGCATCTGCCGGACACCGACCGGATCGGCCGGGAACATCTCGCCCAACAACGTGACGGTGGGCGCGTCGTCGACCGCCTTGTCGGGCTTGGCGACCGGGCCGGCCTCGGCCTCCTCGCGGGCGTACTTCAGCATCGCACCGGCCAGAATATCCTTCGCCTCCGCATGGGACGGCACACCGAAGCCCGGCACGTCGATCCCAATCACCCGCACGCCGTCGATCTCCTTGGGCAGGCGGTCGAGCGGAATACCGGAGGCGGTGGGGACGCAGAGATTGATGATCACGACCGCATCGTAGCGGTCGGGATCGGCCATCTTCTCAACCCCGTTCTTGATGTCCTGGTACAGTTCGCCGGTGACCAACGTCTCGGAATTGAACGGCACATAGCCGACCGTCCGCCGCGCGCCATAGAAGTGCGAGGTGAAGCTCAGGCCGTAAACGCAGCAGGCCGACCCCGACAGGATCGTCGCGGTACGCCGCATCCGCAGCCCCACCCGCAGCGAGCCGAACGCCGGGCACATCGACTGCGGCTGGTCGTGCGGGCCGGTGGGATAGTCCTCGTGCAGCTTCTGCAGCACCTCGGACTTGCCGGCCTTCCGCGCGGCGTCCATCAGGGTCTGTTTGCCGCCGTGGCAGCCGCCTTCGGCCTGGGCGGCGGCTTCCGCCGCCTCGGCATCGATCGTGGGCGGCTGGTTGGGGTCGGACGCGTCGCTCGCCGTATCGTTGGCTGAGGCGTCTGCGGAATAGTCGGTCATCGCGGGCCTCCGCATCGGGGTCGCGGCGCCTGTGCAAAACGCACCGGAACCGGTCTTGTCGGCATGAAACGTGAAGTGCCGGCGGGCCCAGCCCCGAGGACCGATCCCGCCCGGCCGGCCTCACGCCTCGTCGTAGACGACCTCCAGGGACTCCTTCTGCGGCGGCTTGCCCCCGCACATGTCCTCCTGGGTGGCCGGGACCAGCTCGACATCGCGGCCGACGTCCTCGCCCTTGAACAGGTCGAGCAGGCCGTCGTGCTCCAGCGGCGTCGGCATCACCGGCGGAGCCTCCGCAGCCTTGACGCCGAGTTCCTCGAACAGCGGCGCCCAGGGGCTGCCGGGGTAGCCGATCATCTCGTAGTTCGCGGACTTCCGGCGGATGTCGTCGTCCGCCGGGATTCGAGCCAGCGTCGGAATGCCCGCCTGCTCGGCAAACTGTTCGGCCTCGCCGGTGCCGTCATCCTTGTTCACGACCAGACCGGCGACGCCGACGTTGCCGCCCATCCGGCGGAAGTAGTCGACGGCCGAGCAAACATTGTTGGCGACGTAAATCGACTGCAGGTCGTTGGCCGCCACCACGATGGTCTTCTGGCACATGTCGCGGGCGATCGGCAGACCGAAGCCGCCGCACACCACGTCACCCAGGAAGTCGAGCAGGACGTAGTCGAACCCCCAGTCGTGGAAGCCCAGCTTCTCCAGCAGCTCGAAGCCGTGGATGATGCCCCGACCACCACAGCCGCGGCCGACCTCCGGACCGCCCAGCTCCATGGCGTAGACGCCGTCGCGCTTGAAGCAGACGTCCTCGATCCGGACCTCCTCGCCCGACGCCTTCTTCTGGCCCGAGGTATCGATGATCGTGGGCGTGCTGCGCCCGCCGAACAGCATCGAGGTGGTGTCGCTCTTCGGGTCACAGCCGATCAGCAGGACCTTCTTGCCCTGCTGCGCCATCATGTACGACAGGTTGGAGAGCGTGAAACTCTTGCCGATGCCGCCCTTGCCATAGATGGCGATGACCTGGGTTTCCTTCTCGCCCCCAGCTTCGTTCTGGCCGGTGTCGGCGGTCGCCGAGTCCGTCATGGAGCAACCTCGCGTTCGCTTTGGTGCTGCGGTGGCCGCGGCCGGCGATCCCGACCTAGCCGTCCGGCAACGGCCCCGCTCGCTGGCGCCAGTCGCCGTGTCCTGCTTTGACCGACCGTGTGGGTCGGTTATTGAGTGTCAGGCTAACGCGACACCTCGTCATGTCAATTTTAGACTACGCAACATCTGACAGGCACGCCTGACACCCGTCGACCGGGCCCAGCATCCATGCTTCCCTGCCCAGCCCGTGCAACCACCGGAATGATCCCCAGGGCCGATGCCGACCACCGCCGCCCCGCGTCGCCTGCTTGCCTTGCTCAGCCGGCATGCCACGCGCGTGCTGTTCGCGGGCGTGTTCATCGGTCTGGCGGTCCCGCCCCTCGCCGCAGCGGCGCGCCCTTACCTGCTGATCGGTGTGATCGCCCTGTTGACCGCCATGCTGCTGCGTGTCGACTGGACGGCCATGGGCGCCTATTTGCGCCGGCCGGTGCTCGCAACCGCCCTGCTGGTCTGGCTGCTGGGCGGCGCACCGGTCGTGGTCTGGTTGGTGCTGCTGCCCGCAGACCTGCCGGATTCGCTGAACGTCTCGCTGGTCCTGATGGCGGCCGCGCCGCCGATCCTGAGCGCGGCGGCGATCGCGGTGCTGCTGGGGCTCGACGGGGCACTCGCGATCGTCGTCGGCCTGATCGCAACCTTGCTCACTCCACTTACCGTACCGCCGATGGCCCTGGTATTGCTCGGCCTCGACCTGAATATCTCGGTGGGGATGTTCATGGGCAGGCTGGCGGGGATCGTTGGACCGGCTTTCGTCCTGTCGCTGCTGCTCCGTAAGCTTGCCGGCCCCGACCGGCTGGAGCGGGCCCGGCCGGAGATCGAGGGCGTCACGGTTCTGGTCATGCTGTATTTCGGCATCGCCATCATGGACGGCGTGACGGCACGCCTGCTGAGCGAACCGGGCATCGTCGCCGGCTGGACGCTCGCGGCCTTCATCGCCAACCCGGCGCTGCAACTGATCGGCGGCCTGGCGTTCGCCTGGCTCGGCCGACGCGGGGCACTGACCGTCGGACTGATGAGCGGCAACTGCAACATGGGGCTGCTGCTGGCGGCCCTGCCGTCCGGCACCGATTTCAACGTGCTGCTGTATTTCGCGGTGGCCCAACTGCCGATCTTCATGCTGCCGGCGCTGATGCTGCCGCTTTACCGGCGCTTGCTCTGCGCACCGACGATCGGCGAGAGCTGACCCACGTACGTGCGCCGACAACAACCGACTTTGCAAATTTGCAACAGTGTGGCCAACATCATCCTTCCACGCCGTGCTGTCCGCTTCTCAACCTGCCGGGCGTGTGCTATCGCACCGCCTTCGGAGAGCGCGTTTACGGCAAAAGGTTGCTGGACAGGTCTGGTGACCGCGCTGTCATTCGGCAGGGTTCCAGTCGGCGTTAAGGGGTAGTGCATGGCGACGTGGTTGAACGGTTTCCGCTGTTGGCGGGTAGCGGGCGCATTCGGCCTTGCGTTGTTGCTCGCCGGCTGTGCGGCTGACGGGCAAAACGCGCCGGATGAAGCGAGCAGCAACATGCTCGGCTACGAAGAGCCGAACGACCCGCTGGAAGTTCCGAACCGCTTCGTCTTCGCCTTCAACGACGCGCTCGACACCTTCATCCTCAAGCCTGTCGCAGTCACCTACGACTTCTGGCTGCCGACGGGCGTGAAGAACTCCGTGCGGAACTTCGTACGCAACGTTTCCAGCCCCGTGATCCTGGCGAACGACGTCTTCCAGGGCGAGTGGGAGCGTGCCAACGACACCGCGGCGCGCTTCTTCGTCAACACGGTCACCTCGCTCGGCTTCTTCGACATCGTCGACGAGCGCCACCCCTACCACGACGAAGACTTCGGCCAGACGCTCGCCGTCTACGGCGTGGACGACGGCTTCTATCTGGTCCTTCCGGTGTTCGGACCGTCGAGCGCCCGCGACGCGACCGGCCGCGGGGTGGATTGGTTGCTCAATCCGCTGACCTACGTCGAGAACGGCCAACCCCTCTCGATTGCGACCAGCGTCGCTGGCGGAGTCGACAGCCGCGCACGCAATCTGGAGCTGTTCCGCGATATCAAATCGGACTCGGTCGATTTTTACGCCCGCGTGCGCAGCCTGTACTACCAACGCCGCGAAGCGGCCATTCAGAACAACGACGGCCCGCGGCAACAGTAGCGGTCGCGACGCCCAGGCGGCATGCGGGCGTCGACAATGCGCGAGAGGGTGATGATGGGCATGACAAAAGGCTGGACACGGCGGGCTGCACTAGCCGTCCTGGCCACGGGGGCAATGCTGGGCCTGCTGCTGCCCACCGCCCCGCATGCTGCGGCGAAGGACTCGTCGGACGGCGCCGCGCAGTTTATCGAATCGCTTGGCCAGCAGGCGATCAACGAGCTAAGCGACGACGGCGTCCCGGCGTCCGAACGCAAGCAAGCCTTTCTGGATCTGCTGGAGCGTGGCTTCGCGCTGGACGCGATCAGCCGCTTCGTGCTTGGACGCTATTGGCGTGTCGCCAGCGAGCAACAGCAGGACAAGTTCCAGGACGTCTTCAAACGGATCATGGCGCAGCGCTTCCTGCCGCTGTTCCGGGGCTACGAGCGGGACGATTTCGTGGTCTCCGGCGTCGGACCCGATCCGACCCAGCCGAGCCTGTACGCCGTCCGCACGATGATTTCCCGGCCCAATCAAACCAATGGCGAGGGGCCCAAGGCCGAAGTCATCTGGCGGGTGCGCCCACGTGACGGCGATTACGAGATCGTCGACGTCAAAGCGGAAGGCGTCTCGATGGCGATCACGCTGCGCAGCGAGTACAACGCGGCGATCCAGCAAGCCGGCGGCAACGTCGGCGACCTGATCGCCAAGCTGGAAACCAATCTCGCCAAGGGCGCTTACGCCCCGGACATAGCCGGCAACTAGCAGCCGTAGCGAAGCGGACGCCCTGCCCCTCTGGCTTAGTCAGCAGAGCCCCCGCCGCGATCTTCCCTCTATCACCGCACCACGAAGACCGAGCACTTGGCGTGGTGGACGACCTGCGAGGCGTTGGAGCCGAGCACGTAGTCCTTCAGTTCGGGGTGGTGTGAATTCATGACGATCAGATCGCACCCGAGTTGTTCCGCCTTGGCGCGGATCGTCTTGTGCACGCTGTCACCGCGCTCGATCACCGTTTCCACCTGCATGTCGGTCGGGCCGTAGTCCCTCAGAATGGCGTCCAGGCGCTTCTGTTCGTCCTCCGGCTCGATCCGGTCGGCGCGCACCGGCTCGACGTCGGGGATCACCGTCATGACCGTCAGGCTGGCACCGTGATGCCGCGCCTCCTCGGCGGCCAACGGCAGCGCCTTCTTGTACGAGGATTCGTGCGCGGTATCGATCGGAACCAGGATCTTGTCGAACATGTCGTCTCCCTAACACCTTTTCATGCAGCCTCTGGCGCACCGCCCGCCGCTTAAGACCTATTTCAGC
Organism: Rhodovibrio salinarum DSM 9154; assembly: GCF_000515255.1. Lineage (NCBI taxonomy): Bacteria > Pseudomonadati > Pseudomonadota > Alphaproteobacteria > Rhodospirillales > Rhodovibrionaceae > Rhodovibrio > Rhodovibrio salinarum. The sequence goes on along the minus strand of NZ_KI911559.1, from coordinate 1,043,011 downwards.
ACACTTAAAGGATCACGTAAAAAGACCGCCCGCGTGCGATCCACGCGGGCGGTCTGTTATCCACATCTGGACGCAGAAAGGGCCGCGGCTCAGCGCTCCAGGCGCTTGTACTTGATGCGGTGAGGCTGCACCGCCTCCTCGCCGAAGCGCTTGATGCGGTCTTCCTCGTACTGCTGGAAGTTGCCCTCGAACCACTCGACGTGGCTGTCGCCCTCGAACGCCAGGATGTGCGTGGAGATCTTGTCCAGGAACCAGCGGTCGTGGCTGATCACCATGGCGCAGCCGGGGAACTCGAGCAGCGCCTCTTCGAGCGAGCGCAGCGTTTCGACATCGAGGTCGTTGGTCGGCTCGTCCAGCAGCAGGAAGTTGCCGCCGTTCTTGACCATCTTGGCGAGGTGCACGCGGTTGCGCTCACCACCGGAAAGCGTGCCGACCTCCTTCTGCTGATCGCGGCCCTTGAAGTTGAAGGCGCCGACCCAGGCGCGGGAGTTCACCTGCTTCTTGCCGAGATCGATGATCTCGTTGCCGTCGGAGATTTCCTCCCACACGGTGCGCTTGGGGTTCAGGCTGTCGCGCGACTGGTCAACGTAGCCGAGCTGCACCGTCTCACCCAGGCGAATATTGCCGCTGTCAGGCGTCTCCTGCCCCGTGATCATCCGGAACAGGGTGGTCTTACCCGCGCCGTTCGGACCGATGATGCCGACGATCGCCCCCGGCGGCACCTTGAACGACAGTTCATCGATCAGGACGGTGTTGCCGTAGCCCTTGCGCACCTGGTCGGCCTCGACCACCAGGTCGCCCAGACGCGGTGGCGTCGGGAACACGATCTGGCCGGACTCGGCCGCCTGCTTGGGTTGGTTCTGCTGCTGCAGCAACTCCTCGTACTTCTGCACGCGCGCCTTGGCCTTGGACTGCCGGCCCTTGGGCGAGGACTGCGCCCACTGCAGCTCCTGCTTGAGGGTGCGCTGGCGGGCGCTCTCCTCCTTCTCCTCCTGCTCCAGGCGCTTCTGCTTCTGCTCCAGCCAGTGGGAGTAGTTGCCCTTGTGCGGGATCGCGTAGCCGCGGTCGAGCTCCAGAATCCACCCGGCGACGTTATCCAGGAAGTAGCGGTCGTGGGTGACGCACACGACCGTGCCCGGATACTCCTCCAGGTGGCGCTCCAGCCAGGCCACGCTCTCGGCGTCCAGGTGGTTGGTCGGCTCGTCCAGCAGCAGCAGGTCGGGCTTCTGCAACAGCAGCCGGCACAGCGCCACGCGCCGGCGCTCGCCACCCGACAGGCGGGTCACGTCGGCGTCCCCCGGCGGGCAGCGCAGGGCGTCCATGGCGATCTCGATCGTCCGGTCGAGATCCCAGGCGTCCGCCGCGTCGATCTTCTCCTGCAGCTCCGACTGCTCCTCGATCAGCTTGGTCATCTCGTCGGGATCGAGGTCTTCGGCGAAGCGCGCGGAGATCTGCTCGAACCGGTCGACCAGCTCCTTGATCTCGCCCAGGCCCTGCATGACGTTGCCGGCGACATCCAAATTCGGATCGAGTTCCGGCTCCTGCGGCAGATAGCCGACCTTGGCGCCGTTGGCGGCCCAGGCCTCGCCGTTGTACTCCTGATCCAGGCCGGCCATGATCTTCAGCAAGGTCGACTTGCCCGCGCCGTTCAGGCCGAGCACGCCGATCTTCGCCCCGGGCAGGAACGACAGCCAGACGTCCTTCAGGACCTCCCGGCCGCCCGGCCAGGTCTTGGTCAGACCCTTCATCACGTAGGTATACTGGTAGGCCATCGGGCCGGTCCTTCCTCTTAGAACGGAACTGCGGAAAAGTGGCCGGTTTGATAGCAAGTTGCGCGGTTAAACGCAAAGGCCGGCGGGGCGCATAGACGGGCACGCGCCTGCCCGATGATTTAGGCGTCGCCCGCCGCTCACATTGCCAAACCGCCACGAACGTAGACCCGCTGCGCCGGCTACGGTTATCGTGCGCGCACAAGACGCCCCCGCGCGCCGCATGCCCGTGCCCCGTCCAAGGGGAGACGGTGTTCCGGCGGCGTGGACCAGCCACCCGCGATCCACCGCCGATCCGCTCCGCGCGCAGCGCGCGGCTAAACGCGCACCCGACGCGCGGCCGATCGGCCAGCACGACGGAGGCTTCGATGACCAATCCATCCAATCTGCCGGCGGGTTCGCCACTCGCCAACATCGGCGACCAGAAACTGGTGCGCGACCAGTCCTACATTGCCGGAGAATGGCGCAGCGGCGCCGACGGCCAGCACGTCGACGTCACCAACCCCGCCGACGGCCAGGTGATCGGGCGCGTCAGCGCGCTGTCGGCGGCCGAGAGCCGGTCCGCGGTCGATGCCGCCGAGGCCGCCTTCGCCAGTTGGTCCGAGCTGCTGCCCCAGGAGCGCTCGCGGCTGATGCGGCGCTGGTTCGACCTGATGATGGCGAACAAGGAAGACCTCGCCCAGTTGATGATGCTGGAGCAGGGCAAACCGATCTCCGAAGCGCGCGGGGAAATCGATTACGCCGCCTCGTTCATCGAGTACTACGCCGAGGAGGCCAAGCGGCCGAACAGCGAGAACGTCACCTCCCACCTGCCGGACGCGGAGATGGAGGTCTGGCGCGAGCCGATCGGCATCTGCGCGCTGATCACACCGTGGAACTTCCCTTCCGCGATGCTGACCCGCAAGGCGGCCGCGGCGATGGCGGCGGGCTGCCCGGTGGTGGCGCACCCGTCGAAGGAAACCCCCTTTTCCGCGACCGCGCTCGCGGAACTGGCGGAGCGCGCGGGCATCCCGGCCGGCATCTTCAACGTCGTCACCGGCGAGGCGCGCACCGTCTGCCCGCCCTGGACCGAGGACACGCGGGTCCGCGCGCTCTCCTTCACCGGCTCCACTGAGGTCGGCCGACTGCTCTACAGCCAGTGCGCGCCCACGGTGAAGAAGCTGGTGATGGAGCTGGGCGGCCACGCCCCTGTGCTGGTGTTCGCCGATGCCGAGCTGGACGACGCGGTTACGGAATCGGTGAAGGCCAAGTTCGCCACCAGCGGCCAGGACTGCCTGGGCGCCAACCGAATCCTGGTCGAGCGGTCGATCTACGACGAATTCTGCAAGAAGTTCGCCGAACAGACGGCCGCGCTTACCGTCGGTCCGGGGCCTGAGGACTGCGATATCGGCCCGTTGATGAACCAGGGGGCCTTCGACAAGCAGGTCGAGCACGTCGAGGACGCCAAGGCGCGGGGCGCGAAGGTGCTGTGCGGCGGCGGCCGGCACGAGGCCGGCGAGTTGTTCTTCCAGCCGACCGTTCTGGCCGATGTGCCGTCGGACGCCAAGATCTTCCAGGAGGAGACCTTTGGCCCGGTCGCCGCGATCGCGCCGTTCGATGAGGAGAGCGAGGCGATCACCCGCGCCAACGCCACCGAGTACGGTCTGGTCGCCTACCTGCACACCATGAACCCGCGGCGCATCTACCGGGTCAGCCGGGCGCTCGCGTTCGGCATGGTCGCGGTCAACCGCACCAAGGTGACCGGCGCCCCGATCCCGTTCGGCGGCGTCAAGCAGTCCGGCCTGGGCCGCGAAGGTGGCCGCCTGGGCATGGAAGAGTTCACGGAAGTGAAGTACGTCTGCCGCGACTGGATCTAGAGCGCGACAGGACGGAAGAGCGGAGAGCCACGGGTGCGTACCCGTGGCTCTCAAGCCTTGACCCGCCCCACGATCCCGCCGGTCATCGTGGGCAGTTCATGCGGATCGAGCGGGAAGACGACGTCGGGGGCGCCGCCGGCGGCCCAGATTTCGTCGAACCCCAGCAGGTCTTCGTCGAGCGCGCAGACGATTTCGGCCGTATGACCGACGGGCGCGACACCGCCGATGGCGAAGCCGGTCGCCTGGCGGACGAAGGCCGCGTCGGCGCGTTCGGTCGCTTCGCCGATCAACGCCTCGACCCGGGTCGGATCGACCGTGTTGGCCCCGCTGGCGACCACCAGGACGGCCTTGCCGCTCTCCGCGCCTTTAAACACCAAGGACTTGGCGATCTGCGCGACCGTGCAGCCAACCTCGGCGGCCGCGCCCTCGCTGGTCCTGGCGCTAGGGTCGACCTTACGCAGATCGGCCGGCCAGCCGCCCGCGACCAGTGTGTCGTGCACCCGCTTGACGCTGCCCTTCAGTTTCGGCGTGTCCATGCGCGAACTAGCCCGCCAGTTCGCGGCTGCGCCGGGCAGCGGCTTCGACCGTGCGACCGATCAACGGGCGCAGCCCATCGGCCGCCATCAGCACGTTGAGCGCCGCCTCGGTCGTGCCCTTGGGCGAGGTGACGTTCTTGCGCAGCTGCTCCGCCGTCTCGCCCGACTGGCGGTATAGCTCACCCGCCCCGGCAACCATCTGCCCGGCGCACGTGCGCGCGAGCTCTTCCGGCAGGCCCTGGTCGATTCCGGCCTGAGCCAGGCATTCGATCAGGTAGAAGACATAGGCCGGACCACTGCCGGCCACGGCGGTCACCACGTCGATCAGCGATTCGTCCTCGACCCAGCCGGTCTCGCCGACCCCGCGCAGCAGCGCGTCGCAGCTGTCCTTTTGCTCGGCGGTGACGTTCGCGTTCGCGCAGGCGACCGTCATGCCCCGCCCGACAGCCGACGGCGTGTTCGGAATCGACCGCACGATGGCGGCCTGCGCGCCCAGAATCTCTTCGAAAAAGCCGATCGTCTTGCCGGCGGCGATCGATAGGAACACCGTGCCGGGCGCCACGAAGCGGGCGTAGGACGGTGCCACCTCGCCCATCACCTGCGGCTTCACGGCCAGGATCACGACCTCCGGGTCCAGACCTTCGCCCAAGTCGTCGATCGCCGGGACGGCGTTGACCCCCTGATCAGCCAACGGCCGGCGGTTGTCCGCACTGGGGTCGACGACATGGATACGGCCGGGCGACGTGCCGCGGGCAAGCCAGCCCTGCACCATCGCCCCGCCCATCTTGCCACCACCCACCAAGAGCAGTGGCCGTTCGCTGGTCATCTCGCAGTGCCTCCTGCGTGTGGACCGTTCCCTCAAAGCAGCCCAGCACGATCCCTCCGCTTGAAGGGAGCGCCGTGCTGCCCCGCCCCGCGCCTTACGCCTCGCCGACGGTTTCCATCAGCGCAGCGGCCAAGGCATCGCCGGTCGCCTGACCGCCCCAGACGACGAGTTGCAGGGCCGGATAGAAACGCTCGCACTCCGCAACGGCGGTGTCCACCAGGTCTTCTAGCTGCTCGACGCTCGCGCCGGCGGTACCGCGCAGCGGGATGGTATGACGGAACAGTACCGAGCCATCCTCGCTGACGAAGTCGAAATGGCCGAGCCAGAGCGTCTCGTTGAACCGCGCGATCAACTCCCGCGCCTCCCGGCGCTTGGCCTCCGGGATTCGGAAATCGAAGTGGCAGGCGAACGACATCGCCCGCATGTGGGCATGCCAGACGGTCCAGAGGTGATAGGCCACCCACTTACCCTGAACCTGGATGGCTAGTTCCTCGTCGCTCGGACGGTCGAACACCCAGTCGTTGGCGGAAACCAACTCCTCCAACAGATCGATCGGGTTGCCCGGGTCGAGCTCGTTCAGGCGTAGAAGAGAGGTCATGGCGTGGCGCGTGCTCCCACCAATGCGGCCACTGGTCGCGGCGATGCGACGAGGGCCAGATGTCGACAGGCCCCACTCGCCGACCACCATATTTTGACAGTGCCAGGATCGATTCAGGGACGCAACAAGTGTGCGCTCATGATCCTGTGGATAATCGCGCCACACCCGCTAGATATTGAGCCTTAGGACTTTCCTGCCCGCCGCATAGAAAAAGGGCCGTGGAGGTTGCCCTCCACGGCCCTGGGGTGCCGAATTCAGGGATGGCTTAGAAGCCCATGCCCCCAGCATCGTCATAGTCCATGCCGGCGCCGCCCTTGGCCTGCTTCTCCGGCTTCTCGGTGATCATCGCTTCGGTGGTGATCAGCAGACCGGCGACGGAGGCCGCGTCCTGGATCGCGCAGCGGGCGACCTTGGTCGGGTCGATGATGCCGGCCTTGACCAGGTTGGTGTACTCGCCCTTGTAGGCGTCGTAGCCCCAGTGCGGGTCGGTGCTCTCCATCAGCTTGCCCGCGACCACCGCACCGTCGACGCCGGCGTTCGTGGCGATCTGGCGCAGCGGCGCCTGCAGGGCCCGGCGGACGATGTCGATGCCGGTCTGCTGGTCGGCGTTGACGCCCTTCAGCTTGTCCAGGCCTTTGGAGGCCTGCAGCAGGGCGACACCGCCGCCCGGGACGATGCCCTCCTCGACGGCCGCGCGGGTCGCGTGCATCGCGTCGTCGACGCGATCCTTGCGCTCCTTCACCTCGATCTCGGTGGCACCGCCAACCTTGATCACGGCCACGCCGCCGGCCAGCTTGGCCAAGCGCTCCTGCAGCTTCTCGCGGTCGTAGTCGCTGGAGGTTTCCTCGATCTGCGCCTTGATCTGGGCGACACGGGCCTCGATGTCCTTGGCCTTGCCGTCACCGTCGACGATCGTGGTCTCGTCCTTGGTGATGGTCATGCGCTTGGCCTGACCCAGCATGTCGAGGGTGACGTTCTCCAGCTTGATGCCGAGGTCTTCGGAGATCACCTGGCCACCGGTCAGGACCGCCATGTCCTCCAGCATCGCCTTGCGGCGATCGCCGAAGCCCGGCGCCTTCACGGCCGCGACCTTGAGGCCGCCGCGCAGCTTGTTGACCACCAGGGTCGCCAGCGCCTCGCCCTCAACGTCCTCGGCGATGATCGCCAGCGGCTTGTTCGACTGGACCACGCTTTCCAGCACCGGCAGCAGCGGCTGCAGGCTGTTCAGCTTCTTCTCGAACAGCAGGATGTACGGGCTATCCAGCTCGCAGACCATCTTCTCGCTGTTGGTCACGAAGTAAGGCGAGAGATACCCGCGGTCGAACTGCATGCCCTCGACGACATCGAGCTCGGTCTCCAGGCCCTTGGCCTCCTCGACCGTGATCACGCCCTCGTTGCCGACCTTCTCCATGGCATTCGAGAGCATCTTGCCGATTTCCAGATCGCCGTTCGCGGAGATCGTGCCGATCTGGGTGATCTCCTCGTTCCCGGAGACCTTCTTGGACTGGCTCTGCAGGTTCTTCACCACCTGCTCGACGGCCTGGTCGATGCCGCGCTTCAGGTCCATCGGGTTCATGCCGGCGGCCACCGCCTTGGCGCCCTCGCGCACCAGCGCCTGGGCCAGCACGGTCGCGGTGGTGGTGCCGTCACCGGCCAGATCGTTGGTCTTGGACGCGACCTCGCGGACCATCTGGGCGCCCATGTTCTCGAACTTGTCCTTAAGCTCGATCTCCTTGGCGACGGTGACGCCGTCCTTGGTCGTGCGCGGGGAGCCGAACGACTTGTCGATCACCACGTTGCGGCCTTTCGGGCCGAGCGTGACCTTCACGGCGTTGGCCAGGATATCGACGCCGCGCAGCATGCGGTCGCGCGCGTCGGTGCCGAATTTGACGTCTTTGGCAGCCATCGTCTGTGTTTCCTACTTTTCGGAAATATATTGACGTTTTGTTCTCGTGAAGCGGATCGGGCGGGCGGCGCGTTACGCGGCCTTCTTGCCCGCGGCCTGACCTTCGAGGACGCCCATGATGTCGGATTCCTTCATGATCAGGACATCCTGACCGTCGACCGTGACCTCGGTGCCCGACCACTTGCCGAACAGCACGGTGTCGCCGACCTTGACGTCGAGCGGCTGGACGGCGCCCTGCTCGTCCTTGGCGCCGGGGCCGACGGCGAGCACTTCGCCCTGCATCGGCTTTTCCTTCGCCGTATCCGGAATGATGATTCCGCCGGTGGTCTTCTCATCCTGCTCAAGACGCTTGACCACAACGCGGTCGTGCAGTGGACGGAATTTCATCTTCTGGTCTCTCCCTACCAAGTCTTGCGCCCCTTCCCGGCCCCGTTTTCAGCGGATGCGCGGTTTCTATGAAGCGAACGCGGTTTCTAGACGCCAATCCCCTCGGTCGCGGGCGAGCCTATCGGCGGCCAGCGCCATCTGCCCGCCGGGCGTTAGCACTCTCCCCCGAGGAGTGCTAATCAGCTAAGGAGCCGCACGATCCAAGTCAAGTCACATGCACACAAAAAAGTGCATAGGGATTTATCCGTTCAAGTCGCCGACCTCACTGGACTGGCAGCACTCCGCAGGTGCGGCTGCCAAACGCCTGAGGCGAAACACTTTTTTCTTGCCAACCCCAGCACGTGCGGCATCCTAAAGAAATGCGGTCCCGCGCAGGCAGGCGGTCTGGTCGCATCCCAACGACCTGATGCCACCTGACCTGATGCCATGTGCCTGTCCGGACCGCCCAACGGTGTTGGAGGTGCATGATGGCACGTCGCCTGGGCAAGCAGCTCGACGGCTACCGCCTGACGGTCGCGGAGATTTTCTACCGCCTACCGGATCACCCCAGCCTGCTGCAGACCTTTATCTGGCAGGACTACGACCTGATCCCGAAATACCCTGTTCTGCACGGCTTCCTGACCTTCTGGCGCGAAAACCTGGACGGCGAACTGCACTCCGTCCGCGTTGCCAGCCGCGAGCTGGTCGCTCCCGACGACATCCGCGTCGTCGACGCGCACTATACGCTGCAATAACCAAGCCTCCGGCGTCTGGACTCCGGTGGTCGCTGGCGGCTTGCAGGCAACCGGTTGCGCCGGGGTCCAGACAACGCCATGGACCGAGCCCCTCCGGGTCAATTGAACAGGCCCTTCACGCCTTCCATTAAAGCGCTGGCTGGATCCCCCGGTTCACTCGACGCGTTCGGACTTGCACGCTCGGACGACGCCGGTGCGTCCGCCCCGTGTGACCCGGCCGGCTTGGCCATAACGGTCGCCTCGTCCGACTCTTCCGTTTCGATCTGTTCCCGCGCCCGGCATTTGAGCCGGATATATCGGTTGCTCACCGTATCCAGGCAGGTCTTGAGAATGCGCGCGGCTTCCTCACGCTCCCCCAGCACCGAGTTGACGTCGTAGGCGACTGGATAAAGCGCCTCGGCCCCATACCGGGTCGACAGTTCGTCCACGATTTCGGACGCCCGCTTCCGTTCACCGGTCTCGGCATAGTACAGGGCCGTGGTAATCGCGGGCGCAGGGCCCAGTTCGGGCCGGCCTAGAATGCTTTCCAAGTTGAGCAAAGCGCGACGCTGATCGCCAGTTTCCTTCCGGATCCGGTGGAACACCAGCCGGGGCAGCCCGACGTCGCTGCCAGCCCCGGAGATGGCCGTCAAGGCGATCTCAACGCTCTTCTCGATGCCCTCGCCACGCCTGTCACTCGCGTCCACGTAGGCGTCGTCGAACGCGGTTTCCGCCTGTCGGGCGCGCACGATGCTCTCGCGCACGCGCGCGTAACCTGTGTCACGCGCCCGAACGCGCTTGAGTGCGTCCAGCCGGCCCAGACCGGGGAGGTCCAGCCCATAGCGCGCGTTAACATAGGCCTCGAAGGCCTCACGTCGGTCTTCGGCGGAATCATAGGGATCGGTCCGGAACATATCCATCAGACCACCGAACGCTTCAGAGCCTAAAGTAACGCCAACGCCCTTCAGCCGAGCCAAGTAAGGATCGTCCTCCCGCAATGCGACCAGTTCGCCGACCAGACGGGTCAATTCCTTGAGATGGCGCTCCACCTCGGCGTGTCGCTTGGATTCGGCCTCGCCCAGCATGCCGAAGATCGCCGTCGCATTCAGGGGGTTGTAGCCCGCCTTGTACATCAAATCCGCGGCCGCCTTGTCCGCGATCTGTTCCTGCTGCAGCGTCCAGGCGGGGCCAATGTTATTTTCCAGGACCAATTGGAGACTGTGCACGGTGATCGCGATCTTCCGGCGCAGCTCCAGAACCTTGCGGGCTTCGTCGGGGTCGCCTTCCACGACGCTCTGGGACCGGGTCGCCTGGTCGGTTTCAAATTTGGTGAGCTGAAGTACGCGCACGGCAGTTTGATCCTGGGCGCCCATGGCCTCCGTGCGTTCACTGTCCTGTCGGACTACGTGGCTCAATTCGTGCGCCAGCAGAAATGCGAGCTGCTCCTCGTTCCCCACCTGCTCCAGCGCGGCCATTGAGACGAAGACCTCGTTCGCCGGCGTGGTGACGGCAATGAACGACGGCTCCGAGGTGGCGAAAATGCCAACCTCTCCGGTGTAGTCCGCCGCCGTGATCGGCTGCGCCAAACGGTTCAGGATCGAGCGCAGATAACCGTCCATCTCTGGACTTCGTAGCAGGACCTGATCGCGCCCCTCCAGGCGATAAAGCCCGCGTGGCACGTCATAACTGCCCGCACGAACGACTTGTCCGGCACCATCCGCTTTCGTCCCGGGATCGAGACGGGTGTCGATCATGGCAATCTCCGGCGCGGCCGGCGCACGCCCATCGGAGCCCGCCACGCATCCGGTCAACGCCGCGATGGCAAACAACCCGGCGACCGCAGCCGTCCGGCCCATTTTCGTGTAAGTCACGGCAAAGCTCCTGATTGACCTGAAAACCGTGGTGGGCCGGATCGCCACCGATCAGTCGCAGCTGCACGCACCCCCGTTCGGGGTCACGACACCGGAGAGGCCGCCGATCCCGGACTGTTTTTGGGCCACACTCGCCACTTCGTAGTCGCATACGCAGGGACTGAGCACCGCGGCGATGACACAAGCCTCCGGGCGCCCGGCCTCCGGCTTCAGCCGCAGACACACCAGGTCGTCCGCGCTGCGCAGCTCGACGATCACTCCCGTTCCGCCTGACGCTGGCTTCTGCACGATCTCGCTGGCCAGGACTTTACCGACGGGAATCCGCTTCTCCGGATCGAAGTCACGCATCGCCGGCTTGTCGAAGCCTTTGATCAGATGGTCGCTGTAGCCATCAGCCGCCGAAACGCTGCCGACAGCCAGGCCGGTAGAAAGAACGGCAACGGCGGACCAGACGACGCTAAGACGGATCATGAAGCCTCTCCTTCAACAGGATTAGAAGTGCGTTTGGACGCTTGCTGCGCACGCCACACCGCGACCGCGATGCAAAGGCGCCTGACCGCCCACCAGAGCAGTGTACAAAACATCACCGGCAACAGGACGGCAGCGGTGCGCCACGGGTCGATCAAAAGGCTGGTCACCAGTACAACAGTGACGATCGTCACCCCCGCCAGACGGGCTGGTTTATGCCGGCTCTCCCAGACCCACCTCACGAGTGAAAAGACAGCCTCGCGCACCGCAACCCGCAAACGTTCGTTATAGTAGGTAACCAGCCCCGCAACAATCATCACCCAGTCCCCGATCGGCCAAGTATGAACGTTGAGCAAGAAGAGCAACGCGAGGATCACCAATCCTAGAACGATGATCGGCTCCCAAGCCGCGTTTACCATCGACTCATGCGTTTCGAATGTTTTGCCGTCCGGACCGAGGTACGTCGGCGTCACGATCTCGCGCATCACAATTCCGATGAGCGCGGCGCAAAACAGGACCAGAACCTCTGTGACGTCCAACCAAGAAAACCCGGCCAAGAAACGGTATAGTAAAGAGCCATCAGGCACATAACCCTTGACCACACCTGCCGCCGGCGACCGCCAGTCAGCGCCGGCACGCAACAAATTGTCGAAAGCCATGGCATGCTGGAAAACGCCGGGCATGGTTTCGTGCACCGGCGAGAGGGTCCGATCCTTCTGAATATCGAAATTAGTTCCGATAAAGACGACACGACCATCGATGAGATCGCCCAGATCGACCGGCCCATCCGGGTGATCGCGCATCAGCTTGGTCTGGCGCGCCGGCCAATAGTTCAGATCCGCAATCAGCATCGGAATGTAGGAGCACCTTTCGTATATCACCCGACCCTGGTTATTGGCTCCGACGTACGCAATCCGGACGCTCCAACTCATCCGGGTCAAGGTGTCGCGCAGTCGACCAATGTCGCTTTTGCCGCCATGGAGATCGGCCCGCAGGAACGCGCAGCTTTCCGCTTTCGACCGGAAAGTGACCTTGTTTTCGTTTATGCCGTTTTCGTCTGTGTCGCCAAATTTGAAGTACTCTTCAGTAACCGCTGGCTTGAGCCCCCAACTTAGAGACAATGACCGCTTCCAGTCCCAGTCACCGCACTCTGTTACGGTATCGATTTGGCACTCGGATCCCTTTTCTGCGGCACGAAGGTCCTTGCATCCTGGAAGCAGACTATTCGGATGATGGCGACAAAAAGCGACGACAGCAGCGGCCGCAGGTGTGGTCACTTGGCTCCCGATGAACGACTCACCATTTTTACGATAAAATGGCCGCTTTATATTTAGTGGCATGGCACCCGGCTCATACGGATTGACTTCCAATTGCACGACGGCCGGGGTCGCGACGCCCCGCAGCCCTGGTATCAGCAGCCGCTCTGGCAAAAATCTGGCCCATCGAAATGTCTGCACGTCATCATCCGCGTTCGAGCCGGCTTGCACCTCTTGGACCCAGTCCCCGTGCACCTGCCGATTCGCGGCTACGAAGTCCCCAGGCACATCCGCACTCAACAACCGCGGTGCGAGTTTGCCTATGACATCTGGATTGGGAACCGCTTGGATCAGGGGAATACGTGGGTCCGTCCAGGTATCATGCCGCCTATCAGCAGGTTCCAAATCCATCAAACGTGACTCGTAGGTCGGGCCATCAACCGGTCGATAGTGATATTTGAGGCACCGGAAAATACTGTCACGATGGGAGGCCTTAACTAGCCCCACCAGCCGCGCTCCTGCTGTTTCATAACTAATGTCCCGAGCACTTCCTTCCCCGTTTCGTTCGATGAAATCTCGCAAGGCGACCTTTTTGGCCCGGACAACTGGATCGGTATCGAAAAAATCGCAGGCCGGCATCTGTGCACGCTGGGCTTCCCGAACGTCCGGCGCCAAACGGGGGTCCGGCCGTTCGTGGGTAAACATCACGTCGAGGAAGACGGCCGCGGGTCGGTACTCTTCCGCGAGCGACTGCAACATGTAATGCCACTGCTGCGCGGGCAGCGGCCAAGTGTGCTGGCTGGAGCTCAGGCTCTTGTCGTCCAGCAGCAATACGATCGACGCGTCTTGCGGCGTGTCTGGCCCATCCGATGGGCCCGCCTGGCGGTTCCATGCGCCCTCGCCCGTGTCGTACCAGGGGGCCAGGATGGCATCAAAAGTGTCTCTAGACAGCTTGTCGCTTGCTGAGGGGATGCCGTAAGGGTTGAAGATATCAACACACAGAAAGAATAAAATGAGGATCCCGAGGGGTTTCGACACTTTGCGAAAACGGGCCCAAAAGGGTGCGCACTGGCGCGCGTCCCCACCCTGCCCTTGCCCGCCGGCCGCGTTCGGTGTGCCGCTGCCCTGATGCTCGCCCATCACCCCCCACACATGTCATCGCGCATTTGATGCGCATGTGTCCCATCAAAATTCATAGTACACAGCCAAATCACGTAACGCGAGAATTTCATGATTTACTCGCCCAAAAGGCGTATTTATTACCTCCTGCTGAGAACCCCGTGACGTCGATCCCGCTTGGCCGGGGGAACCGGGTGTCCTATATCGGCGCCATGAGTACGCTGGCCGCTTCTTCCGACCGCGCCGACCGGCGGGTCCCGAACCAGGCAGGTGACCGTGCCGTTGGGCTATGGCTGCTCTCGGTCGCCGTCATGATCTTCGCCATGGCGGTGATCGGGGCGATCACACGCCTGACCGAGTCCGGGCTGTCGATCATGGAATGGGCGCCGATCTCCGGCACCCTGCCGCCGCTCAGCCACGACGAATGGGAGCGCCTGTTCGCGCTCTACAAGACCATTCCCGAATACCAGCAGATCAACCGCGGCATGAGCCTGGCGGACTTCAAGGAGATCTTCTGGTGGGAGTGGATCCACCGCCTGTGGGGGCGGCTGATCGGGGCGGTGTTCGCCGGCGGCTTCCTGATCCTGCTTTTCCGCCGCAAGATCTCCCGCGCGCTGACCCCGCACCTGATCGCGATGTTCGCGCTGGGCGGGCTGCAAGGGCTCGTCGGCTGGTACATGGTCGCCAGCGGCTTCGCCGAGCGCACCGACGTCAGCCAGTATCGCCTGGCCGCCCACCTGGGCCTGGCGCTCGCGATCTACGCTTACGTCTTATGGATCACCTTCGGCCTGCTCGCCCCCGCGCCCGCGCAGAGCGACGGCGCACGCGCCCTGCGCACCGGCTTGCGCGCTTTCGCCGGTCTGCTCGCGGCGACCATCCTGGCAGGCGCCCTGGTCGCCGGGATCAACGCCGGCCTGACCTACAACACCTTTCCGAAGATGGCTGGCGAATGGGTGCCGAGTGGCTACTGGATCCGCGAGCCGACCTGGGCCAACCCGTTCGAGAACCCGGCCGCGGTGCAGTTCAACCACCGCGTCCTGGCGGTCCTGACCGTCATTACCGCCCTCGGCCTGTGGGGCTGGGCGCGCACGCGCCCGCTGGCGGCGACCGCACGCCGGGCATTCGACCTGCTGGCCTTGGCGGCGTTGGGCCAGCTCGGCCTTGGCATCTGGACGCTGCTATGGGTCGTGCCGGTCTGGCTGGGCGCAGCACACCAAGCCGGCGCGCTGACGCTGCTGGCGCTCACCGTCTGGGCGCTGACCCGGCTCAGCCCGACAAGTAACACCCCGACGCCTGCGCGAGGTTAGCCTGATGGAAAGCCGCCACCAAATCCCGGTCACCGTGCTCACCGGCTTTCTCGGCAGCGGCAAGACGACGCTGCTGAACCACCTGCTGCACCGCCCGGAGATGGCGGAGACAGCGGTGATCGTGAACGAGTTCGGCGACGTCGGCCTGGACCATCAGCTGGTCGAGAGCGCGCGCGAGGATGCGATCCTGCTGAATTCCGGGTGCCTGTGCTGTACCGTGCGCGGGGATCTGGTGAAGACGCTGCAGCAGCTCTCCACCCGCCGCATTCGCGGCGACGTGCCGGACTTCAAGCGCCTGGTGGTGGAGACCACCGGCCTGGCCGATCCCGCGCCGATCCTGCACACCCTGATGCACGACGAGATGGTCCAGCGCGATTACCGGCTGGACGGGGTGGTTGCGTGTGTCGACGCGGCCGCAGGATCGACGACGCTGGACAATCAGGAAGAATCGGTGAAGCAGGCCGCCGTCGCCGACCGGCTCGTGCTCACCAAAACCGATCTGAGCGACGCGGCGTCCTTGGCCACGTTGGAGCGCCGCCTGGCCACGCTCAATCCCGCCGCTCCGCGCATCCGTGCCGCACACGGCGAAGTGGATCCCGACCGGCTGTTCGATGCCGGGCTATACGATCCCGAAACCAAGAGCGCCGACGTACGCCGCTGGCTGGCGGCCGAAGCCTACGCCGAAACGGACCATGGGCATGAACATGGGCATGGGCACGACCACGGTCACGATCATGGCCACGACCCGAATCGGCACGATGATCGCATCCATGCCTTCACATTGACCTGGGATGCCCCGGTCGACTGGGAGCGTTTCGCCAACTGGATGGAGATGCTGGTCAGCACCTACGGCCAGCACCTGCTGCGGATCAAAGGTCTGTTGAACGTCGAGGGCGAACAGCGGCCGGTGGTGGTTCACGGCGTGCAGCACGTCTTTCACCCGCCGGCCGCCCTGCCCGCTTGGCCCGACGACGGCGACCGGCGCACCCAACTGGTTTTTATCGTCCGCGACCTGGAGCGTGCGGTCGTGGCCGAGACGATGCGCGCCTTCCTCTCCGACACCTCCCAAGCCACGCGCTAAACCGGGCTACAAAGGCATCTGGCGGAAGCCGCCCGGCAATCGATACCGTGCAGAAGACAATTGTGAACTTTCAACACTTAAGCTAAAGCGGTGTTCAGGCCTGCTGCGGGGAACTGGCGGGCACGCATTTGGATCGATGTGTCGGGGGCTAAAATGGCTGCGCAAGAGATAGGCCGCACGGCGGCGTTTGGACTGACCCTTCTGTTGGGCCTCGCGGCCGCCGGCCCGGTCGTGGCCCAGGACGCAGAGCCATTGCCCACCCGCGACCATCTACAACTCGGCGTGGGCATGTTCGACGTCTTCGATCAAGAGCACGAAGCGGTCGATTTTGGGGCCATCTACCGGCCGGGCGTTCGCTATTTGACGATGGACGCTGAGCCCGGCGACATCTGGCGCGGTGTCGGCCCGCAGATCGGCGCCCGCATCAACACCGATGGCGGCGCCTTAGGCCACGTTGGCCTGTACCTCGACATTCGGCCATTCGAGAACATCGTGATCTGGCCGGGCACCAACGTCGCCGTCTGGGAAGAGGGTGATAGCCGGGATTTGGGCGGTACGTTGGAGTTCATGAGCGAACTCTACGTCGGCTACCGGCTGCCGTGGGACGATCTGGTCGGCGTCTCGCTGCAACACGTCTCGAACGCCCACCTCCACGACGAAAATCCCGGATCCGATAGCCTGATGGCCACCTACACCGTTAGCTTCGGCCCGCTGTTCGCGGAATAACCTCCCCTT
Source organism: Rhodovibrio salinarum DSM 9154 (assembly GCF_000515255.1). NCBI lineage: Bacteria > Pseudomonadati > Pseudomonadota > Alphaproteobacteria > Rhodospirillales > Rhodovibrionaceae > Rhodovibrio > Rhodovibrio salinarum. The sequence continues at coordinate 1,026,583 of NZ_KI911559.1, read as the reverse complement.
TTCCGAACACAGGCTCATCTTATTCCTACTTCGCACCCGCCAGATGCAGTTCGCGGGTGGCCGAAGGGTCGGCGAGCACCAAGCGCCAGTCTTCCGCGCTGAGCGCGTTGAGCCCATCGCGGCAGGCACGCGCGAACGCATCCTTGAGCGCCGGGTTGGGCGGACTCGGCCGGTCGGAATGCGGGATCATCGCGATGTGGACGGCGTTCAGCCACGGATCCGCGATCGCTTGCGCCAGACCAGGCCGCTCCAGGCCCGGCGTCCCCGCAACTAAGGCGGCACAACGCGCAAGCACGTCCGGCTTCTCGCATTCCTCGGCCGTTGTCAGCAACGCCCGGCGCTGCAGCCAGGCGCCCGCGTCCGCCTGCCCCATCATGTAGGACAACGGTACGGACACCAGCAGACCCAACACGACCGGCGATAGCCACCAGAACAGCGTCGGCGCGTAAATCCCCGTACTGATGGCCAACACGACGCCCAGCAGCGTCGGCACCCTGTGCGCCCGCCAGCATTCTCCCCAGGAAACCCGGTCGGCATCGCGTTGCTGGGCAGACCATTTCACTGCGCGGCCGGCCAGCACCTCCACCACAAAACGGGCGTGCATCACCATCATCACCGGCGCCGCCAACGCGGACAGCACGACCTCCAGCACGAGCCCGGCGAACAGCCGCCCAAAACCGGCGTGGCTGCGCCGCAAGGTGCGGTCGAAGCCGACCAGGAGAACGCCCATCAGCTTGGGCCCAAGCAGCAATACCACAGCCAGCGCAAGTAGGCTGACCACCTCCGTCTCCTGAGCGACCACCGCGAGCATGTCGATGCCAAACGGGCCAATCGGCTGCGTCGTGACCTCCGCCACGGCCGAAATCCGCTCCCAGAAGTCGGAGCTGCTCGCCTCGATGATCGTCAGCGTGACGAACACCACCCATAGCGGGGCGGACAGGAAGCTCATGATCCCGACCAGCAGGTTGACCCGGCTCATCCAATGCAGCCGGCGGGCGAACAGCACGCGCAAGTGCTGCATGTTGCCCTGGCACCACCGCCGGTCGCGGCTCAGGGATTCCAGCATGTTGGGCGGCGCTTCCTCGTAGCTGCCGCCCAGGTCGGGCGCAATCCGCACCGCCCAGCCGCCACGCACCAGAAGCGCGGCCTCGACGAAATCGTGGCTCAGGATGTCGCCGCCCAGCGGCGGCTTGCCGCTCAGTTTGGGCAGGCCGCAGCACTGCGTGAAGGCGTCAACGCGGATGATCGCATTGTGGCCCCAATAGGTGCTGCCCCGGCCCGAGACCCAGCCGAGCCCCGCCACCACCAGACGACCGACCAGCGACGCTGAGAACTGCTGCAGCCGGGCGAACAGGGTACGCCCACTCACCGGCCGCGGCCACGCCTGCAGCAACGCGGTACCGGGATCGGCATCCATCCGCCGAACCATTTCGACCAGCGTGCGGCCGTCCATGACGCTGTCAGCGTCGAGCACCGCCATGTAGTCGTAGTGCCCGCCCCAGCGCCGGCAGAACTCGGCGATGTTGCCGGGCTTGCGGCCAGTATTGTCCTGCCGGCGGCGATAAAACAGCTTACCGTCGGCGTCCAGTTCACTGGTCACATGCAGCCAGCAACGCTCCTCCCAGACCCAATGCTCGGGATCGGTCGAGTCACTCAGCACATAGAAGTCGAATAGATGCAGCCCCCCGGCGGCGCGGGCGCTTTCATAGATCGCCTGCATGGCGGCGAAAACGCGGTCCGCCGGCTCGTTATAAACCGGCATCAGGACCGCGGTGCGCGCACGCCCATCGGGCGTCGCCGGAATCGCGCGGGCATCCGGTTCCGGGACGTGCTGCGCAGCCGTGCCGGTCAGTCGGCGCTGGTTCAGCCACCAAATGCCGCCCACCAAGCAGAACCAGAAGCTGGATGCGATCCACAGGATCAACACCGCGTATAGCACCACGAGGGCAATCTCGACCGCATCAAGCCCCCCAGTGCCCAACCGGTCGACCAGAACGGCCGTCCCCACAGCCCCCGTCAGCAGGATAGCGAGCGCGATCACGGCACGGCCCAGCCGGGCTGCGAGTCCGCTGGAAGGACCGTCAGCGGGGGGCGCCGCCGCCGTGATCATGCTGGCAGGGGAACTTGTCGGGTCGGTTGTCGTCATGACAGGCCTTTCGCCTGGCTGGGTGGGGTCACGCACATTGCTGGCATGCCCGCGCTTTCCAGAGCAGAAGAGATATCAGGCGAAGGCCGTGCCGGCCTTCAGCGCGCGTTTTCTCTAGCTCAGATCCTGTTCGGGCATGTCCAACGGCGCCTCTGGCGGCAGCAGCGGTGCCGGAATGCGCCGACGGCTTGCAACCGTATCGGTGTTCGCCGCGATCGGACTGTTGCGCGGATTGGGCCCGGCCATGCTGAGCGGAGTCACGCTCTGGATGGGGGCGGGGCGATACACGGGGGCCCGGCGCTGCGTCATCGCAAGCACCTTGATCTTCGCCCGCTCGCGGCGGCTGCGCGGCTCCGCCGTGCCCAACAGTCGCGCCAGATAGCGGTCCAGCGTGCGTTCGACCACACGCGGGATCAGGCGGCCGCCATCAGGCTCGCGGGCGTCGACGCGCACCTCCTTCAGCGCATCATGGCACGCGCGGTAGAGGGCACGTTGAGTTGGCCGGTCTGCCGGTGCGTAGCGCACCACCCATTCCCACAGGCGGCGATCTTCAACCTCTTCGCCGGCCGGTTCGCCGGCGGTGACGGGAAGGTGTTCTGCTGTCGTCGGTTCGAAAGCCACGGTTTGTTCCATCCCCTCTCGAGTGAGCGCTGAGCCCGCCGGCCGCCATGCCGCGCTCTCTGTCGGAGACCCCAGCGACCCCCAATCTGCCGGCCGGCCGGACCGGTGGTCTCGGCTGTACTAAACGTGGCGAGGAGCACGGAAGATGTCTTGTGGCGAGTCCGTGTTATTCCTGCCACAGCCCAGGAAACTGCGAATTCAGGCGACCTCCGGGCGTATCTAGCAGGTACGCCCAGAGCCCCTCCGCGCACCATCCCTGTCACAAGGTATCCGTTTATCTACACAGCATTGCCCGTTCCAACGGGGTAGAAAGCTGCCACGCCAGGGCAAAACCCGAAAACTGTCACCTCTTTTGCGTGACTCCCGCCCACACACATACCGTGAGCGCCTGCGTCTCATTGCCGCGCCACGGCCATCGGACGCAATCGGACCTCGCGGAGCTACCGGCCGGTGCCGCGCGACCGGTCCGATGACTCTTCGGCTGAGTCCTGGTCGGACTCTTCCTCGACCAGGGCTTCCGCCCAATAGGCTCCGGTCGGGGACGCCTGCACGGGGCCGATCACATAGTCTTCCTGCGCCTCCGGAGCGGCGCGACGGGTCATGCGGTAGAGCGTGAACAGGGCAATCGCCACGTGGATGGCCGCCAGATAGGCGGCAAAACCTAGGGGTCCGAAACGATCCATCAACCAGCCCACCCCGGACGGACCAAAAATCGCTCCTGCCCCGTAGGCGAGCACCAGTGTACTGCTGGCGGCGATCATCTGGCGGGGCTCCAGCCAGTCGTTCGTATAAGCCAGAAACAACGGGTACAGGCTGAGCGCAAGGCCTCCGGTTACCGCACCAGCAACGAGAAACGCGCTCAACGACCCGCTGGCGGCGAGATGTAGTCCGATTGGCGCGACCGCGCTCAGAACGGCGGTCAGCAGGATCACCTTCCGCCGATCGACCAGGTCAGACAACTTGCCGATCGGCCATTGCAAAATGGCGCCGCCCAGCACGATCGCCACCATGAACCCCGATACCCCGCCAACATCCAGACCGACGCGCCGGGCATAGACGGCCGCCATCGCCAGGATCACGCCGTTCGCGATCCCCGTAGCGAAGCAGCCGAACATGCCCAGCGGCGAAATCCGGATCAACGCGCGCACGCTGAGCGGTGAAGGCGCCGAGGCATCCGGCTGCGGGGCCGCGGTCAGCAAGATCGGAATCAGCGCGAAGGAAATCACGACGGAGCACAGGATGAACAGCGCATAGCCGTCCGGCGACGCCACGTTCAGCATCACCTGCCCGGCCCCGAGACCGAGGTAGCTGACGATCATGTAGACCGCGAGCAAACTGCCCCGCAGCGCGTTGCTGGCGCTGTCGTTCAGCCAGCTTTCCGCGACCACGTACAGCCCGGCGAAGCTGAACCCCGTGACCAGCCGCATCACCGTCCAGACGGACGGCAGCACCAGGACGCTATGAATCAGGATCGCGATCGACGCGAGCGAGGCCAGCGCGGCGAAGGTACGCACATGCCCGACCCGCCGGATCAGCTTGGGCGTTAGGATCGAACCGGCGAAGAAGCCGACGAAATAGCCCGACATCATCAGGCCTGTGACCGTCCCGCCGAAATTCTCCACGTCGGCGCGCAGGCCCAGCAGGCTGGACTGCAGCCCATTGCCCGCCAGCATCGCCGCCATACCGAACAGCAGCGCCCAGATACGCAACGCCGCACTGGCGGTCGTATCGCCGGCGCCGGGGACGGATCGTACAGCCATGGGCGGACCTGCCGGAAAACGGGTGGAGCGGATGCCCGGTCTTTACCAGCCGACACCCTCCGACGGCCAGCGTGGCATCCGGCCCCTTGAAAGGACGCATGGCGCCTGAGGATCGGCGGGCCAACCGCCCCTATAGCCTGTCCAAATAGGACAGGCCGTCCGGCTCATATTGTTGATTAATGGCATCGATCCGGTGCAGGGCCCGATCACGCGAGACCCGAAGATGGTGTTCCAGTTGCTCGGCGGCCGCGTCCGGACGGCCGCGTTCAAGCCGGTCCACGATCTCCAAATGTTCCGGCAGGAACGGTTCGCCCTCGAACAGACGCGACGTCTGGCGGTAGAGGAAGCGGTGCGCGATCAGCAAGGACTGCTGCAGATCAATCGCCTGCATCAGCGTCGGGTTATCGCAATAGCCGAGGAGCTGAACGTGCATCTCCGTCTCCAGCGCGTCCAACGTCGCGCCGGTGACCGCATTGGCATGCGTCTGCGCGTGTTCCAGATGCGCGCGCATGCTTGCCAGGAAATCCGCTGGAACGAACGGTGCCGCCTTGACCAACGCGACCGGTTCGAGCAGCCCGCGCACTTCGTAGAGTTCGCCCACATGCTTCGGCGTCAACGCCGGAGCGTACCAGCGGGAGCGTCCATCCTTGCGGATCAGGCCCTGTTGCTGCAGACGGCCCAACACTTCCCGCGTGACCGTCCGGCTGACCCGGTAGTGGCGGGCCATGGCCGCCTCGTTCACGCGCCAGCTCGCGAACGCGATGCGGGCGACGATCTCGCGCTCCACGTCGTCGTAGATGCGCGCCCAGCTGGAGGGCGGGGCCAGCCGCGTCGTCCCATCGGCGGTGGCCGCGGCGTCGGACGGCGTCCGGGCCGTCTGGACGACGCCCGGGTCAGCAGGTGCCCTGCCCGCATCCTCGATCGACAGCACGACGTAGCCCCGACCGTCGGCCTTAGCGACGAAGCCGCAGCGCGCGAGCTCCGCCAGGGCCCGGCGCGCCGGCGCGCGGCTGATACCGAATTGGCTCGCCACGCCGGCTTCGGTCAGGCGTGTGCCTTGCACAGATATCCCATCGCGGATCTGGCGGGCGAGTTCGTCGAACGCTTGCTGATACAGCCGGGGAACGGTCCCGCGTACCCGAGCTTCTCCACCGACCGTGTCGGATGGCGGATGGTTGGCCGGCATCTGTCGCCCTTGCTTGAAAGCGATCGGACGCGCGGGGCGCCGGCCAAATGCCGGGCCTATATCCCGGAAGCGAGGTAGCCACCGTCGACCCGGAGGGTGGCGCCGTTTACGAAGCGCGCCGCATCGGAGCCTAGGAAAATAGCCGCACCGACCAGCTCCGACAAGTCGCCCATCCGCTGCTGCGCGCTCCGCCGGCGCGCTTCCGCTTTGCGTTCGTCGGACATCTTTTCCCGATTCAGTTCGGTCATAAAAAAGCCGGGGGCGATCGCGTTGACGCGCAGACCGGACTGCCCCCATTCGGCAGCGAAACTTTGCGTAATCCCGGCGACCCCCCATTTGCTCGCGCCGTAGGCGGCGGCGTTGGCCCAGCCGGAGTGGGCGGCGAGCGAGGTAATGTTGATGATCGCACCGCCCCCCTGGCGCTGCATCCGCTGCGCGAAGGTGGTGCACGCGAAGAAGACACTCTTCAGGTTGGTTTCCAGGATCGTGTCGTAGTCCGCTTCCGTTAGTTCGACCGCCGGCTTGATCACCGTCGTGCCCTGGCAATTGACCAGCAGATCGATGCCCCCGTGATCCTGCCCGATCCGGTCGGCCAACGCGGTAAGTCCGTCCACCGCGCGCACGTCCGTGGCATAGGTGAGCGGCGGCGTGCCCGTGCCGCCAAGCTCGCGCGCCATCGCGTCCAGCTTGTCCTGGCTGCGGCCCGCCACCAGCACCGTGGCGCCGGCCGCCTGGTAGCCGAGTGCGATCTCCCGCCCGATCCCGCCAGTACCGCCGATGACCAGCGCCGTCCGACCGGTCAGGGCGAATTCGTCCATCGTGAACATGCCATTGCTCCCCATTTATCCTTGTCGTGCTGCAAGCATGCGGGCTCGGACCGGACCGCACCAGTCGCATCGCCGACCGGGACTGGCGTCCTATTGCTTAGCGACGCCCCGATGTATAGTGTACACATTAGACATATAACTGCGGATATCCAAACGCAGCGGCACCGAAGCGCGTGGGACAGCGCGCGGCGGACCTGGCCCGACCGGGGCCTCTGCAAAAATGGGGAGGGACGACAGGGCATGGCGGACCGGTTGGCTGGCAAGCGGGCGTTCATTACCGGCGCGGGGCAAGGCATCGGCCGCGCGATCGTGCTGGCGTTCGCGGCGGAGGGCGCGCAGGTCGTGGCGACCAGCCGCACGGAATCGAAGATGCGCGACTTGCCGGACCTCGCCCCCGGCACGAAAACCGTCGGGCTAGACGTCACGGACGGCGCGGCTGTCCATCGCACAATTGAGGCGATGGGCCCCTTCGATGTCCTGGTTAACTGCGCCGGATGGGTGCACAACGGCAGCATCCTCGACTGCCAAGCCGTGGACTGGCAGCGCAGCCTGGACCAGAACGCGACCTCGTGTTTCCACACCATTCAGGCGGCCCTGCCGGCCATGCTCGAGCGCGGCGGCGGATCGATCATCAACGTCGCCTCCGTGGCCTCATCGGTGACCGGCGTGCCGCAACGGGCGGCCTATGGGGCGAGCAAGGCCGCGGTGATCGGCCTGACCAAGGCGGTCGCCCGCGACGTCATTGCAAGCGGCGTGCGGGTCAACGCCCTGTGCCCCGGCACCACACACTCGCCGTCGCTGGAGGCGCGCATCCAGGCCAGCGACGACCCCGAGGCCGCGCGACACGCCTTCAACGCCCGGCAACCGATGGGCCGGCTCGGCCGTGTCGAGGAGATGGCCGCCGCCGCGCTCTACCTTGCAAGCGACGAAGCGGCGTTTACCACCGGTCAGGTGATGACGGTCGACGGGGGGCAGACGCTGTGACACCCCCTGCCAACGAGACATCGCATCGCGTCGCGCTGCCCGTACTTGAGCGGTTCTGCCAGGATGTGCTGAGCGCAACGGGCGCCGACGATGCCAGTGCCGAGACGGCGACCCGGGCGATGCTGCACGCCTCGCGCCTTGGGGTCGACAGTCACGGCGTCCGGCTGTTGAACCACTACGTCACCGCCATGGCCGGGGGACGGGTCAACCCGCGCCCCCAGCTTGCGTTCCACGATGGCGGTGGCGCGGTCGCGACCCTGGACGCCGATGACGCACACGGGGCGCGGGCCACCTATGCCGCCATGGCGCGTGCCGTCGACCGGGCATCGACTCAGGGGATCGGCGCGGTCGGCATCCGCAACAGCTCGCACTTCGGACCCGCCGGGGCCTATGCCATGGCCGCCGCGGACGCCGGCATGATCGGCGTCACGGTGTGCAACTCGGACAGCTTCGTGCGGCTGCATGATGGGGCGTCCCGCTTTCACGGTACCAATCCGATCGCTTGCGCCGTGCCGTTGGCCGAGCAGCGCCCCTGGCTGCTCGACATGGCGAGCAGCGCCATCCCCTATAACCGCGTCCAGCTCTACCGCAGCCTGGGCCAGGAACTGCCGGCGGAAACCTGTTCCGACGCGCACGGGGAAGACACTCGGGATCCCGACCAAGCCGAAATGCTGGCGCCGTTGGGAGGGGCCTTCGGCTTCAAGGGCGCTGGGCTCGCCGGCATGATCGAGGTGCTCAGCGCGGTGGTGACCGGCATGAACCTGAGTTTCGAGATCGCGCCCATGGGCGGGCCGGATTTCAGCACGCCCCGCGGCCTGGGAGCCTTCGTCCTCGCCCTGCGACCGGACGCATTCGTCGACCGCGCGACCTTCGACGCCGGCATGCGCCGCTACCTGAACGCGCTGCGTGCCTCGCCGGCGCGCTCGAGCGCCCGGGTCATGGCGCCGGGCGACCGGGAATGGGCCGAAGCCGACCGCCGCGATACCGCCGGCGTTCCACTGGACCCGGTCACGGCCGAAGCATTCCAGACACTTGCCCAACGGTTCGGCCTGTCGAGCCCGGTTCCCGTGGAGGGATAGTCCGGACCAGCCGGGCTGACCGGCCATCGTGCCGACAAGCGCTTGGCGCTCGAACAAGAAGCTGCCCTAAGCAGCCTTGGAGATTGGGAAGGCACCGTTCATGGAGGAACAGACATGGTCAAGACGACCCGCTGGATTGGTCCCATCTGTCTGACGCTGGGACTGACCGTCGCGGCCGCGCCGCAAGCAATGGCGCAAGACGAGACCTATACGCTGCGGTTCAATCACGTCCTGTCGCCCAAGCATCCCTTCCACGCCGGCTTTGAAAAGTGGGCCGAGCGCGTGGAGGAGCGCACCGACGGCGGCCTGCAGATGACCGTCTACCACAGCTCGCAGCTGGGCGTGGAAGAAGACATCATCGAGCAGATGCGCCAGGGCGCCAACATCGGCCAAAACACCGACGCGGCCCGCCTTGGCAACTATGTCGAGGAAATCTCCGTGGTGAACGGCCCGTACTTCGTCGAGACGCTCGACAAGGCGTACGCGCTGGCCGACTCCGAAAGCATGCAGACATGGCAGCAGACCCTGGCGGAAGACTACGGCCTGAAGGTCGTCTGCTTCGACTGGGTTCAGGGCTTCCGGCACTTCTTCACCAACCAGCCCGTGCGGGAACCCGCCGATCTGGAGGGACTACGCATCCGCACGCCGCCGGCACCGATCTGGCAGCAGTCGATCAACGCGCTGGGCGCGGAGGCGACCGCAATGAACTTTGGCGACGTCTATTCCGGCCTGCAGCAGCGGGCCATCGACGGCGCCGAACTGGTCTATCCCAACATTACGGCCGCCAATCTTAACGAGGTGTTGGACTACGCCAACGAGACCGGTCACATCCTGCTGATCAACTTCCAGGTCGTGAGTGCGGACTGGTTCGATCAGCTCCCCGAGAGCTACCAGACCGCGCTGGTCGAGGAATGCCGGGCGGCCGGCCAGGAGACCTCCAAGCACCTGCAGCAGGCCAGCCAGGAGGCCAAGCAGCAGCTTGAAGAAGCCGGCATGACGATCGTCGAGGACGTCGACAAGGAGGCCTTCCGGAAGGCCGGCGAGGCCGCGTACGAGGCCCTGGGCGTGCTCGACGCCAAGAACCAGGTTCAGGAAGAAATCGGCAAGTAGCCGGTTGATGCCCATCCCGATGGTCAGCCCGGCGAAGCAGGCAATGCGTCGTTTCTACGCCGCCCTCGTCAAGGTCGAGGCGCTTCTCGCCGGGCTGTTCCTGATCCTCATGGTCGCCCTGATCTTCGCTGGCGGCGTGGCACGCATGCTGCAAGCGCCGCAGAACTGGACCATCGACCTGGCGTCCTGCCTGTTCGCGTGGGCGTGCTTCCTATGCGCGGATATCGCTTGGCGGAACGACGCACTGATGTCGATCCACCTGGTGACCGAGCGGGTACCGCGCCGCATGCAGCGTGTTCTGCTGTACCTGAACTACGCGATCATAACCGGTTTCCTGGGGTACGTGGTCTACGCCGGCACCTGGCTGGCGTGGGTCAGTCGCGCGCGCAGTTTCCAGGGTATCCCCGGGGTCAGCTACTCATGGGTCACCTCCAGCCTGGCGGTCGGCGGGCTGCTGCTTCTGGTCACGACCGTTTTAAAGATCCGGCGCGCGCTCCAGAATGACGGGCTGCTGCGCCCGGATCCGGCGGATGCGGGTTCGTAATACGCCATGTTGATCGTCACGCTCGCCTTCGTCGTCCTGCTTCTGATGGGCATGCCGGTCGCCTTTGCCATCGGGGTGTCAGGCAGCCTGTTCTTTTTGCAGCACCCCGGTCTGCCATTCACCATCCCGGTGCAGGAAACGATCTCGCAGACGCAGAACTTCGCGCTCCTGGCCGTGCCGATGTTCATCATGGCCGGCAACCTGTTGAACCGCTCCGGAATCACGTCCCGGCTGCTGGACCTGGCGACGGTTTTGACCGGCCGGTTGAAGGGCGGATTGGCCCAGGTGTCGGTGGTGCTGTCGGCGCTCACCGGCGGCGTGTCCGGATCGGCGATCGCGGACGCAGCGATGCAGTCGCGGCTAATCGGCACGGAAATGATCCGCCGCGGCTTTGCCCGCGGCTTCACCGCAGGCGTGCTGTCGTTCGGCTCGGTGCTGACGCCGATCATCCCGCCGGGGATCGGCATGATCCTTTACGGCACCATCGGCCAAGTATCGATCGGGCGACTATTCGCCGCAGGGTTCGTGCCGGCCTTCCTGCTCTGGGCCGCTCTGGCGTCGTCGATCTGGCTGACCGCCCGCCGGCGCGGCTACCAGCCGGAACGCACCGAGCGGGCGAGCCTGGGCGAGCTGGGCACCAGCCTGCGCCGGGGGATCTGGGCGCTACTGTTCCCGGTATTCCTACTGTTGGGGCTGCGCACCGGCGTCTTCACCCCCTCCGAGATCGGGGCCTTCGCGGTCGTGTACGCGTTGATCGTCGGGGTGGCGATCTATCGCGAACTCAAGCCGGGCACCTTCTTCGATGCCATGGAGAGCAGCCTGAGCGACATCGGCTCGGTGATGTTCCTGATCGCGCTCTCCGCGATCTTCAGTTACGGCATCATCTTCCAGCAGGTACCCGACCTGATCGCCGGTCTGATGCTGGGCGCGACCGAACAGCTCTACCTCGCGATCGTGGTGATCGCGATCTTCACCCTGGCGGCCGGCTTCTTCATCGATGCGACGGTCTTGATCATCATGCTGACGCCGACCTTCCTGCCAGCGATCGAGCGGCTGGGCGGCGACCCGGTCCACTTCGGCATCGTGTTCATCATCGCGGCGACCGTGGGCAACTTCACCCCGCCGGTCGGCGCCGCGATGTACGCCGTCTGCTCGATCCTCAAATGCCCGGTCGGGGATTACACCCGCGAGTCCCTGCCTTTGTTCCTGGCGATCGCGCTGACCACCCTCGCCCTGACCTTCCTGCCAGGCGTGGTCCTGTTTCTGCCGAACCTGATCTTTGGCTAAGCACAATAGAGTTACAAACGGCCCGCCAACGATAAAGACAAGCAGCGGTCCAAGCCGCGGAAGCGCGGCAAATTCTGGACGGTGGCCAGTCGCCTTCCAGCCCCGGCCCACAGATGGGGGACACCGCCGCACCCACGGGCCGACCAAACATATGTCCTGCATCAGAATGATCCTGGCCGCGGGTGAGCGCGCGTCCTCTTAGCCGAGCGCGAAACAGCCCCGGCGTTCAGGATCAAAGACAGCACTGCCAAGCGATGCGTCCGTGTATGATGAACGGCAGCATTGATCGCGTTCGCTGCTTAGCCCCAACAGCGCCTGCGCCCGGCAAAATCGTGTTCCGTAGAGTGTGTTTTCAGGCGCACCTTCAATTCATATACCGCCGCCACGGCTTGCTTCGGAGGGATTCCCCGACGCCCTCAGCTTGCTTTTGCATATTCCAGACTACATGGCTAGGAATTTTGTTTTTATTATCATGAAACAAGTATTAATATTTATTTTGATGAAGGTCTCATGTGATCTTGATCAAGGATGAGGAGTATTTACTAAAACTTAAACGAAAGATGCGCCTTCTTCTGCACACGCCATACGCGCCTAGCTGGAGAAGCATCTTGCTTTCGCAAATCAAGAAACTGCGAGTCGGTCAACGTCTCGCGCTCGCCGCTGCCATCCCATTCATCGGCCTCTTGGGAGTCCTGAGCCTCTATACCGTCGAAAATCTGAATGCCCGAACCCAGGCGCAAACCGTCTCTGCCTTCACCCAGGCGATGCCGCCTGTCAGCGATGCGGTGCACCACCTGCAACGCGAACGTGGAATGTCGGTGGGCTATACGGCGAGCGAGGGCGCGCGCTTCGGCCAGCAGTTGCGAACGCAGCGCGACACAACCGATCAGGCGCTGTCGCAGCTCCCGGAAGCGGGCGACGGGAAATTCGACGGGACGATGACGACCGTCAAAACCCGGCTGCGTGACCTTGCCGCCCTAAGACGGGATGTTGACCGGCAGATCTACGCGCCAAGCGAGGTCGCGCAACGATATACGCAGATCGTACGCAGCCTGATCGGGGTCCTACAGAATCTCCGTCGGACCACGGTCGGCACGGGCACTTCGGAGAAGACGACGGCTTACCTGGGGCTGGTCGAAGCGAAAGAGCGCGCCGGCATCCAGCGGGCGGTAGGGTCCGCCGGTTTCGCCAGCGGTTTCGATGCCAAGACGCACAGCCGGTTCCTGTCGCTGCGGGCCCGGGAAGCCGCCTATCTGGACGTGCTGCGCGCAGCAGCCGAACCCCGGTTCCAGGCACAGCTTCAGGAGATCGAGGACAGTGCCGCGGGACAGCAGGTCGCCGAACTGTCGCAGCAGGCGGTTCAAGCTGGCTATACGCACGAGACGACGGTCGACCCGCAAACCTGGTTCGCCGCCTCTTCACGCCGGATCGACGCGTTGCGCGACCTTGAGGAAGACATGGTCAATGCGCTGGCCGCCACGATGACGGCCCGCTCCGAAGCCAAAACCTGGTCGCTGATCCAGACGCTCGGCCTTGGGATCGCCTTGCTTGCGATCACCGCGGTGACGATGCATCGGGTCGTGCGGTCGGTCGTTTCCCCGCTGGGCGCGCTGACCCACGCGATCAACGCCTTGTCCCAGGGCAAGACCGATCAGGCGGTTCCGGAGACCCATCGCCAGGACGAAATCGGCGCCGTCGCCCGGGCGACGGAGGTGTTCCGGGAAGCCCTGGTGGAACAGCTAGCCCAGGAGGCGCGCGAAAAGGAACGTCAGGCCGCAGAAGCCGAACGGGCGCAACGGCTGCGCGAGCTGGTCGCCAGCTTCGAGCAAAGCGTTCAGGAGGTGGTGGACGCAGTGACCTCTTCCAGCACCGAACTGAACGCGACGGCACAGTCGCTGAGTACGATGGCCGACCGTTCCGGAAAACAGGCACAAACCGTCAGCGCGGCGGCCGAGCAAGCCTCGTCGAATGTCCAGACAGTGGCGAGCGGGGCCAGCGAGCTGTCGACCTCGGTGGATGACATCAACCAGCAAGCCGCCAATGCCTCGACAATGACCGGCGAAGCACGCCGGCAAAGCCAGACCACGGGTCAGCGGGTCGACAGCCTAAAGACCGCAGCGGATCAGATCGGTTCGGTGGTCGAGCTGATCTCCGAGATCGCCGAGCAGACCAACCTGCTCGCCCTCAACGCCACGATCGAGGCGGCCCGTGCCGGAGATGCCGGAAAGGGCTTCGCGGTGGTCGCCCACGAGGTGAAGACGCTGGCGAGCCAGACCGCCAAGGCGACCGGCCAAATCCGCGAGCAGGTGAACGAAATCCAACGCGAAACCGACCTTGCGGCGGAGGCTATCGAAACCATCGCCACAACCATCGAGCAGATCGATGAAGTTGCCCAATCGGTGGCCTCGGCGGCCGAGGAACAGGGAGCCGCGACCCGGGAAATCGCCCGCAGCGTGGAGGAAGCCGCCACCGGCACGCAGGAAGTCACCCGCAACATCAGCGGCGTCAGCGAGGCGGCCGTGGACACCGGATCGGCCGCGCACGAAGTTCTGGAGGCAGCCGATGCCCTCTCGAAGCAGTCCAATGCTTTGAAAAGCGAGGTATCCAGCTTCCTCGACAGCATCCGGGCCGCCTGAGCACCGGCTGGCACACCCGACGTCGCTGCCCCGCAACGATGCGCAGACCGGCGACCTACACCGCGCCGGTCTGCCATCTGCGAGAGCCAGACTCATCGGCAGGCCTCTGTGCCCGTCTCACGCGTGCGGTGAGGTCGCCGAGAGGGCTTTAGCGGCTTGAGACAGGTTCGTGCTGCAACGCCGCTACGAACAAAGACGCGTTGCACAGGACGGCCTGGAACGTCTCGCCGATCTTCTTCGGTGGGCTAATACTCTCGGAACGACGGTGACCCAGCGCTCAACCAAGCTCGAACCGCCTGCGGGCGTGTCGAAAATGCTAATTGCGCAAGGCCCTGCCCACCGACAGGCCGACTACACGACACGATGCCAGCAGGGCGCCACGTGCCCCCAAGGAAAAGACCAGTTTTGGCTGCTGCCAACGCCTGCATCAGCAGGATTAGTGGAGCGGGTGATGGGATTCGAACCCACGACACCTAGCTTGGGAAGCTAGTGCTCTAACCCCTGAGCTACACCCGCATCACAACTGAGAGAATTAGACGAAAGCCAGCGGACATTCAATAGCTCGCAACACGGGCTACCCTAGTCTCTAGCAATGCCCTTGTTTTCTTCCGAAACCCCTGTCGGCTCGCGCTATATTGGCCGAGTGACACGGCGATAGTTTCGACCGCCGATCAACACGCCGGCTGACACAGACCGATCGGAGAACGCTACGCAATAAAGCGGCGGAAGGTGTCGTCTCCTTCCGCCGCTAAGTAAGGTATTTTCAACTCGCGTCTTTTCGGTTTCAATGGGCGCATACACGGATCGACGGCGCTACCCAGTCTCTATTATGCTCTGCTAAACCGCCGGCTGGCTAAGCCAAGGCCGAACAGGCCTAGACCGAAGATCGCCACAGTCGCGGGAACCGGCACCAGCATAACCGTACCCGAGTAGCTGAAGCTACCACCTGAGTTGAACAGATCATCCAACTCCACGCCCGTGCCCACCTGGAAGGAAATGCTGAGCGGGCTATCGATCCGGCTCGCGATATCGAGCAAGTCGGCGTTGCTGCCGGCGTAGGTCGTGCTCGTGAACAGGATTTCGCCGAGAACCCCACCGAAGGGACCACCCAACTCTTCCAGGGTGAAGATCACCATGTCCGCGGTCAGGACATCAGTGCCGTCGTTCACGGTAAATTCACCCCCCGAAGTCGCAACGGCGACAGACGACGCACCAGCGGGATCAGCGAAAGTGAAGGTGCCGTCCAAATCACCAAAGAGGCCTAGCAATCCACCCGTACCACCGGTCTGCCCAGTGATCTGGAAGTCGTCGTTCCCGCCCGTCTCATCCTCGAACCTGAAAGAACCGCCGGGGCTAAAGACCACTTCCTGATCGACAGCGTTCGACAGGTTGAAGCTCATAACGGGGCCAGCTTTTGCCTCCCCGTGAACTGACATGACAGCCCCGATCGCGAGTGCCGCGAACACGCCCGTCAACGTCTTCCGCTTAAACATTGTGTGTTCTCCATCGTTGCATGGCGCTAGCCCTTGATACCAACTTGCACGCAAGCTTCGTGCCAACTATTCAAGCCATTGAAACAACACGAATGCGCAAACGCCTTCGGCAGCGATGTAAAGCGGGCCGACAGCGTATGGACGGCTGGCCGGAGATTCTGTCAAATCCTGCGACGGTGGATGCTCGGAAAAGCGCCGTGAGCGCAGCAACGATCTCCGTCAGCCATCTGCTACCGGGACGATCCTGATCAAAGGGCCAGTTAGGTCTCCCAGATCGCCATCCATTGGGAACCCAGAGCCTGCGTGTCTGAAGAACCAAGCGGCGTGCCCTTGTGAGCGCTATGGCGTCATCTTGCGCTTCACTACTTCAGACGCGTGCCATGTGGAGAGACGATGACCACTGCCCCACGCCAGTTGACCGGCTTAACGCCGCCCGCGGCGGCTGCGGCGGTACGCCGACCGGAGGACGCCTGGCTGCGGGTTTTCCCGGTAACGGCCCTGGCGTTGTTCCTGGCGCCGATCGGTGCCGGACTGGTCTACACTTGGTTACCGGCGTTCGGGTGGTTCCCGGCGTTGGGCGGCGACAGCCTGACGCTGCAGCATTGGCGGACGCTGCTGGCGACGCCGGGGTTGGGGGCAAGTGTGCGGCTCACACTCACCAGCGGTGTGCTGGCAACCGCGCTATCGCTGACCATTACTATCGGCTTCGTCGCCGCCGCGCAGGGCACGCGCACGATGGCGCGGGTGCGCCGTTTTCTGGCGCCGCTGCTGGCGGTTCCCCACGTCGCGGTCGCAATCGGGCTCGCATTCCTGATCGCCCCCAGCGGCTGGGCGGCGCGGTTGGTCTCGCCCTGGCTTACCGGCTGGAGCGTGCCCCCCGCACTTGCGAGCGTGCAGGACCCCTACGGCCTCGCGCTGGCGGCTGCGCTGGTGGTGAAGGAAGTGCCCTACCTGTTGCTGATGACGCTGGCCGCGCTTGACCAGACGCGCGCGGACAAGCGTCTCGCGGTGGCGCGTTCGCTCGGCTACGGGCCGGTGGTGGCGTGGCTCAAGACGGTGCTGCCGGCAGTTTACGGCCAGATCCGGCTGCCAATCTACGCGGTGCTTGCCTTCTCGCTGTCGGTGGTCGACGTGGCGCTGGTGCTGGGTCCCGGCACACCGCCCCCCTTGGCCGTCCAGGTCTTCCGCTGGTTCAACGATCCCGACCTGATGCTGCGCTTCGTCGGCGCGGCCGGCGCGGCACTGCAATTGCTGCTGGTCGCCGGCGCGATCCTGGCCTGGAATCTCTTGGAGCGGGGGATCATGCGCCTGGGCCGGCGCTGGATCGCCGCCGGGACCCGCGGCGGACCGGCGATGGTCGCGCGCGCCTCGGCAAAGGTCGCCATGGTGAGCGTCCAGCTGCTGTCGCTGGCCGGGCTGGTCGTGCTCGCGGTCTGGTCGCTGACTGGGCGCTGGCGCTATCCCGACGCGCTGCCCACAAGCTGGCGCCTGGACAACTGGACCCGACAGCTCGACACCATCTGGCTGACCGGCAGCACGACGCTGATCTGCGGCTTGGCGGCAACCGGGATTGCGCTGCTGCTCACCCTCGGCTGTCTAGAGAATGAGCAACGCAACCAGACCCACCCGACCGGCCGGGCGCTTTGGTTGCTCTACCTGCCGCTGCTGGTGCCGCAGGTATCCTTTCTGTTCGGCGCGCAGGTGCTGGCCGTGCGCGCCGGGCTGGATGGAACATGGCCCGCATTGGTGTGGAGCCACCTCCTGTTCGTGTTGCCCTATCTGTTTCTGTCGCTGGCCGATGCCTACCGCGCGCTCGACCCGCGGTATCCGCGCGCCGCACTATGCCTGGGCGCCCGGCCGGGCCGGGTGTTCTGGCGGGTCAAGCTGCCGATGCTGGCACGGCCGATCCTGTTCGCCTTTGCGGTCGGCTTCGCCGTCTCGGTGACGCAGTACCTGCCGACCGTGTTCGCCGGTGCCGGGCGGTTCGCGACCTTCACCACCGAAGCCGTCGCCCAGGCCGGCGGCGGCGACCGGCGGATCGCGGGGGTCTTCGCCCTTTTGCAGGCGCTCTTGCCGCTGGCGCTGTTCGCTGCGGCGATCGCCCTGCCCGCCTGGCTATTCCGCAACCGCCGCGCCTTGGAGGGATAAGCGTGCGCGACGAGCCCCAAAACGCTTTCGAGCACACGGCCGGTCGCCGGCATTTGGCGGTCGACTCGGCCGCGATCGACCTGGCCGGCCGCCGGCTGCTCGGCCCGATCAGCCTGTCGGTTCCAGGCGGCACGGTGGTCACGGTGATGGGCCCGTCCGGCTCCGGCAAGTCGAGCCTGCTGGCCTTCCTGACCGGTACGCTGCCCCACGGCTTCACCGCATACGGCCGTGTGCGGATCGACGGCGTGGACGTCACGGCGGACCCGCCGGAAACGCGGCGGATCGGCATCCTGTTCCAGGACGACCTGCTGTTTCCGCATTTGTCGGTGGCCGAGAACCTGGCCTTCGGGCTGTCGCCGGGCCGTAGCAAGCGCTGGCGCCGCCAGCGGGTTGAGGCCGCGCTGAACGAGGCGGAACTCGCAGGTTTCGGCGACCGCGACCCAGCCACCCTGTCCGGCGGCCAGCGCGCCCGGGTGGCGCTGATGCGCACTCTGCTGGCGGAGCCGCGCGCGCTTCTGCTGGACGAGCCGTTCTCCAAGCTGGACACGGCGTTGCGCGGACGTCTACGGCGCTTCGTATTCGAACATGCGCACGCCCGTGGGCTGCCGATCCTGCTGGTCACGCACGACCCGGACGATGCCCGGGCGGCTGGCGGAAAGATCCTGGAATTGGGCCACACGCCGGAAAATGGTCCTCGATTGGTCGGTGGCGCGCACCACAGCGACTAATCGTCTCTTGGGCTCCAACACTGATAGGACGATGGCGCATTGCACCCACGCCGCTTGTCTCACCACACTCTGGCGATCCTTGGACAAGTGGGCTTTGGGCGCTTATACAGGCGCGGTCGACGCGACACGGACAGCGCGCCCCCGGGCAACTTACTTTCGTCGGGACGCGCACGTGCAGCTCGCGCGCCCGACGAAGGCCGCCCGGACCACCGACACGCCGATGGATAAGATGTATAGCCACACCTCGCAGGACATCCGCATCACCGTGGAGCCCTACTATCTGGACGATCAGTCGTCACCGTCCGACGACCATTACGTCTGGGCCTACCACGTGAAGATCGAGAACGTCGGCGAGGTCGCTGTCCAGCTGATCAACCGCTATTGGCGGATCACCGATGCCAACGGGCAGATTCAGGAAGTCCGTGGCTCCGGCGTGGTCGGCAAACAGCCGGTACTCGATCCCGGCGAGTCGTTTGAATACACCAGCGGCACCCCGCTCGGCACGCCATCGGGCATCATGGTTGGCAGCTACGAGATGGAGACGCGCAGCGGCGAGCGTTTCGACGTCGAAATTCCGGCCTTTTCCCTGGACAGCCCGCACCAGCCCGTGCAACTCAACTAACGCCCGCGCTGGCCGCGCGCCGTTGATGCGCCCGGGCCGGCGCGCCGCCGCCATGCGAGGTGGCTCACGACAGGCTCATCGACGGATTGCGCAGGCGAAGCCGTGACCGATCAGACATCCGAAACTTCCCGGACCCCTTCGGCGTCCGATGACACCCCCCAAAACTCTGGCGGCGACAGCCACGCAGGCGGCGCGCTGAACGCCTGCGGCGTGCCCTTGCCCACCCGCGCGGAGGCGGAAGCGGCGGTCGACACGCTGCTGCGTTGGGCCGGCGACGACCCCGCCCGCGAGGGGCTGGTCGATACGCCCGCCCGCGTCGCCCGCGCCTACGAAGACTTCTTCGTCGGCTACGGCCAGGACCCGCTGGAAATCCTCCAGCGAACCTTCGAGGAGGTCGAGGGCTACGACGAGATGGTCGTGCTGCGCGATGTGCGGGTCACCAGCCATTGCGAACACCACATGACGCCGATCCTGGGCAAGGCGCACGTTGCCTACATGCCCGACCGGCGCGTGGTCGGCATCTCCAAGCTGGCGCGGGTCGTCGATGCCTATGCCAAGCGTCTGCAGATCCAGGAAAAGATGACGGCTCAGGTGGCCAACGCCATCCAGGATGTCCTCGAGCCCAAGGGCGTCGCCGTGGTGATCGAGGCGGAGCACCAGTGCATGACCACCCGGGGCGTGCAGAAGCCGGGCACAAGCATGGTGACCAGCCGGATGTTGGGGATGTTCCGCTCCTCCGATGCTACCCGGCGCGAGTTCCTGGCCCTGATCGGGCATGGCGGCGGACTACACCACGGGTGAGCGCGGTGCCCGCCGGTTCGCAGATCGTCGCGGCGGCTCCCTCCGCTTCCACGTGGGCTCAGAGGATCAGGGGGAGACACCGCCCAAGCGCCATGCCGGCAGCCCCCTTATTCTCTCATCCTTGCGCCTGTTTGGGGCCAAGAACGCGCGTAAGTTCCCAAACTGACCTGGACCGCCCACGATGATCGACCTGCGGCCGGTAACCTTCGTGATCGGCGTACTGCTGTCGATCCTGGCAGCGGCGATGCTGGTACCGGCAGCGGTCGACCTGATTCTGGGCCACCGGGACTGGGAAGTCTTCATCGCCTCGTCAGCGGTGACGGTGTTCGCCGGCGTGTCGATGATCCTGACCACGCGCACCGGCTGGGCTAGCTTCAACATCCGCCAGGCGTTCGTGATGACCACCGGGGCGTGGGCGACGATCGCCCTGTTCGGCGCGCTGCCGCTGTCCTTCTCCGAACTCGGCCTGTCGTTCACCGACGCGGTGTTCGAATCGATGTCCGGGATCACCACGACCGGCTCCACCGTGATCGTCGGACTGGACACCGCGCCGCCGGGCATCCTGATCTGGCGGGCGATGCTGCAGTGGCTGGGCGGCATCGGGATCGTCGTGATGGCGATCGCCATCCTGCCGATCCTGCGCGTGGGCGGCATGCAGCTGTTCCGGGTCGAGGCGTTCGACGCCGACAAGGTGCTGCCGCGCGCCGCTCAAGTCGCCGCCGCGATCGCCGGCATCTACATCCTGCTGACCGTGTTCGCGGCGGTGCTGTACTACCTGCTGGGCATGAGCGGCTTCGACGCGATCGCGCATTCCATGACCTCGATCGCCACCGGCGGCTTCTCCACCCACGACGCCAGCTTCGGCCATTGGGACAGCCACGGCATTTTGTGGGCGACCAGCCTGATCATGATCCTGGGTTCGGTGCCCTTCGTGCTGTACCTGCGCACGATACGCGGCAACCCGTTCGCGATGCTGATGGACGGACAGGTGCGCTGGATGCTGGCGATCCTCGCCTTCGCGGCGGCGATCACCACGGCCTTCCTGGTCGGCAACGACTTCTACACCAGCGCGGACGCCGCCCGGCACGGCACCTTCAACGTGATCTCGGTGATGACCGGCACCGGCTACGCCAGTGCGGACTTCGGCCAGTGGGGCGGGTTCGTGGTGGTGTTGATGTTCATCCTGATGTTCATCGGCGGCTGCGCCGGCTCGACCACCTGCGGTATCAAGATCTTTCGTTTCCAGGTCGTCTACGCTGAGGCGCGGGTGCAGATCCGCCGGCTGATGCAGCCGCACGGGGTGTTCATCCCGTACTACAACAACCGCCCGATCCCCGATCAGGTGGCGCAGTCGGTGATGGGCTTCTTCTTCGTCTACACCCTGAGTTTCGCCGTGCTGGCCCTGGCGCTCGGCTTGATGGGGCTGGACTTCGTCACCGCCGTCTCGGGCGCCGCCACCGCGATCTCCAACGTCGGCCCTGGCCTGGGACCGATCATCGGCCCGTCCGGCACCTTCACCAGCCTCCCCGATGAAGCGAAGTGGCTGCTCTCCTTCGGCATGCTGCTGGGCCGGCTGGAGCTGTTCACGGTCCTGATCATGTTCGCCCCCAGCTTCTGGAAGGGGTGAGCGGCGGCACCGCCCCCTTAATCCCTCGACAGCGGCCGCGAACCATCGTACCCCGGAGGGTATGAGCACCCAAGGTCCACGCTACACGCCGACGGAGATGCTGGCGAAGCTGGTCGGCTTCGACACCGTCTCGCACCAGTCCAACCTCGCGCTGATCGCGTTCGTCGAGGACTACCTCGCCGCCCACGGCATCGCCGCGACGCGGGTACCGAACGCGCAGGGCGACAAAGCCAGCCTGTACGCCACGATCGGTCCGAACGTCGACGGCGGCGTGGTGCTCTCCGCGCACTCCGACGTCGTGCCGACCGCGCACCAGAGCTGGTCGAGCGACCCGTTCACCCTGACCCAGCGCGGCAGCCGCCTTTACGGACGCGGCAGCACGGACATGAAGGGCTTCCTCGCCTGCGCGCTGGCGCTGGTGCCGGAGTTCGCGGCGGCCGGGCTGACGCGTCCCATTCACCTCGCGATCTCGTACGACGAGGAGGTCGGCTGCGTGGGCTGCCAGGACATGATCAAGCAGATGGCCGACGGTGCGATCGCCCCGCCGCGCGGCGTCATCGTCGGCGAGCCGACGGAGATGCAGCTCGTGATCGCACACAAGGGCATCAACGGCTACGACACCACCGTCACCGGCAAGGAAGCGCATTCCAGCCAGACCCAGCTGGGCGCCAACGCGATCATGGCGGCGGGCGCGCTGATCGGAGAGCTGCAGCGCTTGGCCGACCGGGCGCGCGAGACCGCGCCGGCGGACTGTCCCTTCACCCCGCCCTACACCAGCTTCTCGGTCGGCACGATCGAGGGCGGCCATGCGCTCAACATCATCCCCGGCAGCTGCCACTTCGCCTGGGAATGCCGGACCCTGCCAGGCGAAGACCCGGCCCAGTACGTCCAGGCGCTCGACCGCTTCGCGCGCGAAACCGTGCTGCCGCGCCTGCAGGCGACCGCGCCGGACGCAACGATCGAGACGGTGCCGCGCGCCGGCGCGGTCGCCCTCGCCCCGGAAACCGGCCCCAACGCGGCCGCCGACGGCGTCCCGCCCGACCGTCGCGGCGCCGCCGAAGCCCTCGCCCGCGACCTCACCGGCAGCAACCACACGGAAGTCGTCTCCTACGCCACCGAAGGCGGCGTCTTCCAGACCCACGGGTTCTCCACGGTCGTGATGGGCCCCGGCAACATCCGCGAGGCGCATCAGCCGGACGAGTTCATCGAGGCGGATGAGCTGGAGCGGTGTGTGAGGGTGTTGCGGGGTTTGATCGCTTGATCAGCGGCGCACGAGCTGCACGGCACGGTGCCGCCTCCAGGGATGCAGTCGAGACGGATCGGTAAACCAGCTCCCCCTTCCCTATCCGCCAGCGGCCACCTACCTTCCCACTCGGGTATTTATCACCCGCGCGCCCGGCTGGCTGACGGCCGGCATCCAGGGCGCGCGGCGGCAGGCAGAGAAGAGCGCCGGCACACACATTCGGCGCGGAGGGTGAGATGTTCATTCAGACGCAGGCGACCAACGATCCCGACACCATCGAGTTCGTGCCCGGCCGGGAGGTCTATCCCGAGGGCCCGATCGCGTTCGACAGCCCGGAGACCGCGCGCCGGTCGCCGCTCGCCGCCCGACTGTTCGAGCAGGAGCAGGTGCGCGGCGTGCAGCTGAACGGCGAAAGCGTCGCCGTCACCAAGGCGCCGAACGCCGACTGGCTGACCCTGAAGCCGCACGTGCTGGCCGGGATCATGCAGCACTTCACCTCCGGCCAGCCGGTGATCGAGGAGCCTGCGGGCGCCGAGGGCGCGGGCAACGGCGCCGAGGGCGCGGCCGGCGATCCCGGCCACGCGGTTCAGGAGGGCACGGAACCCGTCTCCGACGCCGACGACGAACTGATCGAGCAGGTCACCGAGCTGATCGAGACGCGCATCCAGCCGGCGATCGAGCAGACCGGCGGCGAGGTCGCCTTCCACTCCATGGTCGGCGGCACGCTGAACCTCAAGCTGCAGGGCAGCGCCTACGCCATGCTCTCGCAGATCGAGAACATGCTGCGCCACTACGTGCCCGAGGTGGAGAAGGTCCAGGACTACCAGGACGCGATCGTGCGCCCCGGCCTGCGCACCGAAGCTGGCCAGGCGGTCAAGCAGGTGCTGGACGAGCGGGTCAACCCGGCGGTCGCCGGGCACGGCGGGCACATCACCCTGATCGACGTGCAGGGCAGCCGCGTCTACGTCCGTCTGGAAGGCGGCTGCCAGGGCTGCGGCATGGCGAGCGTGACCCTGAAGCAGGGGATCGAGAACGAGATCAAGCGCCACGTGCCGCAAGTCGAGGAAATCCTCGACGTCACCGACCACGCCAACGGCACCAACCCCTACTTCCAGCCGGGCATGGGCGGGGGCGACTCGCCGGTGGCGTGACGGCGCGCGCCAAAGTTGTCGCGCGGCCTCCACACGCAAACGCTGTTGACAGGCCGCGCGTGTAAGACTTCACAATTTCTTAGCCGAAAGACGCGTAGTGTCGCGGTGCCTCTTCAGGGATGCGCCGCGCGCACACGCGCCAAAATTCAGGAGAGGGTCAGACGGGCCAACGCAAACAGGCTTTTGGGAGAGACGACGCATGGCCTGCAGTTCCACCGGGTGCGCACGCTGTGAGCGACTGCCGGCGCGTCCCGATGCCCCGTCAACCCTGTACCTCTGGCCGCCACTCGGCCACAGCGCCGGCAAAATCCGCAAGCGCCTGGACTCCGAAGGCATCCCGTTCGAGACGGCGGGCGACGACGATGGCCTGATCCTGCAGGTCGAAACGGACGCTGTGCGGCAGGCCCTGATCGGGCTGGAGGAGGTGCTGTCGGCGGAGGAGTGCCGCGCAGCCCGAACGCTCGCGCTCACGCCCGGCGCCACACCGACGCTTGCCGACTATCCCCGGGTCACCACGCTCGAGACGCTGCTGAACTATCTGCGCGCCGGACCGCTGATCGACACGCTGGCGCACGACGCCTTCGAGATCGGCTTCGCCCCGATCGTGTTCGCCGACGATCATAGCGACGTCATGGCGCACGGCGCCCAGGTCGGCTTTCCACGACTGAGCGGGGAGTCGGACGCGGTGTTCGAGCTGGCCCGCCGGGCCGACCTGCTGCACCAGTTGGACCGGAGCGCGCGGATCGCCTGTATCAAGGCGGCGCCAGCGCAGAACATCAACACCCCGGTATTCGTCGAGTTCCAACCGGCGGCGATCTACGACCCGGTGTACTGCCTGCGCACGACCGTGGAGGCCGCCAAGCGGGTCGACCTGCCGCCGGAGAACATCGTCTTCACCCTGAACCATCCCCAGGGCGGTTACGACGTCGCGCATTTGAAGAACATCCTCAGCTATTACCGCGACCAGGGCTACGAAGTCGCGCTGGGCCGGCTGGGCAGTGGTGTCGGTGCGCTGGAACTGCTGCAGCACCTGCGCCCCGGATACGCCTGGCTCGCCCCGCAGCTGATCGACGGCATCGCCGACGACCCCTATCGCGGCGTGATCGCGCGCAAGCTCCTGGAGATGGCGCACCGTCTGCGCATCGAAACAATCGCCAGCACGGCTCCGGACAGCCCGGAGGCCAGCTGGCTCTACGAACACGGCGTCAACTACCTCGCCATCTCCCCCCACCCAAGCGCCCGCACGGCCCCGATCGCCGAGAGACATGAGCAAGCTGTCCAATAGCCATCCAGCCAGCCGGCACCCCGTTATGGCACCAGATGGACAGCACGGCGGTACGCCGACCAGCGATGCGGAGGCCCTCGAAGCCGCCTGGCCGCTGCTGCTGGAGATGGCCGCCCCGCTCTATATCGCCGCCCCCGATGGCCGGATCATCTACGCCAACGCGGCGTTCAAGGCGCAGCTAGCCGCCACGCTGCTGGATGACGGCGACCGGCTGCCGCGCGCGTTGGTTCGCCGGATTGTCCGGTCGGACACCACCGTGCGCCAGACAGAGCGGCTATCCGGCAATACGCCCGAGCAGACACGCACCTTCGAAGGCCTGCACCGCACCGTCCCCGATCCGGACGGCGGCGTGCGCGCCTTGATCGGCACCTTCACGGAGGTCACCCGCACCCGCGAGGCGATCGCCGAGGTACGCGCCCTGCGCAGCCGATTCGAGGAAATCCTTTCGACCGTCTCCGACTGGGTCTGGGAGGTCGATGGCAACTGGACCTTCACCGCCTCCAGCACTCGCGACCAGGGGGTGCTCGGGTTCGATCCAGGCAAGGTGATCGGCTGGAAGTTCTTCGATCTGGGCCGGGTGACGGCCAACCCGAAGGTGCCCAAGCAGCGCCCGCTGACAGCGCACCGACGGGCGCCGTTCGAAAACGTCCTCTACGTGATCGCTCCGGATAGCGACGACGAGCGGCTGTTCGAGATCTCCGGGATCCCGAAGTTCGACGAGGAGAACGGAAGGTTCGCGGGCTTCCGCGGGTCGGCGCGCGACGTCACACAGGAAGTCGCAGCCGACCGGCGGGCACGCAACTACCGCGGCGAACTGGAAAGTGCCCTGAGCAAACTGCGCGACAAGAACAGCGAGCTGAACGAAGCGTTGGAACGCGTCCAAGCCGCGGACAAGGCGAAGAACCAGTTCCTCGCCATGGTCGGACACGAGCTGCGCACGCCGCTCAACGCCGTGATCGGCTTTTCCGAGATGATGGACCAGGAGTTGTTCGGCCCGCTGGGGGACGAGCGCTACGACGCCTACGTCGACGACGTGCTCACCTCCTCAAAGCATCTGCTGGGCGTGATCAACGACATCATCGACGTGGTGAAGCTGGAACTCGACGAGCTGCGGCTAAACCCGGACGGGATCGACGTGCCGCGGCTGCTCGACACCTGCGCGGCGTTTGTCCGCGAGAAGGCCGCCCGCGAAGGCATCGACCTCGAGGTGACGACACCGGACGATCTGCCCGAACTGGTCGCCGACCCGCAAAAAGTCCGGCAGATGCTGGTCAACCTGCTGACCAACGCGGTGAAGTTCACCGAATCCGGTGGCCGCATCACGCTCGGCGCCCAGCAGGACGGTGGGGAGATCGCGATCTGGGTCGCCGACACCGGGGTGGGCATCGCCCAAGACCAGCAACAAGAGGTGCTGAAGCCCTTCAAGCAGGTTGACGGATCCCTTGCCCGCAGTGCCGAAGGGCTGGGCATCGGCCTGCCCCTGACCGCGCAGTTGGCGCAGGCCCACGGCGGCCGTCTGGTACTGGACAGCACACCCAACGAGGGCACGACGGTGACCATCCACCTGCCGCTGGTCCCGCCTGAGTCCGATACCTGAGATTGACCAGCATGTCGCAGCGCAAAAAGCACCGACGATACATAAACATTTAAACCTAAAAATCTATACATCTCGGTTGATTGAAAGAGAAACGCTCCGACTAACAGTTAACGTCCGCAAATGAAGTGACACCAATTTTTCTTCGATTATCCCTTTTATGATCCACATCGATCGGGCAGGCTTTCTTTAAGAAACAAGCTGTCGAAAACGCAACGACACATGCGTAAGGGTCCAGCCCAGACACACCCCCGATCGGACTGGGAGGCACGCCATGGCCGCGCGCGACAACCGAACAGCCGCTGCTGCCAGCTATGAGGCCGCCGGGACCACCCCGATCCGAACTCGTTTCCTGCAGGGTAAGCGGGGGGAGCAGTTCGTGTTCGCGCTGCTCGCCGTTTTGATCTGGCCGTTCGTCGCCGTCGGCGTCGTGGGCGGCTATGGTTTCCTAGTCTGGATGTATCAGCTTCTAACCGGCCCACCGGGGCCGCCAGGCGTCTAGGGCCCGGGAGGGACCACCCACATGCCTGGGGACAACCGGATCGACCGCAGCCGGCGTGCCTTTCTACGCCGCCCGCTGGCCGGGCTCGTGGAAGCCCGTGATCAGAGCGACATCAAGCGCACCCGCGATACGGCCGCCGACCCCTGGCGACCACCGTGGGCAAGCGCAACGTTCGAAGATGCCTGCACACGTTGCGGCGCCTGCCTCGAGGCCTGTCCCGAGGGGATCCTGGTCAAGGGCGACGGCGGCTTTCCAGAGGTCGACGTCACCCAGGGCAGCGGGGAATGCACCTTCTGTCAGGCGTGCGTCGACGCTTGCCCGGAGCCCGCGTTCGAGGCCCCCGACACCCACAGCCCGTGGGACTGGGTCGCCCGCATTGGATCGGGTTGCCTGGCAACCAACGGGATCGTCTGCCAAACCTGCGGCGACGTCTGCGACTACGATGCCATCCCTTTCGCGCCCGAAGAGAGCGGTCCGCCGGTCCCCTGGCTCAACCCCGACAGTTGCACCGGCTGCGGCGCCTGTGTCGCCGCCTGCCCGGCCCAGGTCATCAAGATCGTCCACCATTCAAGACACCAGGCGAACTGAGGTTCCGAGATGCCACGCACCGTCCAGACCCCACACGATCCGCCGACCGTCGGTAAGGGCGCGGCCGATGACGCGCAGGCACACGTTTCCGGCATCGTCGTGAACGCCGTCGAGGAGCGCGCCGAAGCTGTTGCCGGCTGGATCGACACCCTGGCCGGTGCCGAGGTCGCGGCGCGTGAGGGCGGCCGCCTGGTGGTCGTCCTGGAAGCCGCGGACGAGCACGCGCTCGCCGATATGGTGAACCGCATCTCGCTCTACGACCATGTCTACTCCGCCGCGATCGTCTCCCATTTCCGCGACGACGCGGCGCTCGCCGAAGCAAATCCGCAAGACCAAAAAACCGGCTGAACCACAGCCCAACAACGACAACAAGAAACGCCATCCAGCCGATCGGGTCAGCCCTCGGGCGGCTGGATGCCGGATACTCTGTGCACGGAGGGAGCCCATGACCGTCACCCGACGCGAAGCCTTGAAGGCCAAGGCCGCTGCCGGCGCCGCCGCGGTGGCCGGCATCAGCCTGCCCGCCCACGCCCAGCCGATCCCCGGCGGCAAAGAAGCCGTCAATATCAAGTGGTCGAAGGCCGCGTGCCGCTTCTGCGGCACTGGCTGCTCGGTCATGGTTGGCACCAAGCAGGGCAAGGTCGTGGCCACCCACGGCGACCATGAATCGCCGGTCAACCGCGGCCTGAACTGCGTGAAGGGCTACTTTCTGTCCAAGATCATGTACGGCCAGGACCGCCTGACCAAACCGCTGATGCGCATGCGCGGCGACGCGTTCGCCAAGGATGGCGAGTTCCAGGAGGTGTCCTGGGAGCGTGCGTTCGACGAGATGGCCAAGCAGTGGAAGAAGACGCTGCAGGCCAAGGGGCCCGAGGGCCTGGGCATGTTCGGCTCTGGGCAGTGGACCGTCTGGGAGGGTTACGCCGCCTCCAAGTTGATGAAGGCCGGCTTCCGCTCCAACAACATCGATCCCAACGCCCGGCACTGCATGGCTTCCGCCGTGGCGGCCTTCATTCGCACCTTCGGCATCGACGAGCCGATGGGCTGCTACGACGACTTCGAGCACGCCGACGCCTTCGTGCTCTGGGGCTCCAACATGGCGGAGATGCACCCGGTACTGTGGACCCGCCTGTCGGACCGGCGGCTGTCCTACCCCCACGTGCGGGTGGCGGTGCTCACCACCTTCACCCACCGCAGCTCCGATCTGGCGGACATCCCGATCACCTTCGAGCCGCAGACGGATCTCGCGATCGCGAACTTCATCGCGAACTACCTGATCCAGAACGACGCGGTGGATCACGACTTCGTTCAGAAGCACGGTGGCTTCTATGTCGGCAACACCGACATCGGCTACGGCCTGCGTCCGGAACACCCGCTGCAGCAGCAAGCCCAGAACGCCGACGATCCAGGGGGCATGCGCACGGCGAGCTTCGAGGAATTCAAGGAGTTCGTCGCCGACTACACGGTCGAGCGGGCGAGCGAACTGTCCGGCGTCAGCCAGGACCAGTTGATCAGCCTGGCCAAGCTGTACGCCGACCCGGATACCAAGGTGATGAGCCTGTGGACGATGGGCTTCAACCAGCACACCCGCGGGGTCTGGGTGAACCATCTCGTCTATAATCTGCACCTGCTCACCGGCAAGATCGCCACGCCGGGCAACAGCCCCTTCTCGCTCACCGGTCAGCCGTCGGCCTGCGGCACCGCGCGCGAAGTCGGCACCTTCGCCCACCGCCTGCCGGCCGACATGGTTGTCAAAAACCCCGAGCACCGGAAAACGGCGGAAAAGATCTGGAAACTGCCCGAAGGCACGGTGCCTGGCTGGGTCGGCGCGCACGCGGTCAAGCAGGACCGGATGCTCCACGACGGAGAGATCAACGCCTATTGGATTCAGGTGAACAACAACCTGCAGGCTGCTCCGAACACGACCAACGAGACCTACCCGGGCTACCGCAACCCGGACAACTTCATCGTCGTCTCGGATGCCTATCCCACTGTCACGGCGAAGGCGGCCGACCTGATCCTGCCCACGGCCATGTGGGTGGAGAAAGAGGGCGCCTACGGCAACGCCGAGCGGCGTACTCAGTTCTGGCACCAGCTGGTCGACGCGCCGGGCGAGGCGCGCTCGGACGTCTGGCAGCTGATGGAGTTCGCCAAGCGTTTCACGACCGACGAAGTCTGGCCCAAGGAAATTCTGGACGCCAACCCCGACTACAAAGGCAAGACGCTGTTCGACGTGCTCTATCGCAACGGCAACGTCGACGCCTATCCGCTGTCAGAGACGGCGGACGACTACGCCAACCACGAATCCGAACACTTCGGCTTCTACGTCCAGAAAGGCCTGTTCGAGGAATACCGCCAGTTCGGCCTGGGCAAGGCGCACGACCTGGCGCCGTTCGAGCGCTACCACGAGGAACGCGGGCTGCGCTGGCCGGTGGTGAATGGCGAGGAGACGCGCTGGCGCTATAACGCCGACTACGACCCCTATGCGGCAAAAGCTCAGTCGGAAGGCGAGAGCAAGATCCAGTTCTATGGCCATTCCGACGGCAAGGCGCGGATCATGGCCCTGCCCTACGAGCAGCCGGCCGAAAGCCCGGACGCGCAGTACGATCTCTGGCTGGTCACCGGGCGCGTGCTGGAGCACTGGCACTCCGGCTCGATGACCATGCGGGTGCCGGAACTCTACAAGGCGTTCCCGGGGGCGCGCGTCTACATGCACCCGCAGGATGCCATCCAGCGCAACCTGCGCCGCGGCTCGGAGGTGGAGATTGCCTCGCGCCGCGGGGCGATCCGGACCCGCGTTGAAACCAAGGGACGTAACCGTCCGCCGCGCGGCGTGGTGTTCGTGCCTTGGTTTGACGCCAGCATGCTGATCAACCAGTGCACGCTGGACGCCACCGACCCGATCTCCAAGCAGACCGATTTCAAGAAGTGCGCCGTCAAGATCACCCAGGCCTGAGGAGAGCTGCTATGCGCCGGATTCGCCTCGCGCTCGCGCTGCCGCTCCTGATCGTGGGCGGCGCCGCAGGCGCCCAAACCCTGACCGACCAGCCGCGCCTGACCGGACCGGACGACTTCACAGCGAGCGTGCCAGCCCCGCAACTGGCCCGCCCGGAGACCGACCAGCCGCGGCGGATGCGCGCCTATCCTGAACAACCCCCGACCATCCCGCACGACATCGACGGCTACGAGCTGTCGGTCAACTTCAATAAGTGCCTGACCTGCCACAAGCGCACCTACACCGCGCAGTCCGGCGCGCCGATGATTTCGGTCACGCACTACCAGGACCGCAACGGCCAGATGCTGGCCGATGTCTCGCGCCAGCGGTACTTTTGCACTCAGTGCCACGTGCCCCAGACCGACGCGCGACCGCTGGTGCCCAGCATGTTCACCGACATGAGCCAACTGACCGGCACAAACGCGAACGAAAACGGCGGTCAGGAGGCCGACTAGGCCATGGTGCGGCGGCTCAAACTGCTGCTGGGCGACGTCTGGCGAATCGCCAGCCGGCCGTCCGGCTATCTGCCGCTGGGTGCGCTGGTGCTGGGCGGCTTCATCTTCGGCGTGGTCTTCTGGGGCGGCTTCAACACCGCCCTGGAAGCGACCAATACCGAGAAATTCTGCATCTCCTGCCATGAAATGCAGGACAACGTGTACCAGGAACTGCAGCAGACGGTGCACTTCTCCAACCGCACCGGCGTGCGCGCAACCTGTCCGGATTGCCACGTGCCCCATGACTGGACCGACAAGATCGCCCGCAAAATGCAGGCCTCGAAAGAGGTCTGGGGCCACATCTTTGGCACGCTGGAGACCAAGCAGGACTTCCAGGAGCACCGGCTGGAGATGGCCAAGCACGAGTGGTCACGGCTGAAGGCCAACAACAGCCAGGAATGCAAGAACTGCCACAAGCCCAAGAACATGGACCTAGTGGCGCAGAACGCCCGGGCTCAACGCATCCACCAGGATTACCTGTTCAACGGCGACAAGACCTGCATCGACTGCCACAAGGGCATCGCCCACCAACTGCCCGACATGTCTGACGTCGAGCCGGGTTGGAAGGTCGCTCCGGAGTTGCGCGGGTCGAGCGGCCTGTAACCGATCCCCACATGCGGACGCCAACCTGTGCCGGCGCCCGCATGTGGGTTCTCTCACGAAAAAATCGCAGCTCAGCCCTGCAGCATTTACCCTCTAAGACGGTGAAAATACCGACAGATCGCCAGGAATGCGATATAGTGTCGCTGGTGTCCGCCAGGCGACCCGCTGTCGGACCCCTGCAAACTGTTCCACGATGCTAAGGAGGCGGGGCCGATAATCCGCCCCGACAGAACCCCTGACGAAGAACGTTTTCATCATCGGTCTGAACGATTTTCACCATCAGAGGCTGAAGCGGCTGCGCGGCGCGGAAGACATCACGTTCCACGGCCTGATCGACCCCGCCAAGGTCTACGAGACCGAAGAGTTCGACATCCCCGCCATGCTGCAGGAGGCGGAGGCGCAACTGAACGCCTTCGACGGCACGATCGACGCGATCGCCGGCTACATGGACTTTCCTGTTTCCACCATGCTGCCGATCCTGTGCAACAAGTTCGGCACCCGGACGACCTCGCTGGAAAGCCTGCTGAAGTGCGAGCACAAGTTCTGGAGCCGCTCGGTCCAGAACGAGGTGATCCCGGACCACATCCCGAACTTCACCGCCTTCGATCCGTTCGACGATGGCGCGCTGTCGAAGATCGGCGAGGCCGGGCTGGCGTTCCCGTTCTTCGTCAAGCCGATCAAGTCCTCGGGCTCGCGACTCGGCTTCCGGATCGACAACCCGGAGGACTTCGATCACGCCGTCCAGAAGCTGCGCGCGGACATTGGCACGATCTCCACGCCGTTCAACTACGTCCTGGAACAGGCCGACCTGCCCGACGAAATCCGCGAGGTCGACGGGCGCTACTGCATGGCCGAGCAGATCATCGGCGGCCGGCAGTGCACCGTGGAAGGCTACGTCTACGAGGGCGAAGTGGTGCCCTACGGCGTGGTGGACTCGATCCGCTACCCGCAGGTGCTGAGCTTCTTCTATTACCTCTATCCCTCCAACCTGCCCGCGCGCGTGCAGGACAAGATGGCCGAGCTGACGCGCACGATCATGAGCCACGTCGGCTTCAACAACAGCGCGTTCAACATCGAGTATTTCTGGGACGAGGTGTCGGATCAGGTCTGGCTGCTCGAGATCAACACCCGGATCTCGCAATCGCACTGCGACCTGTTCGAGAAGGTCGACGGCATCAGTCACCAGCAGGTGACGGTCGACCTGGCGCTCGGCCGCCGGCCGGATATGCCGCACCGTCAGGGCGAGCATAAAGTGGCGGGCAAGTTCTTCTATCGCGTATTCTTCACCGACGCGACCGTGACGGGCGTGCCGGACAAGCAGCAGCTCGAGGCCGCGCAGGCGAAAGTGCCTGGCACCTATATCGCGCCACAGGTCAAGGTGGGCACCCGCCTATCCGACCTGCCGGAGCAGGATGCCTACTCCTTCGCCGTCGCCTATATCTGGATGGGTGCGAAGAGTCAGGGCAAGCTGCTGTGGAACTACGAACAGGTGATCAAGAGCCTGAACTTCCAGTTCGACATCGAAGAGTAGACGGCTTTTTAGCCTTTGCACCCCATACTGATCCTCCTTGCCTCTCCCCCCGGCCGGAACGCCGGGCGGGAGAGACGGACGTATTTTCCCGGCACGTGAGTCAGACATGCGAATCGTGAACGAATTCCCCCGCGAGGTGATCGAGGAGGAAACCTGGATCCCTCTCAAGGACGGGACCCGGCTGGCTGCCCGGATCTGGCGGCCAAAGGACGCCGAGCAGACTCCGGTGCCAGCGATCCTGGAGTACCTGCCCTACCGCAAGCGCGACTTGACGCACGCCCGCGATGCCCAGATGCACCCCTACTGGGCCGGCCACGGGTACGCAGGCGTGCGCGTCGACATCCGCGGCAGCGGCGAGAGCGACGGCGTGCTGGAAGACGAGTACCTGCAACAGGAGCTGGACGACGGCGTCGAGATCCTGCAGTGGCTGGAGGACCAGCCCTGGTGCGACGGCCAAGCCGCGATGATCGGCATCTCCTGGGGCGGCTTCAACGGCCTGCAGGTCGCCGCCCTGCGCCCAAAGCAGCTGAAGTGCATCATCACCATCTGCTCGACCGACGACCGGTACGCCGACGACGTCCACCACATGGGCGGCTGTCTGTTGGGCGATAACCTGTCCTGGGCGTCGACCATGTTCGACCACAACGCCTGTCCGCCCGACCCCGAGCTGGTCGGCGAGCGCTGGAAGGAGATGTGGTTGCAACGCCTGGACGGCAGCGGGCTGTGGCTGAAGAAGTGGCTGGAACACCAGCGGCGCGACGCCTACTGGAAGCACGGCAGCGTCTGCGAGGATTTCACCGACATCCAGATCCCCGTCTACGCCGTGTCCGGCTGGGCCGACGGCTACTGCAACGCCGTGTTCCGCCTGCTGGACGGGCTGAAGCACGTACCGGCCAAGGGGCTGGTCGGCCCCTGGGCGCACAAGTATCCGCACCTGGGCGTGCCCGGGCCGGCGATCGGCTTCCTGCAGGAAACGCTGCGCTGGTTCGATCACTGGATGAAGGGGGCCGACACCGGGATCATGGACGAGCCGCGCCTGCGCGTGTGGATGCAGGACAGCGTCCCGCCCAGCGCCCGCTACGACATCCGCCCGGGCCGCTGGGTGGGCGAGCCGTCCTGGCCGTCCGACAACATCCAGCCGACGGCCTACAAACTGACCTACGGCCACGACCTGGTCCCCGAGGAGACGGAGGTCGAGCGTGGGGCGCTCGACATTCAGTCGCCCCTGTTCGTCGGGCTCTATGCCGGCAAGTGGTGCTCCTACAACGCTCCGCCCGACCTGCCGCACGACCAACGCGACGAGGA
This sequence comes from Rhodovibrio salinarum DSM 9154, assembly GCF_000515255.1. NCBI lineage: Bacteria > Pseudomonadati > Pseudomonadota > Alphaproteobacteria > Rhodospirillales > Rhodovibrionaceae > Rhodovibrio > Rhodovibrio salinarum. Next base: position 991,693 of record NZ_KI911559.1, on the reverse strand, counting down.
CGGCGGTGCCCTGGTGTTCGAGACACCGCGGCTGGACGCGCCCCTGGAGATCTGCGGCCAGCCCTATGTCGAACTGGACCTCGAAAGCGATAAGCCGGTCGCCATGGTGGCCGTACGCCTGATCGACGTACAGCCGGACGACAAGGCGACGCGTGTGTCCTACGGCGTGCTCAACCTGACCCACCGCGACAGCGACGAGTTCCCGGAACCGCTGGAACCGGGCAAGCGCTACCGCGTGCGCGTCAACCTGAAGCATATCGCCCAGAAGTTCCCGGCAGGCCACTCGATCCGCGTGTCGGTCTCGACCGTCTACTGGCCACTCGCCTGGCCCGCACCGGAACCGGTCAAACTGACGGTCCACCTGGGCAACAGCAAGGCGGTGCTGCCGGTACGCCCGCGCCGCGACGCCGACGATGACGCCCTGCCCGCGTTCGGCGAACCGGAAGGCGCGCCGGCCATGGAGAAGACGCCGATTCAGCCGACCCACGAGGAGTGGACGGTGATCCGCGACCTCGCCAACGACAAGAACACCCTGCAGGTGATCAACGACGAGGGGCTGTACCGGATCGAGCGGCACAACCTGGAGATCGGCTCGCGCACCACAGAGCGCTACAGCTATTCCGACGAGGACTACCAGTCGCTGTCCGGCTGGACCGAGTGGCGCCGCACCTTCCGCCGCCGCAACCCCGACGGCGCCGATTGGGAAGTGCACACGGTCACTCGAACCCTGATGACAAGCGATGCGGAAACCTTCCGCATCCGCGCCACCCTGGATGCTTACGAGGGTGACAGCCGCGTGTTCGCCAAGACCTGGGACGAAGCGATCCCGCGCGATCTGGTGTAGGGCAGCCCCGGCCGGTCCAACCCGGCCTCGAACGCGATAAGGCCCGGAAGCGGAAGCTTCCGGGCCTTATTTTTGCGCGGGTCATCGAAGCGGCGTGCTATTGCGTCTCGCCGCAGACGGGGCATTTGCCGGGGGCGCCGTTCGGTGGCTTGGGATGGCTTTTGTTCTCCAACTGCCCCTTGGAGTTGAATTGATGGTAGGTGCGGCACTGTTTGCCGTAAGCCGCCTGGGCGTCCTGGGCGTAGGAGAACTTGAAGGCATCCGCGCCCTCGTCCTTACCCAATATCCGACCGATCAAACCCGGCGTCGGATCGGCCTTCTTCGCGGCTGACAGCAAAGCATCGCGGACATTCTTGTCATCCCGCCCGACAAAGCGCACGACGAAGCGCTTCTGCTTGTCCATCTTGCCCAGCGCGAAGTTGCCCGGGCCGGACCCAGAAACGATACGCGTGACTTCATCGACTTCGAGGGGAAACGGCCCGTCCATATCCAACGACGCCATCAGCCGGCCCTACCTTTCATCTACTCAAAACGGATGCGTCTGCACGTGCGTGATAGAAGATTGCTAGCCGCTGCCGGTGAAAGGACGGTTAACTTTGGCCGGACCAAGCTCATCGAACGCCCCCTTCAGCGCCAACAGGCCCGTTACAGCAACGGGTACGCGTGCGCCCAGTCCCAATACGCCTGTCGCGCGGTACGGTACACCGGACCGGGCTGCAAATGGCTGTCGTCCACCCGCACGATCGGCATCACCTTACCGTAATTGCCGGTGGAGAAGACCTCGTCGGCGTGACGCAACTCATCGAAAGTCACGCGCCGCTCAACCACCTTGTATCCGGCGTCCTGCAGCAACGCCTTCACCCGCTGCTTGGTGATCCCGTTTAGGAAAGTGCCGTTGGGCGCCGGCGTGGCAACCTCCTCGCCCAGCACGAGCCAGATGTTGGCGGTGGCGAGTTCGGCGACGTTGCCCAGGCCGTCCAGCATCACCGCGTTGTCGAACCCCTTGGTGCGCGCCTCGCGCAACGCGCGGCCGCTGGTGGGATACAGGCAGGCGGCCTTGGCATCGGTCGGCATCGTCTCCGGCAGCGGCCGGCGATACTTGGACAGCGTCACCGCCGTACCCTTGGGCTCGGGCATCGGCGCCTCATGCAGGGTCAGGCAGAAGCGCGTGCTTTCTGGATCGGGCGCGACAAAGCCGGTCTCCGCCCAGAACATCGGCCGGACGTAGAGGGCGGTATCGCGCGGAAACTTGCCGATCCCTTCCAGCGCCAGGTCCAGGATTTCCCGTGCGGTCACCACCGGCTGCAGCTCCATGGCATGCGCGCTGTGGATCAACCGCTCGCAGTGGCGGTCCAGGTCGGGGGCGCAGTTCTCGAACACCCGCGCGCCGTCGAACACGGTCGAGGCCATCCAGGAGCCGTGCGACATCGGCCCCATGATCCCGGGGTTACCTTCCAGCCATTCGCCGTCGACGAACGTCAGCGCCGTCATCCTTCGCTCTCCCGCACTTGAACCCGCACGGGCCGGCCGCCGCATGCGCGTGCTTGGCCAGCCCGAACTTCCCTACAACTGAGGAAAGCTAGCACGCGCTTTTCAGGTTCGGCAAAGCACGCCAGTCCTGCGTCGCACACACGCCACGCCGGTCGCCTACGCCGCCTCCCGCTGCCGGCGGACGATGTCCATGATCTGCTGGGCGGCGGCGGGGATGTTGGTGCCGGGGCCGTAGATCGCGGAGACGCCGTGGGACAGCAGGAAGTCGTAGTCCTGCGGCGGAATCACCCCGCCGCAGACGACGGCGATGTCGTCCGCGCCCTGCGCCTTCAGTTCCTCCATCAGGCCCGGCACGAGGGTCTTGTGCCCGGCCGCCTGGGAGGAGATGCCGATCACGTGGACGTCGTTCTCGATCGCCTGCTGCGCCGCCTCCGCCGGGGTCTGGAACAGCGGGCCAACGTCGACGTCGAAGCCGATATCGGCGAACGCGGTGGCGATCACCTTGGCGCCGCGGTCGTGGCCATCCTGGCCCATCTTGACCACCAGCATACGCGGCCGGCGCCCCTCTTCCTCGGCGAAGCGGGCGACCTCCTGCTTGATCTTCTGGAACGCGTCGTCACCCTCGTAAGCCTGACCGTAGACACCGGAGATCGAGCGGGTAACCGCCCGGTGGCGGGTGAACACCGCTTCCAGCGCGTCCGACACCTCGCCCACGGTGGCGCGGGCGCGCATCGCCTCGATCGCGAGCGCGAGCAGGTTGGACGCGCCATCGCGCGCGCCCTCGGTAAGGGCGTCGAGCGCCTGCTTCACCTGGGTGTCGTCACGCTCGGCGCGCAGCCGCTCCAGCTTCTTCTTCTGGTCGTTCAGAACCTTGGTGTTGTCGATGTCGCGGACGTCGATCTGTTCCGGCTCTTCCGGCCGGTACTTGTTGACGCCGACGATCACGTCCTCGCCGCGATCGAGCCGGGCCTGCCGGCGGGCGGCGGATTCCTCGATCCGCATCTTGGGCATGCCGGCCTCCACGGCCTTGGTCATGCCGCCCTGCTGCTCGACCTCGTCGATCAGTGCCTGCGCCTTGTCGACCAGCTCCTGGGTCAGGCTTTCGACGTAGTAGCTGCCGGCCAGCGGGTCGACGGTGGCGCTCACGCCGGTCTCGTGCTGCAGGATCAGCTGGGTGTTGCGCGCGATCCGGGCGGAATGGTCGGTCGGCAGGCTGAGCGCCTCGTCGAGCGCGTTGGTGTGCAGCGACTGCGTGCCGCCAAGCACGGCCGCCAACGCCTCGAAGGACGTGCGGACGACGTTGTTGTAGGCATCCTGCTCCGCCAGCGAGACGCCGGAGGTCTGACAGTGGGTGCGCAGCGCCAGCGATTTCGGGTCCTTGGGCTCGAACTGACCCATCAGCCGCGCCCACAGGGTGCGCGCGGCGCGCAGCTTGGCGACCTCCATGAAGAAGTTCATGCCGATGGCGAAGAAGAACGATAAACGGGGCGCGAAGCCGTCGACGTCCAAGCCGCGCGCGCGGGCGGTGCGCACATACTCCAGCCCATCGGCCAGCGTGAAGGCCAGCTCCTGCACCGCCGTCGCTCCGGCCTCCTGCATGTGGTAGCCGGAGATCGAGATCGAGTTGTACCGCGGCATGTACTTAGAGGTGTACTCGATGATGTCGGCCACGATCCGCATTGAGGGCTCGGGCGGGTAGATGTAGGTGTTGCGGACCATGAACTCCTTGAGGATGTCGTTCTGGATGGTCCCGGACAGCTTGTCCTGCGACACCCCCTGCTCCTCGGCAGCCACGATGTAGCCGGCCAGCACCGGCAGGACGGCGCCGTTCATGGTCATCGACACGCTCATCTTGTCGAGCGGCACCTGGTCGAACAGGATCTTCATGTCCTCGACCGAGTCGATCGCCACGCCGGCCTTGCCGACATCGCCGGTCACGCGCGGATGATCGCTGTCGTAGCCGCGGTGGGTGGCGAGGTCGAAGGCAACCGACAGACCCATCTGCCCCTGCGCCAGCGCCTTGCGATAGAAGGCATTGGATTCCTCCGCCGTGGAAAAGCCGGCGTACTGGCGCAGCGTCCAAGGGCGGTTGGTGTACATCGTCGCCCGCGGGCCGCGGGTGAACGGTGCGTAGCCCGGCATCGCGCCCAGATGATCGACCCCGGTCAGATCGTCAGCCGTGTACAGCGGCTTGACGTCGATGCCCTCGGGCGTGCGCCAGGTCAGCTGGTCCGGATCGCCGCCCTTGAGCTCCTTGGACGCCAGTTGAGCCCAGTCGTCGCGCGTGCGTTTGGGGAAATCCGCCACGGGCCTCTCGCTCCTTGCCGCTTGATCTTCTGGGTTGTGCGCCGCGGCAGACTATAGCGGGGCGAGACGGCAGGCGTCCATGCACGGCAACCAGGAGCCGCAACGGGCGATCAACGAATATCAGGCGGCACAGCGCATGCGCAGCGTGACTGTCGTGCCCGCCCCAAGCACGCTGTCGATCACCATACGACCGTCCATCTCCTCGACCAGCCGCTTCGCCAGCGCAAGGCCAATCCCCGCCCCATCCCCTTCTTCAGAGGCGATCCAGTTCTGTTGGCCAACCCGATAGAACGGCTCGGTGACACGCGGCACATCCGCCGCAGAGATCCCGGGTCCCCGATCCGTGATCGAGATCAGACAGTCGTCGCCGTCGGACCGGGCAACGACCTTGATCGCCCCCGTCCCGGCATACTTCGCCGCGTTACTGATCAGGTTGACCAGGACCTGCCTGATGGCGCGTCGGTCCCCATAAACGGCGGCCCCGGTTGGCAGATCGACCGTGACGCGCGGGTCTTCGGCCATGCCCAGCATCGTCAGCGCCTGCGCGACCACGTCCACGAGGGCGACCGGTTCCCGGGCCAGCTCGACTCCCCCCGCATCCAGCTTGGACAGGTCGAGCACGTTCTCGATCAAATCCAGCAGATGCTGGCCGCTGGTATGTATGTCCTCGACATAGCTATTGTACCTGCTGTTTCCGAGCGGCCCCAGCACCTGCGAACGGATCATTTCGGAGTAGCCGATGATCGCGTTGAGCGGCGTACGCAGTTCATGACTCATGTTCGCCAGAAACGTGGACTTGGCGGCGCTGGAGGCCTGAGCCTGCTCCTTCGCCGCGCGCAACTCGTCCTCGCGTCGTCGAAATTCGGTAATATCCTCGATGATGCCGTGCACCCCAACCACCACCCCCTCAGCATCGATATCGGGCACATAGGTCGCGTGAACATACCGTTGAATCCCGTTGCAGTAGGTTCTCAGCGATTCACAGCGCACCCGCTCGCCCTGTAACACGCGGGCAAGATGCGCGTGGGCCGTGACCCAACTCTCTTCGGAAAAGATGTTGCGCAACGGTTTGCCGATCAGACTGCCGCGTTTCACCCCGAGGCAGGCATCGTGCGCCGCATTGGTATAGCGGAAATTGAAGTTGCGATCGACGTAACTGACGAATAGCGGCAGAACTTCCGCAAGAGTTCGAAAATGCCGCTCACTGCGCCGCAGGGCCTCTTCGCGGGCTTCCCGCTCGATCAGATTTGCAACCGTATAGGCAGCCTGTTCGACGAAAATCGTCTTGGCCACAGCCACGCTGGGCGGCCGGGTGAAGAACAGCGCCAGCACCCCCTGTTGGGTTCCATCCAGCCCGACCATCGGCTCGGCCCAACACTCAACCAATCCATCGACCCGATCCGCCGAGATCATCGAAGCCCAAAGCGGATCATCTGCGAGCTTGCCCCCGCAGACGCGCGTGCCCTGAGCCGCACGCCCCAGGAAACCGCCCGTATCGCCGGACGGGACGCTATCTAACAGCACCTGCACCCCGCCCGGTAAACTAGGCGCTGCCAAACAGCGCAGATTATCGCCGCTGGCGTCAGGCACAAGCACCGCGACCTTCGCATCGATGAACCCGATTTCCAGGGCCACCACCACTTCCGCCAGCGCCATGCGGTGATCCTGGCCATCAAGCTTCTGGCGCAGTGCCACAGCCCGGGCCGCATGCAAGCCGGCCTCACGCTTACGATCGGTAATATCCCGGTGAATGGAGATGAACTGCGCGACCACGCCATCGTCATCCAGAACCGGCTGCAGATCGATCTCTTGCCAGTAAGGGTCCCCCGACTTTTGGTAGCTCACGAGCTCCACCCGGATGGCGCGCTGATCGGCGATCGCCGAGGCAAGCGCGGCCAATGCATCAGGCTCGGTGACTGGACCTTGCAGCAGGTCGCCCGGGCAACGGCCCGCAAGGTCCGCCAGCGTGTAACCACTCAGCCGCTCGAACCCCGCATTGACCCATTCGACCCGGCCCTTGGCGTCCGTCATCACAACACCGTTATCGGTCCGTTCGGCAACCAACGCCAATTTTCGGCTGTCGGCGCGCTCGCGCGCCAGTTCGTCGCTCAGCGCATAGCGATCGCTGATGTCCCGCGTGATCCCGACCACCCGCTCAACCCGTCCGCGCGCGTCGTGAAGCGCCTGCCCCCGGGCATGGACCCACCGCGGCCCATCGCGCGTGATCAAACGCAACTCGACATCGACGACGGTCACCTCGCCGGCACGCACGCGCTTGAACGCTTGAGCCGCGGCAACGCGGTCGTCGGGATGGACATAGGACCTGGGAAACATCAGGCCCGAGGTCTCGGTCCCGGGCAGGCCAAGGCGACGTGCCAAGGCGGAGGACAGCTCGATGCAGTCTTCGTCGAGCCGCCATTCCCACCAATACGCGCCAATGCTCTCGGCGACCTTGGCCGCGCGGTTCAGGCGGACATCACGTTCTGCGACACGGGCCATCACGTCGGTGACATCAATGTTCGTGACGACCGCGCCCTCAACACCTGCCTCGCCCCGAAGCGGACGTACCTCGCATTGGTAGCTGCGCAAGCCATCAGGCCCATCGCAGGCATACACCTGCTGAAATGCCGCGCGCGTGCCGGCAAGCACCTGACGGACTCCCCCGGCGCGCTCGTGATCGTCGTCTATATCGCCGTCAAATAACCGAACATGATCGAGATAGCACGCGCCGACCGCCACCTCGGTCATCCGCCCGCCCGTGTTTAGGCAACATTTCGTCCACGCCGCGTTCACCGCGACGATGATGCCGTCCGCATCCAGCACGGCAGAGATACCGGGTAAAGCCTCAACCAGCTCCGTCGCCAACACAAGCCGACGCCCCCCTTCATACACGGCGCGCGCTGACGACCCGGTGAGCTCTGGCATGCAAGTCACTTTCTGTGTCAAAGAAGCCGGCCGCGCCGCAGCCTTATCGACCAGTCGATAATATACCTTTAAGCAGATGAGTTCAGGTACATATCTTCGCTTTCAATTTAAAGCTTGTTTACTGATTCCAACCCGATCAGAGCGCCATCTACTGCTTCTCGGCGCTATCCGTGGTCGGCATTGGGCACTTTCTGGCAACGCTCAATTTCGTCGAGGTGCTCAGAAGACGGAACGATCTGCCACCGGCCTTACCCCCAGCCAGCATTCACAGGCCAAGCCGCCTGCTCGTGTTACGGCACAACGCGGCGTGTGCCGCAGCTGCAGGAGGTGGCCAGGAAGTTGCCAAGCTAGGGCGCGGCGGTACGTCGCGCCCTGTTCAGGTGCATAGGGTCGGGGGCCACAGACCCAAACCCGCCCGCCAGCGTTAAAAGGAGGAAGAGCGAATTGACGGCGCCCGCTGCGACGCCACTTCGCTCGACACCTGGGCATCGATTGGGCAGAACGGCAGATGGGAAGAAACTGCGATCCAGTACGGCCACACTTGGTACATGCAGCCTCTCGGCTCGCATCAGCGGCGTCTGGCACGCTGGCTTGACCGCCGCCCGTCAGCCACGTTACCCGAATAGAAGTTCATCGAATAATATCGACCTACTCTCAGGTTGCGCCCAAGTTCAATGCTCTCGCATTGAGGGTCCTTTGCATACTTCCGAGTCCTGTCTGATATGCTCATATATTGGTATCAGTCCGAACTCGGAATTTGGTTGTGTCTTGCCGAATATGACAGGTTAGGAGTTGCATCATCCGGGACCGCCATGGCACCGCCGGACCACACGGGCAGATCATTATGAACACGACAGACGTCGAAGCGTTCATTCGCGATGAACGGCTTGCGCAAACTTTGCGTGTTTGGCGTTCCCTGTGCGGCAACCGCTTCGCCCCCCGGCGCGACGAGATCCAACCGTTCGACTTCCGCCAGATGCTCGGCCGTCTCGCGCTCGTGGATGTCTTAGAAGGAAAGAGCGGGGACGCACGCTACCGGTACCGCCTGATGGGGACCCAACTGGTCGCACAGGACACCATCGATCTGACGGGCAAAACACTGTGCGCTTACCCGATAGCCGAACAACGGCTGATCGTGCGCGCGAACTTCGACCAGGTACTGGAAACCCGCAAACCCGTATATCGCGAGGACACGCGACAGGACGGTGCGCGCAACAATACCTATGCCCGTCTCGTGCTGCCGCTCTCCGAGGACGGCGAGAACGTGACCGGCCTGATGGTGGGCCGGGTGGTCCTGCGGCGAACCGACTGATGCCCGGCAGCGGAAGGACGTGACAGACCGCTACTCCGCTGCCCAGTCATCCGAGCCCCAGCGGGATGCCGCCGTATCATCACTGTCCCGGGCATCGACCCAACGGCCGCCATCAGGGGTCTCTTCCAGCTTCCAGAAGGGGGCCTTCGTCTTCAGCCAATCGATCAGGAACTGGCAACTATCGAAGGCTGCCTGCCGATGGGCGCTGGCGGTGGCGACCAGCACGATCCGCTCGCCCGGCTCCATCCGACCAAAGCGGTGGATCACCAGCGAAGCCTCGATCGGCCAGCGGCGGTGGGCCTCCGCATCGATACGCTCGAGCATCTTCTCGGTCATGCCTGGGTAGTGCTCCAGCGTCATCGCGGTGACCCGCCCCTCACCGCTCTCGGCCCCAGGGGTGCGCGCGTCCGGGTGCAGGTCGCGCACCAGCCCAACGAAGGAGCACATGCCGCCCACGCCCGGATTGTCCTGGGTCAGAGCGGCCAGTTCCGTGCCGACATCGAAATCTTCACGCTGCACCCGGATCATCGCGGGTTAGCCTCCGGTCACCGGCGGGAACAAGGCAACCTCGTCACCCGGTTTCACGGGATCGGATGGGCGCGCGTACTCCTGATTCACAGCCACGCGCACCGCCTGGCGGTCTTCCAGCGCCTTGGCATGCCCATCCGATCGTCCGGCCAGCCAGTCCAGCAAGCCGGCGACATCGCTTACCGCCGCCGGTGGCTCGACCGTCTCCTGGCTCGTGCCCGTGTGGGTCTTCAGCCACGCGAAGTAGAGAATCTGCATCGCGTTCACGCCACCTCGCTGAACGGCAGGAAGTCGACCAGCGTGCCGGCTTCCAGTTGGGTCATCTCCTCCGGCAACTCGACCAGCCCGTCGGACTCGACGATCGAGGACAGCACACCGGCACCCTGGCTCGGGTACTTGTCCACCCGCAGCTCGCCATCCTGTGCCACCAGCCGCGCCCGCACCCACTCCCGGCGGGCGCGCTTTTTCGTGTGATCGAAACCGGCCTTCACCTTGAACAGATGGGGCTTGTCCGACCGGCCGCCCAACATGCGCAGCACAAGGGGGCGCACGATCGTGACGAAGGTGACCACGACCGCAACCGGATTGCCCGGCAGGCCGACGAACGGCACCCGGCCGAGCTGACCGAGCGCGATCGGCCGCCCCGGCTTGATCGCCAGGCGCCAGGTATGCAGCTGGCCCAAAGCCTCGACCGCCTGCTTGACGTGGTCCTCCTCCCCAACCGAGACGCCGCCACTCGTCACCACCAGATCCAGGCGTTCGGCGGCATCGGCCAGGGCGTCGGTGACAGCCGCCCGATCGTCGGGAAGGATGCCGAGATCGTGCACCTCGCAGCCCAACTGACGCAGCAGGCCCTGCACCGTGAAGCGGTTGGAATCGTAGATACCGCCGGACTTGAGCGGCCCACCCGGCTCGCACAGCTCATCACCAGTGGAAACGACGCCGACCTGCAGCGGCCGGGCGACCTTGAGCGTGTTGCGGCCGACCGCCGCCGCCTGCCCCAGATCCTGCGGGCGCAGACGCTGGCCGGCGCGTAGCACGGTCGATCCGGCTGTCACGTCTTCCCCGGCCACGCGTTGATTGGCGCCGCGCGCGATGCCGGGCTTGATCGTGACTTGGCCATCCTCCTCCCGACAGTCCTCCTGCATCATCACTGTGTCCGGCCCGTCCGGCATCGGCGCGCCAGTAAAGATGCGGATCGCTTCGCCCCGCCGCCCCGGGCGGTCGAGCGGGTGGCCGGCGGCGACCCGGCCGGTCACCTTTAGGGTCGTCTCCACGTCCGCGTTCAAATCGTCGAAGAACACGGCATAGCCATCGACGGCCGAATTGCCGTGCTGCGGCACGTCGATGGTCGAAACCACGTCTTCCAGCAGCACGCGGCCCAAGGCATCGTGCAGGCCGACCGTTTCCGGCATGGCCACGGCGGTGATGCGCTCGCGAATCTCGGCCAGCGCCTCGTCGACGCGCATCAAGCGGTCGCCATGGGCGAAGCAGTCGTCGCTCAGCTGCGCCATGTGGTCAGTCTCCTCGTGCGGCGTCGCCGACGGCCCGGCCGGACGCCAAGCCGGTGTAGTGCAGGATGAAGTCCGCGACGCCCGCGACATCGTTCAGATCGAGCTGCGGCAGGTTCCCTGCGTCGAGCGGCTCATCGCTCGCCACCGCAACCACGCCCGGCACCTCGTCGGCCAACCGCGGCTTGCCGACGCTCCGCCGGAAGACCTCCAGCTTGGGGTGCGCCTCGCCCTTGAACCCCTCGACCAGCACCAAGTCGCAAGGCGCCAGCTTGGCCAGCAACTCGTCCAGCGTGGGCTCACGTGCGCCGCGGTGCTCATGCATCAGCGCCCAACGCCGGGCACTGGAAACCAGCACCTCGCCGGCCCCGGCCGCACGGTGCTCGTAGGAATCCTTGCCCGGTTGATCGATGTCGAAGTCGTGATGAGCGTGCTTGATGCTGGAAACGCGCAGGCCGCGGGCGACCAGGGCCGGGATCAGCTGGCGCACCAGCGTGGTCTTGCCGCTGCCGCTCCAGCCGGCGAGGCCGAAAGCTATCGGAGGCATGGTCATGATCGGAGGTTCGGGTTCGTGGTTCAGGCACTTAGCCGCCAGATCAGCCTAAGCCTGCAAAGGTATCACGCCAAGCCGTGGCAACCTGCAATCAGCGCTCCGGCTGTGCCTGCATGTGCTGCAAACCACGCTTCATGTAATCCCAGCCGGTGATCAGCGTAAGCGCCAGCGCAAGCCACAGGAAAACTTCCCCGATCAGCTGCAGGTGCGCCCACCCCGGTCCAGCGTTGCCGACGATCAAAACCGACAGGGCGATCATCTGCGTCGTCGTTTTCCACTTGGCGAGCTGGGAGACCGGCATGCCGACGCGCAGCTCCGCCAGGTACTCGCGCAGGCCGGAGACCAGCAGCTCCCGACACAGGATCAACAGCACGGCAGCGACCGGCAAGCCGGTCACACGGTCGCTCGCGACCAGCATGATCATCACCGCGGCGACCAGGAACTTGTCGGCGATCGGGTCGAGGAAACGGCCCAGCGGCGTCACCGTCTTGCGCTGGCGGGCGAAATAGCCGTCCGCCCAATCGGTGATCGAAGCTGCCAGAAACACGGCCAGCGCCGCCCAGCTGGCTTCAGGCCCTTGGTAGAACAAGAGCGCCACAAGCACCGGCACGATCAGGATACGCGAGAGCGTCAGCAGGTTCGGCAGGGTCAGCAGCATCGCCGGTCGCCTTGGGTCCGAAGGGGTGAGCGTCATACGCCGCGCCGGCCGCCCCGTCGCCACCGGCCCGACACGCGCGCGAACCCTAAGCCAACCCGACGCCCGGCGAAAGCCTATCGGCCGTTCCAGCGCAGGACCGGCATACGTATGGCCTCACCACACGTCCATCCCGGGCAACGTTTAAGGCTCTCCTCACCGCCCATTGGCTTTCCGATGACGACTGCATGCGCCGCCCCCCACCACCACGCCCATCAGGCTGTAACATCCGTTTACACCTCACAGGCCATCGCAACCTCGCCATACATGCCAGCCAAGCCGCTGATTTAAAAACGTATTTCCTGTTCAGGCTGGTAACGCCGGCCCGGACGCACGCGCGGCTATCTGTCACTAGGTTTTACACACACCCTGCGGTTCCGATCGCACCCCCTTGATCAGACTGATGAAGGGCGGCTGGTACGTAAATTGCTTAACGCTCGCCATTGGGGGGTCGCGAAGGCACCCAAAGCTCAAGGCCGTTTCGGTCGGCTTCAACCCCGCCGAGCGTGCCTTGGAAAGCAGGTTCTCGTGTCAATCTCGCAGGAGAGGCAGACGTTATGTTCAATAGGGTTTTGGCGGGGCTAGCCCTAGCAGCGGTCGCATTGGGGCCAAGCGTATCCTACGCCGCTATTACATGGAATTTCTACGGACCAAGCAGCAATCTCGGGCCGTCCGAGACGTTTCTCGACACCACGGGCACGCATTCCCTGACGGCAACAGCCCTCAATATCCAACCGCCGCCCGACCCGACGCTGAGCCGCAACCTCTTCGGGATTGGCGTGGATCTCGGTTTCGGTGACAGCAACCAGGTCGATAACGGCGGGGACGACGAGGCGATCATTTTCGATCTGGGCAGCGTGCATACGCCAGTCGAGATCAACCTGAGCCTCGCCAACAACGGCGGTCTGTTCACCGACGGTGACCAGTACCGCATCTATGGCAACAACACCGGCGTTTTCACCTCCTGCACCACCGGCTCCGATTGCCTGGTCGGCGATCTGCTGGCCACGGGAACGGGCGCGGGCTCCCTGCAGATCACGAACGTCGGCCTGCCCGGTTCGACGCCCTACCGCTACATCATCGCCGGCCTGCCCGGCGGCAGCGGTGATGGCTATCGGGTCGCACAACTGAGCATGGAAACCGCCGACATTCCGCTTCCGCCGTCCATCGCGCTGCTCGGAGTCGCCCTGGCGGCGCTCGGTTTCGGCGCGCGTCGGCTGAGCCAGAACGCCAGCTAGAGCCGCCAAACGGCTTGGGGCGTATATTCCGGGACCCGACTTGAAGGGTTCTGGTCTGGAGGGCGTTCACGGCCGTCCCCGTCGTTAAAGGACGTGGGGCGGCCGTACGTTTGTGGGGACTGGCCCCCTTACAGAGATCGCGCAAACCATTTCGGGCCGCCCTACCCGGCCGAGTTGAAGTGGTCGTAGATCTTGCGGGCGACTGTCTTGGAAATGCCGTCGACGGCTTCCAGGTCGGCAAGGTGCGCGCGGCCAATCGCCTTGACCGAACCGAAGTGCAACAGCAGCGCCTTCTTGCGCGTCGGGCCGATGCCCGGCACGTCGTCCAGCGAGGAGCGCAGGCGCTCGTTGCTGCGGCCCTTGCGGTGGGAACCGATGACGAAACGGTGTGCCTCGTCGCGCAGGCGCTGGATGAAGTACAGCACCTGATCGTCCTTGGGCAGCAGGATCGGCTGCTGCTCGGGCAAGAAGATCCGCTCCCGCCCAGCGTCGCGGTCCGGCCCCTTGGCGACGGAGGCCAGCGCCACATCGCTGATCCCAAGGTCGGCGAACACCTCCAGCGCGACGTTGAGCTGTCCGCGCCCGCCGTCGACCAGCACGAGGTCGGGCCAAGTTCCCTGTTCGTTGTCCGGGTCTTCCTTCTGGGCACGCTGGAAACGGCGGGTCAGGACCTCGCGCATCATCGCGTAGTCGTCGCCGGCTTCCGCACCCGCGGCCTCGACGTCCTCTGCGTCGGTCCGCTGGTCGATGCCCCCGGCCTGCTGACCCGGCTTGCGGGTGCCGCGGATCTTGAACTTGCGGTATTGGTTCTTCCGGAAACCCTCGGCACCGGCGACGATCATCGCGCCGTACGGCTCGGACCCACGGGTATGCGAGTTGTCGTAGACCTCGATCCGCTCGGGCGCATTCTCCAGGCCCAGCGTCTCGGCCAGCCCCTCCAACAACTTGCGCTGGTTGCGCCCTTCCGACAGATGGCGGGCCAGCGCTTCGCGCGCATTGGTCAGGGCATGGTCGACCAGGTTGCGCTTGTCGCCGCGTTGAGGGACGTGGATGTAGACCTTGCCGCCCGCCCGCTCGGAAAGGGCGTCGGCGAGCAACTGGCGGTCGTCCGGCGCCTCGCTCGCCAGCAGCAGCTTGGGCACCGGCTTGTTGTCGTAGAACTGCGCGATGAAGGAGGCCAGCACCTCGCCGCTGCTCAACTGGTCGTCGTGGGTCGGGAAATAAGCGCGGTTGCCGTAGTTTCGCCCGGAGCGGAAGAAGAACACCTGGATGCAGGTGACCCCGCCTTCCGAATGGAGCGCGAAGACGTCGGCATCGGTGACGCCCTCGACATTGATGTCCTGGTGCGACTGGATGTGCGCCAGCGCGCGCAAGCGGTCGCGGTAGAGCGCGGCCGTCTCGAAATCGAGCTTCTCGCTCGCCGCCTGCATCTCCCGCCCCAACTCCTCCTGGATGTCGTGCGAACGACCCGACAGGAAGTCGCGCGCCTGCTTAACCAGCTGGGAATAGTCCTCCTGGCTGATGTAATCGACGCAAGGCGCCGAGCAGCGCTTGATGTGATACATCAGGCAGGGCCGCGAGCGCTGCTGGAACACGCTGTCGGAGCAGGAGCGCAGCAGGAACGCTTTCTCCAGCGCGGTGATCGTGCGGTTGACCGCGCCAGCGCTGGCGAACGGGCCGAAATAGTCCCCGGGGCGGCTGTGCTGGCCGCGGTGCTTCTTGATCCGCGCGAAATCGTGGTCGCCGGTCAGCAAGATGTAAGGGAACGATTTGTCGTCGCGCAGCTGCACGTTGTAGCGCGGCATCAGCCGCTTCACGAGGTTGCTTTCGAGCAGCAGCGCCTCGACCTCGGTGCGGGTGGTGACGATCTCCAGGCTGGCGGTCTCCGCGACCATCCGCTGCAGCCGATAGGGCAGCCGCGACAACTGGGTGTAACTGGTCACGCGGCGCTTCAGATGGCGCGCCTTGCCGACGTAGAGCGCCTCGCCCTTGCGGTTGAGCATGCGGTAGACGCCCGGCTGGCCTGGCAGGGTCTTGATCGCCCGCTTGAGCACGCCAACGCCGCGTTCCATCGACAGCGCCGGGCCATCGGCCACGCCGACCGGCTGGCCGTCCTGATCGGCTTCTGCACCGTCAAGAGCGGCAACCTGGGTGAAGCTGTCGCCCGGGTCCTCCTCCGCGCGCATCGCCGAGCGCTTGCCGCCGGCGGAGGGGTCCTTGCTGCGTCGTGTGCCGCGTGCCTGTGCCATGGTGGTTAGATGTCGCCTATCCGGTGGCCACGTCAACGCGGCTGGCCGTTAAATGAACTGTTCGGCGCCCAACCGGCTACACATGCCTGCATTCACCTGATCAAGCCCTAACCGAATGGGTTAAAGAGCGCCCCGCGCCGCTCGGCAGCTCGTCCACGAGTGCTGTGGATAACCTTGTGGGAAGGTCTTGGGGAAAGCTCCAAGCGCGCCGGAAATCCAGGAGTCGCTACGGATTGCCCAAGAATCAGGCACAACCTATAACCCATTGATATTGCTTGGTTAATATTTCGAGTGATCATAAGGTGGCGCGTTTACCCTGAGGAGGTGCGGCGTGTCACCCGCGCACGCGCCCCCCTTCAGCGCGATGTGCAAAAAAGTTCTGGTCCGCGCACCCAATGCCCACGGACACAGGGGTAAATCCACCCAAATGGATTAGGGGCTTCGGCGCGGAGAGCGTAGCGATAACCGATCGACGCCTACAAAGAGAAGCAGGTCATCGACCGTCGCGGGCGTGCTCGACTTCAACGCCGATCCCGGCAGCGTCGGAGTAACGGTCGAGTTTCTCGATCCGTACGCGCACCAACTCCACCCCGTCGTCGTCAGCAAAGGTCGCCGCGGCGATATCGTCCGCCAGTGTTTCCAGCAAACGCGGACGACCGTCCGCGATCAGCTTGCGGATGTTCGGCACCAGCTTACGGTAGTCAACGATCCGGCTCGGATCGTCGTCGAGCGGGCGCGCGGGGCGAACCTCGGCCTCGACATTGATGCGCAGGCGCTGGGCGCGGGCACGTTCGCGTTCGCTGACCCCGAGGTGGGCGCTGACCGTCAGGTCGCGCAGGAAGATACGCTGCCGGCGCACCGTGCGCGCGGTGTCGGCTTGCGTGGTGTCGGGGAGATCGTGGCGGGGCTGTCCAGACATGCCCTTTCCCCTAACCGCTCACCGCACTGCGGTCCAGACAGGAATCGCATGAAAGCCCTGTGACCGGTTCTTATAACTCGTCACCCTGGCGCGACGGCCCCAGATGCCGGCCGCCATCCAGCGCGATCATCTGTCCGGTCACCGACGGCGCCTCCAGGAAAAAGCGCAGGGTGCGGTAGATTTCATCCGGATCGGTTCCGCGCTTCAGCGGCGTTTCGGCATGCGCGGCCTCGATCGCGGACTGGTCACGGTAGTGATCCGGCAGTAACGCCCCGGGGCCGACCGAGTTGACACGCACCTGCGGCGCGAACTGCAGAGCCAGCGACTGGGTGAGGCTGTATAGCCCGACCTTGGACAGGTGATAGCTGGTGAACCCGGCTGCGGGCTGCAGGACATAGCCGTCCAGCAGGTTGAAGATCATCCCTTGGCGCCCCGCCGGCACCTGGCGCTTGAGCGCCTGGGCCAGCACGAACGGCGCCCGCAGGTTGGTCTCCATGTGCCGATCCCAGCTGGCCCGCGTCGCCGTCTGGGCGGTGTCGTGCCCGAACACCGCGGCGTTGTTGACCAACAGACCGACAGGGCCGAGCGCGCTCGCCGCACGATCCACCAGCGCGGCACACGCCTCCTCGTCGGTCAAGTCGGCTTGTAGCGTGACCGCGCGCCCGCCAGCGGCCTCCACATCGGCAGCCGTCTGCTCCGCCTCGGCGCGGGAGGTGGCATAGTGCACGGCCACCGCCCACCCGTCGGCTGCCAGGTTGAGCGCCAGCGCACGCCCGACCCGCTTGGCCGCGCCCGTGACGAACGCAACGCGGGGAATGTCCTCCTTCAGCGCGGGCACGGGAAGCTAGCTCTCCGGCACCAGTTTCAACGCGGCGGAGTTCATGCAGTAGCGCTTGCCGGTTGGCTCCGGACCATCGTCGAACACGTGCCCCAGATGGCCGTCGCAACGGCTGCACAGGACCTCCGTGCGCTTCGTGAACAGCTTACGGTCGGTCTTGTAGCTGACCGCGTGTTCGTTCAGCGGCTGGGTAAAGCTGGGCCAGCCAGTGCCGCTATCGTACTTGGCGTCGCTGTCGAACAGCGGCTGACCGCAGCACACGCAGCGATAGGTGCCGGCGGTTTTGGCGTCGTGATACGCGTTGGCGAACGGCCGTTCGGTCCCGCCGCGCCGCGCGACACGATATGCCTCTTCGCTCAGTTCCTGCTTCCACTCGGCATCGCTCTTGACGATCCGGGACTCGCCATCAGAACTCTGGGTGTTCGGCTGGGTTTCGGACGTGTCTGTCATGTCCCACCTCGCTTGTTGCTGTTGTTCTGTCTCCGCGTGTCTATGTGGCCGTCACGGACGCACACGCCAATAGCCGTCCCACGGTTTTTCCGAACAGCCGTATGTCAAAGAGTAAATGCGACAAGCGAACGTTAATATTTCGCCGCCAAACTGGCCTGAATGCAACACCGGATCACGGAGTTGGTCTCATGGTCGTGAAAACTTGCCTGTACTTCGTCGTCGTGCTCTGGGCGGTGAGCCAGTTCGCTGGGACGTAAACACAGCCAACTCAGACGCCGCTTTCGGGGCATTCAGACTTGCCGCCGACGTGACCCCGCTCCGCGCGAACACAGCGTGGAGAACACGGTCGACACGGGCGATATGACCGCAGGCCCATAACGACCGTCGGCGAGGTCAGCGGCCAAGCATCACTTGCGACCGGTTAGTCGCAGGCATTGCTTAGCCGCCGACCCCAGCGACGACGCGTTGTGCGCCTCAGAGCGCCGCGCGAGTCAGGCGACGACGTTCTTGCCCAGGGCCACCAGCACCAACAGGGCGACGGTGGAGAACAGCGTGACCTGCGCCCACTCGACCTTTTGGTCAAGCTTCTGGAACGTCTCGCTCTCTTGCAGCTTTTCGATCGGGTCCTGCATGGCGTGTCCTCCCCAGACTTGGGCCGTTGGCTTCGTCCACGTCGTAACGCGTCGCATTGCTTATCTTCCGACCAAACGCCGGAACCGATCGAACCGCCGGAGAGCCCCCCGAACGGCCGTCCGCAGCATCGGACCTGTGCGCTTAGGCCCTGCCGCGAACGCGCCTTAGTCTGCCGCCTCTTTCTGCGAAATCAAGGGTCGATTTTGGTGGTGATGAAGAAATCTTCTTGCGCGGCGGTCCGGCCGAACGCTCAATCCGACATCAGCACATAACCGCTGCCGCGCACGGTACGCAGGAACCGGGGATACTTGGGGTCATCCTCGATCTTTCGGCGCAGCCGGGTCATCTGCACGTCGACGCTCCGCGTCGAGGTTGCCTCGGCGGTTTCCTGGCGCAGATCCTCGCGCGACAGCACCTCGCCCGGCTGCCGGGCGAGCGCCGCCAGCAAGGCGGTTTCGACTTCGGTCAAACGGATCACCGCGCCGCGGCGCTTCAACTCGCTGCGGGCGAGGTCGAAGGTGAACTCCCCGAAGTTAAGCTCGCGCGGGGGAGCCGGTGCCTGCGGCACCCGGCGCAGGATGGCGTTGATACGCAGAACCAATTCGCGCGGCTCGAACGGCTTCGACAGGTAATCGTCCGCGCCGCGGGTCAGGCCCTCGATCCGGTCCTCGGTCTCGGTCATCGCGGTCAGCAGCAGGATCGGCACCCGGCTGTCCAGCCGCAGCGCCTGGGTCAGATCGAGCCCGCTTTCCCCCGGCATCATGATGTCGAGCACCAGCAGGTCGAACGTCAGGGCCTCCAGCTTACGCCGGGCCTCGCCCGCGCTTTCCGCGGTGGTGACACGAAAGCCCTGCTCGCTCAGATACCGCTGCAAGAGCGCGCGCAGCCGCGTGTCGTCGTCGACCACCAGGATATGCGGCTCGGTGTCGCTCATCGCACGAACCGTCGGGGCTGGCCGCGGGGAACCGGGTCCGGCCCGGGCTGCCCCTCGCGGCGCTCGAAGCGGCGGCGGTCGCCTTCCTCGATCATGCCCAGCATGACCCGGCGGAAGCCTTCGACCGCCTCCGCCCCGGCCTCGCGGTAGGCGGCGGCGATCAGCCGACGCTGGTTCTCGCTCAATTCGCGTTCCAGAGCGCGCCCCTTGTCGGTCAGCTCCAGACGGCGCTGGCGACGGTCTTCCGTTCCCGGGCTTTGCTCGATGAACCCCTCGCGCACCAATTGGCTCAGC
Source organism: Rhodovibrio salinarum DSM 9154 (assembly GCF_000515255.1). Lineage (NCBI taxonomy): Bacteria > Pseudomonadati > Pseudomonadota > Alphaproteobacteria > Rhodospirillales > Rhodovibrionaceae > Rhodovibrio > Rhodovibrio salinarum. Next base: position 971,973 of record NZ_KI911559.1, on the reverse strand, counting down.
ACCCGGGACAGCGACTGCTTGGTGATCTGCAACAGATGCAACAGTTCGCTCACCGTGATCCCGGGCTCGCGCCCGACGAAATAGATCACGCGGTGGTGCGCACGGCCGAAGCCGTAGTTGGCCAGGATCTGGTCGGGCACGCGCGTAAAGTCGCGGTAGGCGAAGAACAGTAGCTCCATCGCCTGCCGCAACTCCTCCTCGCGCAGGAAAAGTGGGTTATAGCCAGTTTTTACGTCAGCCATGTTGACATATATCGCATAATGATGTTACCGGATACAAGAGTTGGCGGACAGATTGTATCGCTTATGCTTTGGCGGCGGGTAACAATCGACGCGCGCATCGACATGCGGGGGTTGAATCCCAGGCCCGTTTGCGCGATTGCTGGCCGCTGGCCCCCGCACGCCCCGCCGCGCGCGGCAAAGCGTTCGCGATGCCAGCCTGCAGGGCGGTACGGCGCGGGCGTCCCGAATACGCACGATCAAAACCAAGAGCGACCAAGAAAGAGCGCGCAAGCCATGTCCATGCCCCCCTTCGACGACCGAGACGGCTTTATCTGGATGAACGGCCAGCTAACGGACTGGCGCGACAGTAAAGTACACGTGCTCACCCACGGCTTGCACTACGGCAGCTGTGTTTTCGAAGGGGAACGGGTCTACAACGGCGCGATCTTCAAGCGCGACGAACACCATCAGCGCCTGCACGACTCCGCACGCCTGCTGGGCTTCGAGCTGCCCTATTCGGTCGAGGAGATCAACCAAGCCGCCAGCCAAGTGCTCGAAGCCAACGGGATCGAGAACGGCTACGTCCGTCCGGTCGCCTGGCGCGGCAGCGAGATGATGGGGGTCAGCGCGCAGCACAACTCGATCAACGTCGCGATCGCGGCCTGGCAATGGCCGGCCTATTTCTCACCGGAAGCGCGGCTGGAAGGCATCCGGATGCAGTTTTCCAACTGGAAGCGCCCGGCCCCGGAAACCGCGCCGGTGAAGTCCAAGGCTGCCGGTCTGTACATGATCTGCACGCTGTCCAAGCACACCGCCGAAGCGGCCGGTTACAACGACGCGCTAATGCTGGACTACCGGGGCCGCATCGCGGAAGCGACCGGCGCCAACATCTTCCTGGTCCAGAACGGCGAGCTACACACGCCCGATCCCGACTGCTTCCTGGATGGCATCACCCGGCGGACGGTGATCGGGCTCGCGCACGACCTGGGCTATAAGGTGCACGAGCGCGCGATCATGCCGGAGGAACTGGCCCAGACCGACGAGGTCTTCCTCACCGGCACCGCCGTCGAGGTCACGCCGGTACGCGAGATCGGCCAATACAGCTTCACCGTCGGCGAGACGACGCGCACCTTGCTCAAGGCGTTCGACGAGTTGGTGCAGCGTCCCGACCAGCGCACGGCGCACGCCAGCGTCAGCGCGGCGGAGTAGCCCCCGCTCCCACCTGGGCAAAGATGTTTGGGGAAGAGGACGCGCAATCTGTCCCTGCGCGTCCCTCCTTTCCCGATTATCCACCGACCTTGTGACGCAGCAGGGGCCCGACGCCCCTCATCGGTGGCCCCGCGCGGCAGCTTTCAGTATAGCCGCCCGCCGTTTGGAACCGGGCGGTCGGGGGCGATCAGCACGACCTCGCCGTTCTCATCCGGGAAGCCCAGCACCAGGATCTCCGACCGGAACTTGGCGATCTGCTTGGCTGGGAAGTTCATCACCGCGGCGACCTGCCGGCCCAACAGCGTGTCCTTCGTGTAGTGCACGGTTACCTGGGCGCTGGTCTTGCGGGTGCCCAAAGGACCGAAGTCGACCCACAGCTTGTAGGCCGGCCGGCGCGCTTCCGGGAAGTCCTCGACGTGGCTGATCGTCCCCACCCGCACGTCGACCTTCTGGAAATCCGTGAACCCGATCTCCGGCGCCGTCTCCTCCGCCATCTCCAACCTCTCCCGTTATGACCTGCCTGCTGGGACGGTAGCTCCACCAACCGGCCCCGGCACCACGGGCCATAGCGCATGACGCCCAGCAAAAGCACACAAAAAAACCGGGCCGGCACACCCGTTTTCGGGGATGTGCCGGCCCGGCTTGTGCGCTTGCGGGTGTCGCCGCAAGCAGCAGCCTATCAGGACCCGCGCGGGTTAGTTCGCGCTCGCGCTGGTCGAAGCACTGCTGCCCTTGCCCTTCGAGGAGCCGGACGCGGAGCTGCCCTGGCTGGTCTGACCGCTGCCGTTGGTCGCGCTGGCCGCGGTATTGACGGCGGTCTGCGCGGCCTTCGTCGCCTGGCCGGTCGCCTTCTCGCCCTGCTGGACGATGGTCTGCATGCTGTCGCGCATCTCATCAAAGCCCTCGGCGATGCGCTTGTTGATCAGCTCCAGCGCCTCGTTCTGCGACTTGGCGCTCATTTCCGCCAGCTCACGGGCGTGCTTCAGCGAGGTTTCGAAGGCGCTCTTGGCGACCTCGGTCTGCTTGGCCACGCGCTCCTCGTTGGAGCCGGCGTGCTGCATCTGCTGCATCGCCTTGGAGGCTTCGTCCATCGCCTCGCGGACGATCTCGGTCTGACGGCGGGCCATCGCCTGGACACCCTCGAACGCGACCCGATTGGCCTCGGTCAGCGCTTCGACGTTCTTGCGGTGCGCTTCCATGAAGGCCGTGTTGTCCATGCTCGGGCTCTGGAAGTGCTCCATGTACTTCCGCGGATCGAACATCTCGGTGAAGTTCTGATCCAGGAAGGGGTTGCCGGTCTTGCTCGCCATCGTCGCGTTCCTCCTTGAGAATGTCGCGGCCTCGGTCCGCCAGCGCCTTGCCGTTAGCCCTGGTATTTGCAACGCACCAACGCCGCTGTCAAGGTCAGATTTGTGCGCTGCACAAACATTTCAAGAGGGTTCTGAACAGGCGCTATTGCGCGCCGATTGACACAGCACAGCAAAGCCGTCTTTTCGCACTGCAAAGAACATAGGATATAGGCGGCTTTCCGGCGGATGCGCAAGAAATCGCCCTCAGCGCACACGCGCGCATCCCGTTCGGAGGGGCACCCGACAAAAAAACGCCCGACCGATTAGTGCACGGCCGAGGAGCCCGGACCGGGGTGTGGATCGTCGACTGGCGGCTCACCCATCGTCCCGGCGCCCTTCGTCTCCGGAACCTCGGTCGCCTCGCCCTCGATCACCGGGCCGTCGGCATCGCTCCCCGCGCCGCGCACCATTCGGGACAGACCGCGCCCGACCGGGCTGTCCTTGACCGTGTCGCGGACGACGTCGCGGGCGCGTTCGCGCCCTTCCAGCACCTCGGCCGGGCGTTCGATCCGGCGCAGGTAGCCGTCGAGCGCGGCCATCGTCTTGGACAGGTCGGCGCTGTCGTCGTCCAGCCAGGTGCGCAGCGCCAGCAGGTAAACCCCGCACAGCCCGTTCACGCGCAGCTCGCCGCGCACGCCGGCGGTCGAGAGATCGGCGGCCTGCAGCATCCGGGTCATCGAGCGGCGCAGCTGGCCGTAGCCGCCGAACGCCTGGGCGGGATCGCGCAGCGTGCATTCCAGGATCGAGCGGACCGCCGGCTTGTGGTCGCCCAGCGCGTCGAAGCGGTTCATCAGCACCTCGAACAGGCGATCCTTGGCCGGCTCCTGCAGGTCTTCCGGCTCCAGGGTCTCGGCCACCTGGGCGTCGACATGCCGGGCATGGGCGCGCAGCAGCGCCCACTTGCTGGGGCACTGCCGGTAGAGCTGCGCCAGCGGCAGGCCGGCGCGCTTGGCCACGTCGCGCAGCGCGACGTCGTTCCAACCGCGTTCGTCGGCGAGGGTGAGCGCATGCTCCGCCAGCTCGCTCAGGTCGATCCCGCGCGTGGGCGCGCTTGCCGCCTCAACCATGGCCGTTTCCTCGTCCCTGTCTGGGTCCCTGTCTGGTCGTCTTTGTCTGATCGTCTTTGTCTGGCGGGCGCGACGCCATCGGACACCGCTGGATGATGCCGCTCTCTAATACAGGTAAGTCGCCGCGCGGGACCTGCCACCCCGCGGGGCTCAGTAGCCCATGCGCTTCAACTGCCAGAGCTGCCACAGCCCGAAGCCGAGCAGCCCGCCGAAGGTCAGCACGAGCTTGCCGAGGATCAGGATCTCGAAGCCGGTCATCGCCGCCTCCCGTTGGCTGCCTGTTTCGGCTAGACCGCCTGCCCGGCCGCCCAGCCGGACGACCAGGCCCACTGGAAGTTATACCCGCCGAGCCAGCCGGTCACGTCCACCGCCTCGCCGATCACGTACAGGCCGGGGACGTCGCGGGCCTGCATCGTGCGGCTGTCGAGCGCGGCCGTGTCAACGCCGCCCACCGTCACCTCCGCCTTGGCGAAGCCCTCGGTGCCGGCGGGGACGAGCTGCCAGTCCTTCAACTGCTGCACGATCCGGCGCAGCGCGCGGTCCGGCCATTCGGCGAGCGGCCGGTCGTCCGCGCCCGCCCNATCGGCGAGCTGCGCGGCCAGCCGCTGCGCCAGGCGCTGCGGCAGCACCTCGCCCAGCACGGTCTGGAGCTGCTGGCGCGGCCGGGCGGCCTTGGCGGCGACCAGCCAGTCGGGATCGCTCACTTCCGGCAGCAGGTCGAACCGCACCGGCAGGCCGCGCAGATCGGCCGGCGCGGCGGCCGCGCGTTTCCGGCCACCGGCGTGCGCGCCCGCATGCAGGTCGGCCGCCTGCCAGTAGCTGGACGCCTGCAACACGGCGGGGCCGGAGACGCCGCGGTGGGTGAACAGCGTCGCCTCTCGGAAGGTCGTGCCGTTGGCGGTGACCGCGCTGTCGACCGCGAGGCCGGACAGCGGCGCGGCCAGCGCCTTGTCCGCCGGCTGCAGCGTCAGCGGCACCAGCGCCGGGCGCGGTTCGATCAGCGGCAGGCCGAAATCGCGCGCGAGATCGTAGGCGAACGCGGTGGCGCCCAGCTTCGGGATCGACGGCCCGCCGGTCGCGACCACCAGGCTGGGCGCGCGCAGCGTGCCGCTTTCCGTGCGCACGGCGAAGCCGCCGTTCGGCTCGGGTGCGCGGGTCACATCGCGCACCGGGGCGCTGGTCAGGATCTCGACGCCCACCTCGGCGCAGTCGCGCAGCAGCAGATCGACGATCTGCTGGGCCGACTGGTCGCAGAACAACTGGCCCAACGTCTTCTCGTGCCAGGCGATGCCATAGTCGGAGACCAGCGAGATGAAGTCCCACTGCGTGTAGCGCTTGAGCGCGGACTTGGCGAAGTGCGGATTGGCCGACAGGAAGCGGTCGGGGGCGACCTCCAGATTGGTGAAGTTGCAGCGCCCGCCGCCGGAGATCAGGATCTTCTTCCCCACCTCGGGCATGTGCTCGACCACCGCCACGCGCCGGCCGCGCTGCCCGGCGACGCGCGCACACATCAACCCCGCCGCGCCACCGCCCAGCACGAGGACGTCGTACCGTCCCGAAGATCCCTGCACACCCATAACGCCGTCGTGTGGCCGGAATCGCCGGCGCGATCAAGGGGCGGGGTCGGGGTTTCGTCTGCGATCCGGTGGGTTCAGCGTGCCCGGACACGCGGGCACGTCGACCCCGACAAGCGCGGCGGCAATCATCGCTCTCATCGGATCGATGATCACTGCGAGTTGATCCTGGGATGGGTCGAGGAGACGCCGGATCTCACCTTGGCGGAGATCGCTGACCGGCTGGACGCGGCGGTGGGCTATCGTCCGACGCCGAGCGTCGTCTGCCGGTTCTTCCAGCGCCACGGCGCGACGCGGAAAAAAAGACTGCGCACGCGACGGAGCAGGGCCGTGCGGACGTAGCCCAGCGCCGCCTCGCCTGGTTCGAAAGCCAGCCAGATCTCGACCCCGAGCGGCTGGTATTCATCGACGCGTGCGGGACGTCGACCAAGATGGCCCGGATGCATGGCCGCGCCGCCCGTGGCGCGCGGTGCCGGGCACCGGTTCCCCACGGTCACTGGAAGACCACCACCTTCGTCGGCGCCCTCCGCCTGTCCGGCATGACCGCGCCAATGACGCTCGACGGCGCCATGACCGGCGTGGCCTTCCTCGCCTATGTCGAACAGGTCCTGGTTCCGACCCTGCGGCCAGGCGACCTCGTGGTGATGGACAACCTGCCGGCCCACAAGCCGCCGGCGATCCGCGCGGCGATCGAACGGACAGGCGCCGGGACATGCAGGCCGGACGGTTGGGCGGGGATACTGCGCCGTCGTTCGTCGAGGCCAAGCTCGTGGACCAGTCCAAGTCCCCCGAGCAGACGGGACCGGCTGGTCTAATGGAGATCGTCCTGACCAACGGCTGCCGGGTCACCGTTGGACCCGATGTCGATGCCGATGCGCTGGGGCGGGTTCTGGCCGTGGTGGCGGGTCGATGATCCCGGTTCCGATGGACGTGAAGGTCTGGTTCCAGGACGAAGCGCGCGTCGGTCAGAAGAACAAGCTCACCCGCCGGTGGGCGCGTCGGGGCACGCGGCCACGGGTGCCGCACGACCAGCGCACCCGCTCCGCCCACATCTTCGGCGCGATCTGCCCTGCGCTCGGTAAGGCCGCTGGCTTGATCCTGCCGCGCTGCGATACCGCGGCGATGACCCTCCACCTGGCCGAGATCGCCAAGGTCGTCGATCCCGGCGCCCATGCCGTCGTGCTCCTGGAATCAGGCCGGCTGGCACAAGGCCAAGGACCTTCAAATCCCAGCCAATATCAGCCTGCTGCCGCTACCGCCACGCAGCCCCGAGCTGAACCCGGTAGAGAACGTCTGGCAGTACATGCGCGACAACTGGCTCTCCAACCGCGTGTTCACCTCCTATACGAACATTCTCGATCACTGCGCCGATGCCTGGAAGCGGCTCGCCAACCAGCCATGGACCATCATGTCGATCGGCCTGCGCGACTGGGTCTACCGGTCGTGATCAACGCGCCTTGGTATCATGCCGTAGCTCAATGCCCCGTCCCAGTATTCAAGCCATCCCAGAACGAACCGTATTTCTCGCGCATCACGCTGGCTGGCTGAACACGGTCACCGGTGGAAGATTGCCCTCATAGCGCTCAACTTCGGCCATGCCAGTATGGCCGCAATTGCTCTGGGCAAGCTTGGATGTCGCCACCCCGGTCGTCAGATTGTTGACGTCGCCATAGGCGTCGAGACTGCCGATCTCGCGCGGATTCACCGGGTCGAACCAACCGCCCTCGTTGATCCGAACAACCCCTGGGCGTATCTCGTCGGTGATTGTCAGACCGGCCAAGATCTGGCCGCGATCATTGAACACGCGCACCACGTCGCCATTGGAGAGGCCGCGCGCGGCGGCGTCCTTGGGATTCATCCAACACGGCTCGCGCTCGGCAATTTCGTAGCTCTTGCGGTTGACGGTACCGCAAAGCTGCGAGTGCAGGCGCATCTGCGGATGGTTGGTCGCGATGTGAAGCGGATAGCGGGTGGTCGGGCCGTCAAGCCGTTCGATGGGTTCGATCCAGGACGGATGCGGGGGGCAATCGTCATAGTGATACTTTTCGATGGCAGTCGAGTAGAGTTCGAATTTTCCCGATGCCGTACCGAGGGCGTTAAGCAAGGGATCGGCCCGAAAATCGGCATGACGCACGAAGTCCGCGGCAGCTTCGCTCTGCGGGAACTTCAACGGCTTGTTGCTGTCCCAGAACACATCGAAAACTGGCATTTCCATGCCCTTGGCGCGGGCCTCGATCTTCGCGGCTTCGTAGATGCCGCGAATCCAATCCATCTCATCACGGCCTTGCGTAAATTCGTAGCCCTTGCCCAACTTGTCCGCGATCGCGGCGAAGATGTCGAAGTCGCTGCGGGCCTCGAAAACGGGGTCGACGATTTTCTTCATCGCCACGATATGGCTCAGCGCGTAATCGCCGACTTGCTCGATGTCGTTGCGCTCGTAGGAGGTGGTGGCGGGCAACACGATGTCTGCGTGCCGCGCGGATGCGGTCCACTGAACGTCATGGACGATGAAGGTGTCCAGTTCGCGCCAGGCGCGCAACATCTCGTTGCGATCCTGCTGATGCGAGAACGGGTTGCCCCCGGCCCAGTAGGCCAGCTTGATCAGGGGCAGCTCGATCTCGTGCCCATTGAACTGCATCTTTTTGCCGGGATTGAGCAGCGTCTCGACCAGACGCGACACCGGAATCGACAGACTGCCACTTTGGGCCAGCCAGGCCGCGCCTTCGCTCTTCTGCCCGGACGCATCGTCGATGGCCTTGAGGATCGGGGTCGTATGGGTAGGCGAACCACCCGAAGAGTAGTGATAGCTGAGGCCGTAGCCGCCGCCGGGCAGGCCGATCTGACCGAGCATTGAGGCGAGCGTGATCAGCATCCAATGGATCTGCTCGCCATGATGCTGGCGCTGTGTGGAATACCCCAGCGCCAGCATAGTGCGGTTCTTGGCGAAGCGACGGGCGAGGTCACGCAACTGATCGGCAGGGACTCCGCAGATCTGCTCTGCCCAATCGGCGGACTTCGGCGTGCCGTCGCTTGTGCCCCTAAGGTAGGGCAGGAACTTGTCGAACCCTGTCGTATAGCGATCGAGAAAGTCCTCGTCGTGCAGATTTTCTTCGTAAAGCGTGTGCGCGATGCCGAGCATCATCGCCACGTCGGTATGGGGACGCGGGGCGATCCACTCGCCATTGAGTGCCTTACAGGTCTCGGTGCGAACAGGGTCGATGCAAAGAACCTTGGCACCACTCTTCTTCAGCATTTCGACACCGGGCCAGGCACCATGATCGGCAACCTGCCAGGAGATCTGCGAGTTGTTCAGCGGATTACAGCCCCAGAACACCATCAGTTCGCAGTTTTCGGACAGGTTCTTCCAGGTCGTGCACTGTTCGTACACTTCGATCGAACCGGAGACGTAGGGCAGAATGACCTGTGCCGCGCCTGTGGAATAATCGCCGGAACTGTTGGTATAGCTGCCGGTGAGATTCATCATCCGGCGTAGCAGGGTCTGGCAGTTGTGGAGCTTGCCGGGGCTCTTCCAACCATAGGAACCGGCAAACACCGCCTGCTGGCCGTATTTTTCGCGCACACGAACGAGTTCATTTGCGACGAGTTCGATGGCCTTGTCCCAGCTGACACGGACGAAATCGCCGGATCCGCGCCCGTCAAGATCGGCCCCGGGTCCTTGTTCTAACCAAGCCCGGCGCACCATCGGATAACGGATGCGCGACTCCGAGTAGATCGAGTCCCTGATACCGGGAAGCTGCGGCGAGGGAGCCGGATCGCCTTCCCATGGCTTGAATTCCACGGCACGGCCATCGTCGACCAGGCCGTAGAATACGCCCCAGTGGCAACCAGACAGAATACTCTTTCGCGCCGTCTGGGCGAGCGCTCCGCGCGACAGCAGCGGCAGACCGGTGAATCCCAGCGCCGCGGCCGCGCCCGCGCCCTTCAGAAAGTCGCGTTTGGAAAGCGTCAGATCGTCCGACGTATTCTTGTATGTCTTGGTCATAGTCTGTCCTTTCGGCCACTCGCAGCCTGATCCGCCGCGGTCTTGGCGAGCGTCGCCGTCTGATCAAGGGGCAATTTGTCCAGGAACCCGTTCAAGAGCCGTGCAAGACTGCCGTAGAAGCCATCGCCGTCGACCCGGGTGAGTGCGGCGATGAAAGGTCCGGTCCAGCTGCGCAATTCGACAGACAGGGCTTCAAGGCAATCCGCTCGCTCCTCCCGCAACGCTTCGGCGAGGAGCACGAGCTCGATACTCAGATGATCAGCGGGTTCTGTACAGCTGGCGTCCAAATGGACATCGAGGTTGCGCATCAAGGCCCGCATACGTCCGACTGCCGGCCCGTATAGCCGTCCCGTGCCATCCCAGACGCTCGCATAGGGCGAGATCGCGCGATGGCGGAAGATCCCCGTGAACAAGGCCGTATGCCGGCGCTGGAGTGCCACCGTCACATTAGCCACCGTATCCGCGGCGAGACAGCGGCAGATTGCGTCCGACGCCCTTCCCTGATCTACAAACTCGCCGATCGAATGCAGGGCGACCTGTCCTTGCAGCGTCCGCATGGCCTGGACCCGATCCGTTTCGGGCGGCGTCAGGAACTGCTCGGCCAGCCACTCCGCCACGAATGCCAGCTCTGCCGCATCGCAGTCGGGATCCAGCCAGGTCGTGTCACTCATGATCACTCACCTCCTGGCCCTTGTTCAGGTCTTTCGAATGGTTCTGCAGATAGGCCAGGATCAGGCGGTACTGATCGTCGGTGAAGGATGTGAACCGCCGCATCGACTTCAAAGTGCCGATCCACTGGTTGGCTGTGAAATGACGCTTCTGAGGCAGGACGTGGCATGCCGAGCAGGTCTTTTCGAACGTCGCCTGGCTATACGCCCAGACGTCGCCACGGTCGGTGTTGAGATCGGTGTCGTCCGACCACAAGGAGATCTGGATGGGCGCCCAGGACTGGCCGGTATCGGGATCGGTTTCAGTTGATCCCTTTTGAACCGTGCTCGCAGCCGCCTCGTCGAGGATAGCCGTCATCACCCGGTGTCCCTTGGATTGATAGACGACCGAGGATGCCCCCTCCTTCTGCCAGCCCTTCAGCACGAGTTCGACCTTATTGCCGTCCTTATGCTCGATGTGCACCGAGGCGCCGCCCAGCAGCTTGCCGTGTTCTGGCGAAGAACCGCCGACATCGGCTTCGTCGAGCCAGACTGTCTTGGTCCCGATGACGGTGGCATCGCCTCCCTGCTCGATCGTCGAAGGCGCCGAGGTCGGAAGTTTGGGGTCAGCCCGCACCGCGTTTTCCAGCATGACCACCTTTTCGGTCATGTTTGGCTCGGGCATGCCGGGGGCAGGCTTATCGACGGCGGGAACATTCTTCAGATAGACGGCCATCGCTTGGACGTCTTCGAATGGCAGGCGCGAGGTGTTTTCGATCACCTGAGCCATATCGCCATCGGCCGTGCGACCGATCGGGCTTATGCCGGTATGCAGATAGTTGGCGATCGAGGCGGTCGACCAGTAACCGATACCGGTCTCGTCCGGCGTGATGTTCGGAAAGTACCCGGTTCCTTCGGGATTGGGTCCGCCAGCGTAGCGCTCGTCTTCGATCACATTGCCCATGAACGTGCGCGGCGAGTGGCACTCGGCGCAATGTGCAGGGCCTTCGACGAGATATTCACCGCGCTTGAATTGGGCAGCGTCAACATCTTCGGGAACGGGACGCTCCTCGCCTCGTTTGCCATCGAGAAACGCCAGACGCCAAACGCCGATGCCGCGGCGAAGATTGTATGGAAACTTCAATTCGTGATCCGGGACGACATCGTCCTCGGCCGGCAATGTCATCATGTAGGCGTACAGGTCGCGGACATCCTCGCCCGTCAGGCGCTGATAAGACGTGTAGGGAAATGCCGGATACAGATTTTCTCCCTCCGGCCACAGCCCCCCCGGACCCACGCCTTCGCGGAGCGCCCGATCGAACTCGGCCAGCGTCCATTCGCCGATCCCATGCGCCTTGTCGGGCGAAATGTTCGGGATGTGAAACTTGCCGAACGCGGTGTCGAGCACGCGACCGCCACCAAGCACAGTATCGTCGTCCTGGTTTGGCGTCGCGTGGCAGGTGGCGCAGTCGGACGCCAGAAAAATAATGCGACCGCGGTCGAGATCGGCGCCTGTCAGGTTGGGCAGATCGCGTCCGGGATGGGTCAACGACCATGTCCACGGGCTGGTCAGAACGACGAAGCCAAGCACGCCGAGAAGCGCCGTGCCGCCCGCGAGCCTATACAATGTCTTGCGCTTCAGCGCCATTACCTACCTCCATTGGCGTCGTCGGTACCCGACGTGAGGTGGTTTCTAGCGCTTTTGAGAGCGCAAAAGGCTATGCGCTTGTGAAAACACGTAATCGAAATGTAAACGGTGCGGCGCGCAATAGGAGGCCACACGGCTGAGCACAGCCAACCTATGGATCAAGCGAATGCCGAATCGGCCCGAAACATCCCCGTTCGTAACCTGGCCAGCCGACCGGCTGATCCTACTGTTTCAGGAGGCCTGTCCGGCCCTGGTCGACGAAACCATCCGCCTCGCGGTGCAAAAGGGCTACGCTGATCGAACCAGCTCGCTGCGCGGCGCCTGGACCGAGGCCGCCGAACGGCTCAATGCCTGCTTGGCGGCGTATCTCTCCGATCCCTGGCGGCACGCCGGCCTCAACGGACTACACGACTATCGCGGCGATGCATGCTTCGACAGGCTGCGCGAGCTCGCGCGGAGACATCGCGCCGGCGGCGTGTCGCTTGAACTGCACAACGGCCTCTTCAAGCTCTATCGCCGGGTTTATCTGAAGCATTTCGCAGCCGTGTTGGCGGTGTCGACCGACCGTGAGCCGCCCTTGCGCAATCCCGACGCGTTCCTGACGCGGCTCGACGATTTCTTCGATGAAGCCGAGCTGGCGATGCTCGCTCCCTGGGCTGAGGGCGGTTCTGAGGACGCGGTCCTGGGTGAGCGTCTGCGACGTCTGACTCAGGAGCGCGACCAGTATTTCGCGGCGCTGGAAAGCCTACGGGACCCGGTTTTCATTGCCTCCAACGATGGAAAGCTCGTCACCGCCAACAGGGCCGCAATGCAGGTTTTCCTGGATTTATCGGAAGCCGGTGCGCTGACCTACCGCTTGGCCTTGCAGCCGCACCGTATCGAACTTCAGGCGATCGTCGACGAGGTCCTCGGCACCAAAGGCAGTCACTGGGATGCCGTCTGGCTCCAGACCTCGCGCGGCAGCCGGGCATTCGATATTCGGCTGCGTGTGGTCGAGGACGTCGTCGACAAAATCGAGCGCTGGCGGATCATCCTGATGCACGACGTGACCGAGCACTCCAATGCTGTCGAGGCTGCGCGCCAGGCTGAGCATACGATGTCGCTCTTTCTCGCCGCCATGTCGCACGAGATCCGCGTCCCCCTCCACAGCGTACTTGGCGCGGCAAATTTGATGAAGGACGCTACGCCCGGCGATTTTGAAAAGCTGCTCGATCTGTTGGATAGCTCGGCCCGCTCCTTGAGTGAGACACTGGAGAACGTCCTCAGCTTTTCGCGATTCGAACATCAAGCGCCCCAGCCGCGCCCCGAAAACGTGGCGCTGCACGAGGCGGTCAGGGACCTCGTTCACACCAAGCAGATCATCGCGCGCCAGCAAGGCGTGCCCTTGAACCTGACGATCGCGCCCAATGTGCCGCGCAAGGTCCGATTGGACTGGTCGATGGCACAGCAGGTGCTCAGCAACATCATCCAGAACGCCTTGCGTTACGATGACGGACGCGGCGTCGCCGTCGACCTCGGGTTCGACGGGTCCGCACTCGTCATTCTCATTACTGATCATGGTTCCGGCCTGCCCGAAGACATTCGCGACATGCTTGCCAGTCCGCCGGACAATCTTCGTCCTCGCACCACGGAACGGAACGGATCGGGCCTCGGATTGGCGATCGCGCAGCGGATGATCTTGGCTCTTGGCGGTGCTATCAGCGTGCCGAACAGCGACGAAGGCACGTCGATCGTCGTGAAACTCCCCTTTACCCCCGTGGAAGCCGAGCAGGATGCTGTCGAACCGATACGGCGTGACCTCTCCAACATGACCTGTCTCGTCGTCGACGACGACCCGATCAATGTGTTGGTTACTGTCGCCATGCTCGAGCGGCTGGGATTTTCGGTCGACCACGCGCAGACCATCGACCAGGCTCATGCCTTGCGCTTGGCAACGCCCGATTCCTACGACATCTTCATCATCGATTATCAACTGCCCGATGGCAGGGGCGTCGATCTGGCGCGCATGCTACGGCAAAGAACCGCCCATGCGGACACGCCAATCTTTCTTCTCAGCGCCGATGTCGGCAGAGTCCGCCAGGCGCCGGAAGATGCGAAACTTTTCACCGCGCTTCTCGAAAAACCTCTCGGCGTCGATGCTTTGGCCCAGGCATTGCGAACCGGCGTGACACGTACAACAACGTCGCTCCACATGCTCGCAGACCTGTCGCCCAGAGCACAGCGGCGCATGACCGAGGCGTTTGGCGAAAGCTGGGCGGCGTTCCTGGCGCTCCTCAACGACACGAACGCCGAGGATAAGGAGGAAGAGATTGCAAAGCTCGCCCACAAGCTTGTGAGCGGTGCCACGATCTTCGGCTTGCAGAAGATCGTCGAACGGCTTCGCTATATCGAAATCTCGCACACGGACCCCTCATATTCCGCGCAAGCGCGTATCGATGCGCGCCAAGCTTTAGCCGCCTGCAAGCTCCCTGAGCATTGGGCAGACGATCTCGAGAGGTTTCAACTGTGAGCCATCCGGCCGAAATCCTTTTGATCGACGACGACGTCCTGATTCAGGTGATGGTGGAAGACGTCGTCAGCCAGATGGGGCATCATTTCGAATGCGCGGTCGATGGGACCGGCGCGCGAAAAGCTTTGGGTTCGGGACATTTCGATCTGGTGATCCTGGATCGTCGGCTGCCGGATACCGACGGCTTGCTCCTCGCGCAGACCATCCAACAGGAAGCCAAGTCACCGTTCATCGTCTTGTCGAGTTTGGATACGGCCAATGACCAAGTGCTGGGCTTGGGCATGGGCGCGATGGACTACATCTGCAAGCCCGTCGAACCGGCTGTTCTAAGAGCGCGGATCGACAAGCATTTGGCGGCCCGGCGCGACCGGTCCGAGGAGGCCGTCGTCGCCGTAGGAGACGCTCTTCGCTTGAATAGAACGACGCGGCGTCTCTGGGTCGGGGACCGGGTCGAAGTCCTCTCTCCCGCGGAGACGCGTCTTCTGGTCAGCCTGGTTGAAAATTTCGACCAGGCTCTGGATCGCATGCGGCTCAGCAAGGCCATCGGCGGGCGAGAGTGGGTCTATGGCGACAGAACGGTCGATGTGCTCGTGTCGCGCGTCCGGCGGCGTTTGCGGAGATCGGGCATGCAAATCGCGACCGTATACGGTGTCGGATATATGCTGACGTTGGACACGTCCCCTTGAGCCCTTCGAACAAAACTTCGCCGACAAGACGTACGGCTGCTTGGCTGTGGAACTCGGCTGGCCGCGCCCGGCTTCGTGTCCATTAGAGCGGGATGAATTAAGGTTCGCAATAGCCTGAACCGGCGAAATAGGTTGATCTGCTCCCAAAGAATCGGACCATTTTGAGTTGAACTTTTCCAATCAGGCACCGGTTCTCAGTCTTGACGATCGGCTCAAAAGACCATTCCCGGGAGCCACGTAGCCAGGCTTGGCAAGGCCCAGATCAGGGTGATCCCGACGAGCTGCAACAGAATGAACGGCGCCACTCCGGCGTAGATCTGCCCGGTGGTGATCTCGGGCGGCGCGGCGCCGCGCAGGTAGAACAGGGAAAACCCGAAAGGCGGGGTCAAAAACGAGGTCTGTAGGTTGATCGCGATCAGGATCGCCAGCCACACAGGATCGTGGCCCATCAGGATCAAAACCGGCGCGACAAGTGGCAGCAAGATCACGGTGATCTCGACGAAGTCGAGGAAGAACCCAAGCACGAATATCAACGCCATGGAGAAGATCAGCGCGCCGGTCGGTCCCCCGGGCATGGCCTCCAGTATCGCCTCCACCCGTGCCCCGCCGCCCAGGCCGACGAAGACGAGGCTGAAAACGCTGGCCATGAGGATGGTCCCGAAGATCATTGCGGTGACCGTCATCGTCGTGGTGAGCGCGCTCGCGAGCAGGTCGCGCCAGAACAGCCTGTACAGCGCCATAGCGAGCGCGACGACACCGATCAGCGCGAGCGCCCCATAGGTTACCGCCACAGTCCACTCGGCCAGGCCCGCGTCGCTGCGCTGCAAGCGGACCGGCGTCAGTCCCGCGGCCACAGCCAAGACCAGGAAGCCGCCCGCGCCCGCCAGGATGATCCGCTTGTCCACCCCCTGG
This sequence comes from Rhodovibrio salinarum DSM 9154, assembly GCF_000515255.1. NCBI lineage: Bacteria > Pseudomonadati > Pseudomonadota > Alphaproteobacteria > Rhodospirillales > Rhodovibrionaceae > Rhodovibrio > Rhodovibrio salinarum. The sequence continues at coordinate 956,148 of NZ_KI911559.1, read as the reverse complement.
CGCGCACCGGCCATCAGGATCGCGCCCACCGCGCCCACCGATGCCGCCTCGGTCGGCGTTGCAACACCGCCAAGGATCGCGCCCAACACGGCCACGATCAGGAGCACGGGCGGGATCACGGCGCTGGACACCGTGCGCAGTCCCGGCCGGCCCTCGGGTGTGGGCGCGGGCGGCATGTCCTGAGGGCGCAGCCAGCCCCTTGCCAGGACGTAGAGGATGTAGATCGTCACCAGCGACAGCCCCGGCACCAGCGCGCCCGCGAAGATCTGGCCCACGGAGATCGTCTCGACGCTGAACTTACCCTGCTCGTACTGAGCCTGCTGATAGGCCGACGACATCACGTCCGACAGGATGATGAGAAGCGTGGATGGCGGAATGATCTGGCCGAGCGTCCCCGCCGTGCAGACCACACCGGAGGCCAGCCTCGGATTGTAGCCAGTGCGCAGCATGGTGGGCAGCGCGATCAGCCCCATGGCGATTACCGTGGCGCCCACGATCCCCGTGGACGCAGCCAGCAGCGCGCCCACCAGAATCACCGAGATGCCCAACCCGCCGCGCAGCTGGCCGAAAAGCCGACCCATCGTGTCGAGAAGGTCTTCAGCGATCCGCGATCGTTCGAGGATCACCCCCATCGCCACGAACAGCGGGATGGCGACCAGCACGTCATTGGTGAAAACTCCGAAGATGCGCTGGCTGAGCGCGCCCAGCAGCCCGATGTCCATCACCCCGGTTGCCCAGCCAGCGTAGGCGAAAATGATCGCCGTGCCGCCGATCGCGAACGAGACGGGGAAGCCGAGAAGGATCGCGGCCATCAGCACCGCCACCATCATCAGGTCCATGTATTCGACCATCAGCGTGTGCCCCCGGACCTGAGCGTCAGGATATTACGCAACAGACAGGCGAGGGATTGGACGATCAGCAGCACGCAGAACGCCGGAATCAGCGACTTCAGCAGGAACACGCCCGGGATGCCACCGACCGAGATCGGCCCCTCCAGGATCGCCCACGCCTTGGTTACCGACGGCCAGGACCAGTAAAGCAAGGCAAGCATCGTCGGGATCAGAAACACGATGTGTCCGAACAGATCGATCCGCGCCTTGCCGCGGGCGCCCGCTTTTGCCTGCAGGATGTCCACGCGCACGTGGCCATCAACCATCAAGGTGTACCCGGCGCCCAACATCAACAAAGTCGCGTGCATGTAGAGCACGCTCTCATTAAGGGCGATCCAGCTGACTCCGTAAACGTAGCGCAGCAGCACGATACCGAACTGAACCAGCACCATGACCAAAGCGAGCCACCGGATCACACGGCCGGTGTGGCGGTTGACGGTATCCAGCCAGTCAGCGATGCACTCCAAGGCCCCTCCCCCTACGATAGACGTCCGCCGCGCGCGGCCGGCGCTGTAACGGCATCGGCCCGGCGCGATGCGCCGGGCCGAGCAACCGTCAGTAGCCCAGCACGCGGGCGCGGGCGTTCATCTGCCCGTTGTCGGCGTAGACCATGTAGCGACCGATCGAGTCACGATAGGCGACGAAGCTCTCCGCGATCCGGCGGACCAGTTCGTCGTCGTCCTCGCGCAGCGTGCCGATCACCGTCTCGGCTGCCTTGCCCAGTTCGTTCACGACGTCGTCGGGAAGCTTGCGCGGCATGACGCCCTCCTCCTCGACGAGCTTGGTGAGCGCCCGGGCGTGCTTGGTCTCGTACTCGGTCCAGACGTCGTTGTAGAGGGCGTCGCAGGCCGTCTTGACCACCTGCTTCAGATCCTCGGGGAGCTCCTCGTAGGCCGCAAGGTTGACGCCGCACTCCTCCGCCGACGACGGCTCGCCTACCCCCGGCCAGTAATAGTTCTTGGCGATCTGATGGAAGCCGAGCGCGGCATCCGTCCATGGCCCGATAAACTCGCCCGCGTCCAGCGCGCCCGATTGCAACGCCTGGAACATCTTCGACCCGGACATCGCCTGCACCGCCATGCCCAGTTCGCTGCACATCTCCGAGGCCAGACCGGTCGAGCGGTACTTCATGCCCTTGAGATCGTCGGCCGACTTGATCTCCTCGCGGAACCAACCGAACCACTGCGGGCCCGAGTTTCCGCACAGGAACGGTTTGACGCCGAACCGGCCGTACATTTCGTCGTACAGTTCCTGGCCGCCGCCGTGGATCATCCAGCCGACCTGCTCGTCGGCGCGCAAGCCGAAGGGTTGGGAGCCGAATAGCAGGATGCCCTTCGACTTCGAACCCCAGTATGCGGGCACCGCGTGATACAGGTCGGCTGTACCCTCGGAGACGGCATCAAACACGCCGGGCCCCGGTACGATCTCGCCGGCGGCGTACAGCTTCACCTCGAGACGACCGCCCGACAGCGTGGTGATCCGGTCAGCCAGGGTCTGCGCGGCCACGCCCGGTCCGGGAAGGTTCTTCGGCCAGGCCGTGACCATCGTCCATTGTCGCTTGTCCTGGGCGATGGCGGGCGCTGCGAACGTAGTGGCCGCCGCACCGACGGCGCCGGTCTTGATAAAGTCACGTCTCTTCATCGTGAGCACTCCACTGTTTCTTGGCGAGGAATATGTTCTTTGTTTGTCCGCCGGTTCTAGGGCCGAGTTCGATGATTCGGTCGGTCCAGGGACCGTCCGTCGTGTTGAAGCGCAGCGCGGCGGCCCGTCGCGGTGCGATGCGCCGTCCCTCACGTCAGGATTCCGGGGAGGTCCAGGCCGTGCTCCCGCGCACAGGCGAGCGCGGCGTCGTAGCCCGCATCGGCGTGGCGCATGACCCCGGTCGCCGGATCGTTCCAGAGCACGTTGGCGATCCGGCGATCGGCCTCCGACGTGCCGTCGCAGCAGATCACCATGCCCGAATGCTGCGAGTACCCCATGCCGACACCGCCGCCGTGGTGCAAGCTGACCCATGTCGCGCCGCTGGCGCAATTGAGCAGCGCGTTCAACAATGGCCAGTCGCTGACCGCGTCGGAGCCATCGCGCATACCTTCCGTCTCCCGGTTCGGGGAGGCGACGGAGCCCGAATCCAAGTGGTCGCGCCCGATCACCACGGGCGCGGACAGCTCCCCGTTGCGCACCATCTCGTTGAACGCCAGGCCAAGCTTGTGCCGTAAGCCAAGGCCCACCCAGCAGATGCGCGCCGGCAGCCCCTGAAAGCTGATCCGCGCGCGCGCCATGTCGAGCCAGGTGTGCAGGTGGGGATCGTCGATCAGCTCCTTTACCTTGGCGTCGGTGCGATAAATATCCTCCGGATCGCCCGACAGCGCGCACCAGCGGAACGGGCCCACGCCACGGCAGAACAGCGGCCGGATATACGCCGGCACGAAGCCGGGGAACGCGAACGCGTTCTCCAGCCCTTCGTCCAGGGCGACCTGACGGATGTTGTTGCCGTAGTCCAGCGTGGGCACGCCCGCATTCCAGAAATCCACCATCGCGGCCACGTGCGTCTTCATGCTGGCCCGCGCCGCCGCCTCGACCGCCTTGGGGTCGGTTTCCTGCCGCGCGCGCCACTCGGCGACGCTCCAACCCTGGGGCAGATAGCCGTGGACGGGATCGTGCGCACTGGTCTGGTCGGTAACAATATCGGGATGCACGCCGCGCGCGACGAGTTCAGGATAGACGTCGGCGGCGTTGCCGATCAGCGCGACGGACTTCGCATGACCCTCCGCCGTCCATTGGCAGATCATCTCCAGCGCCGTGTTGAGGTCGTACGCGATTTCATCGACATAGCCCGTGCGCTTGCGGAACTCCGCGCGGCTCTGGTCACATTCGACCGCCATGCAGCAAGCACCGGCGAACACGGCCGCCAGCGGCTGCGCGCCGCCCATGCCGCCAAGGCCGGCGGTCAGGATCCAGCGTCCGGCGAGCTTGCCGCCGTAATGCTGGCGCCCAGCTTCGACGAAGGTTTCGTAGGTGCCCTGAACGATTCCCTGGCTGCCGATGTATATCCAGGATCCGGCCGTCATCTGGCCGTACATCATCAGCCCCTTGCGATCGAGTTCGCTGAAATGATCCCAAGTCGCCCAGCGTGGCACGAGGTTGGAATTGGCGATCAGCACGCGCGGCGCGTCCGTGTGCGTGCGGAAGACGCCGACCGGCTTGCCGGACTGGACTAACAGCGTCTGGTCGCTTTCCAGCCGCCGGAGCGCGGCGACGATGCGGTCGAAGTCGTCCCAGGTGCGCGCCGCCCGCCCGATGCCGCCGTAGACGACCAGCTCGTGCGGATTCTCGGCCACGTCCGGGTGCAGGTTGTTCATCAGCATCCGGATCGGGGCCTCGGTAAGCCAGCTTTTCGCGCTGATCTCGCGCCCGGTGTCGGGGTAGATGTCGCGCATATTATGACGCGGATTGGTCATGACGGCTGTCCTCGGTCGTGCCGGCCCAAGGCCGGCGAAGATAATCCCTGCCCCGCGCGTGCCAGGGCGTCGAGCCGGCCCAGCAGGCAGCCAAGCGGCGCGCGAACGGCCTCGGCCCGCGCCGGCAGGTAGGTCCAGGGCGGGCACTCGCGCATGTAGGTGGCCTGTGCCAGTTCCATCTGGATGGCGTGCAAGCCCGCCGTGGGGCGGCCGTAATGCCGGGTCGTCCAGCCGCCCTTGAAGCGGCCGTTGACGGTGGTCGTGTAGTCCGTTGCCGCGGTGCAAACGTCCTCGGCCGTCGCGGCGATCTCCCGGGCGCAGGTCGCGCCGTCGTTGGTGCCGATGTTGAAGTCCGCCAACGTGCCCTCGAACAGGTAGGGGATCTCCGAGCGGATCGAATGGCAGTCGTAAAGCACTGCGACCCCATGGGTGTCCCGCAAGCGCGCGAGTTCAGCCTCGAGCGCGGCGTGGTAGGGGGCGTGCCAGGCATCGCGCCGCGCCGCGATCTCGGCGTCGTCCGGCGGCGTGCGCCAGATCGCGCGACCGTCGAAGTCCGTCATCGGCACCAAGCCGGTCGTGTTGCGCCCGGGATAGAGACTGTGGCCCTGGGGATCGCGATTGGCGTCGACGACGTAACGGTGGAAAGTGGCGCGCACCACGGTGACGTCGTCCAGCAGTCCGTCGTATAGCTGGTGGATGTGCCAGTCAGTGTCCGTGAGCGCGCGGCCGCGGTCGTTCAGCCGGTCCCAGATATCACCTGGCACGTACGTGCCGGTGTGCGGCATGCCGAGCACCACCGGGCCCGCGCCGCGTGTCACCTCGACCGGGGTCACGCGGCGCTCCGCGCGCGCCCGACCATGCGCGGGGCCGTGCCGCCGCTCACAACGCCATCTCCAACTCCGCCGCTCGCGCCAGCTCACCATCGCGCACCAGCGCGGCGGCGGCCTCCAGATCGGGCGCCATGTAGCGGTCCATCTCGATCGCGGGTACATCCACGCGCAACCGCGCCACCGCGGCCTGCAAGCGCGCGCTTGTCCGCAAGGGCGCCCGGAACTCGATGCCCTGGGCACCGCAGATCGCCTCGACCCCAAGGATCGTCGAGAGGTTTGCGGTCATCCGCGACAACCGCCGGGCGGCGTGGGCCGCCATGCTGACGTGATCCTCCTGGTTCGCCGAGGTCGGCGTGCTATCGGTCGTGCAGGGATTGGCGAGATGCTTGTTCTCGCTCATTAGCGCGGCTGTCGTAACCTCGGCGATCATCAGGCCGGAGTTCAGCCCGGGCGCTGGGGTCAGAAACGGCGGCAGGTCGCAACTCAGGTTCGGGTCCACCATCAGCGCCACCCGACGCTGCGCGATGGCGCCGATCTCGGCGAGCGCGAGTGCGATCTGGTCGGCGGCGAAGCCCACAGGCTCGGCGTGGAAGTTGCCGCCGGAGACGATTCTGCCGCCACCCGGGTGATCGGCGTCGACCAGGACCAGAGGGTTGTCGGTCGCCGCGTTCGCTTCCGTCTCCAGCGTGCGCGCCGCCGCGCGCAGCAGGTCGAGCACGGCACCCGTCACTTGCGCATGGCAGCGGATGCAGTAAGGGTCCTGCACGCGGGCATCGCCCTCGCGATGGCTCTCGCGGATCTCGCTCCCGGCCATCAGAGCGCGCTGGGTCGCCGCCGCCTCGATCTGACCGGGGTGGCCGCGCAGGGCGTGTAGGGCCGGCTGCAGCGGCGCGGTCGAGCCCATGATCGCGTCGGTGGCACACGCGGCGGTAACCGCCGCGGCCTGGGCGCAGCGCCACCCCTCCCACAATCCAACGAGCGCGCAGGCGGTGGAGAACTGCGTGCCGTTGATCAGCGCCAGCCCTTCCTTTGGCCCCAGCGTGATCGGCGTCAGGCCCGCATTGGTCAGCGCCTGGGCGCCTGGCATGCGGTTGCCCTCGTGCCAGGCCTCGCCCTCGCCGATCATCACGGCGGCCATGTGCGCGAGCGGCGCCAGGTCGCCAGAGGCGCCGACGGAACCCTGGTCCGGGATCACCGGCGTGACACCGTGGGTCAGCATCTCCTCGATCAACTCGACCGTCGACCACGCCACGCCCGAGGCGCCGCGCCCCAACGACAGAAGCTTGAGCGCCATCATCAGCCGAACCGTGGCCGGCTCCAGTGGCGCGCCCACGCCGCAACAGTGGGACAAGATCAGGTTGCGCTGCAGGGTGGTCGTCTCGCCGGGTTCGATCTTCACGCTCGCCAGCTTGCCGAAACCGGTGTTCACCCCGTAAACCGGCTCCTCGCCGGTCGCGGCGTGCTGCACCACCGCGCGCGCGGCTTCCACCGCCGGTTTGACATCGCGATCGAGCCTCGCCGCGGCACCCGCGCGCCAGATGCGCTCCAGGCAATCGATCCGCGTCGTGCCAGGGGTGAGGGTGACGGTCATGCCTGCCCCTGGAATATGCGGCGGTGCAGCGGGTTGAACCCGATCCGGTAGGCCAACTCGGCCGGCTGCGTGACGTCCCACACGGCGAGGTCGGCGCGCATGCCGGGGGCGATTACGCCAGTGTCTTTCAGCCCAAGCGCGCGGGCGGCGTTTCGCGTGACGCCGGCCAGCGCCTCCGCGGGCGTCAGGCGAAAGAGCGTGCAGCCCATGTTCAGCGTCATTAGCAGCGATGCCAGGGGCGAGGAGCCCGGGTTGCAGTCGCTAGCAAGCGCCATCGCTACCCCCACCTCCCGAAAGGCCGCGACCGGCGGCATCTGGGTCTCGTGCAGGGTATAGAACGCGCCAGGGATCAGTACGGCGACGCTACCCGCATCCGCGAGCGCCCGCGCGTCATCGGTCGTGGCGTGTTCCACGTGATCGGCCGAAAGCGCGCCGTAGCGCGCGGCAAGCGCGGTACCGCCGGTGTGCGACAGCTGCTCGGCGTGAAGTTTCACAGGAAGGCCGTGAGCAGCAGCGCGGTCGAATACCCGCGCGATTTGATCGCTGTCGAACGCGATCCCCTCGCAAAAGCCGTCGACCGCGTCGACCAGACCTTCCGCAGCGGCAGCATCAAGGGCCGGCAGACACACTTCGTCGATATATTGGTCGGGCTTATCCTTGTATTCCGGCGGCACGGCGTGCGCGCCGAGGAAGCTGGTGCGCACGCGTACCGGTCGCGCGGCCTCGATCGCGCGGGCGGCGCGCAGCATGCGCAGTTCCGTCTCCACGTCGAGGCCATAGCCCGATTTCACCTCGATCACGCTGGTACCTTCGGCGATCAGCGCGTCGGCGAAGCGAAGCGCGCCCGCCAGCAGGTCGCTCTCGTCAGCCTTCCGCGTCGCCCGCACGGTGGAGGCGATGCCTCCGCCAGCGCGCGCGATGTCTTGATAGCTTGCGCCCTCGAGCCGGCGCTCGAACTCCCCGGCGCGGTCGCCGCCGTGAACGATGTGGGTGTGACAGTCGATCAGGCCGGGCGTGACCAGCCGCCCGTCCAGGTCCTCCGCCGCAGTGTCGGCCCATTCAGCGGGCAGATCCGCGTCCTGGCCCACCCAGGCGACCCGCCCGTCCCGGATGACGAGCGCACCGGCGTCGATCAACCCGTAGCGCATGCCGGGCTGCATGGTGGCGATCCGAGCATTTCGAAGAAGCATGGCAGGTCAGTCCCTTGCTTACGTCGCGTCCCTGGATGATCGGCGGATGATCGGCCTTGGAATACCCGCGCCTTAGACAAGCGGCCTTCCGATGTGCCTCTCCTTTACGGATCCCTAGAATCGTGCGCCCAGCCCCCTTCAGGCCCGCTCGATCGACCGTTAACAGGCGTACGATCCCGTACTCTACGCAAGTTCTCCTCAACTCTACTTCACGTTCGCCCTGCAACCACTGGCCGAGATCAATGACGCCACCTCTACCGCCTCCGTCAATTCATCTTACCAAATAAACAAAAAACAAATGATCTTCTTCGTTGGAAGCCGTTCGTGCTATTATGTATGCACATATTGGCTTGTCAACCGAGGAGCCCATGACCATCATTCGGGCGGATCATGCCCTTCTCCCGAGCGGCTGGGCCCGCGGCGTGTGCGTCCAAATCGGCGCCGACGGTCGTATCGCGGCCGTCCAGACCAACCGCACTGCCGCGGCCACCCACACGGTCGACTTGTTGTTGCCCGCGCCCGCGAACGTGCACAGCCACGCCTTCCAGCGCGCCATGGCGGGTCTGAGCGAGGCGCGTGGTGAGGGCGGCAAGGATTCCTTCTGGACCTGGCGGCGGTTGATGTATCGCTTCCTGGGGCAACTCGATCCCGATCAGGTCGAAGCGATCGCCGCGTTCGTGCAGATGGAAATGCTGGAAGCCGGCTATGCCACCAACGTCGAGTTTCACTACCTGCACCACGGCCCCGACGGCACGCCCTACGACCACCTAGCCGAGATGGCGGAACGGATCGCCGCCGCTGCCGCCACCAGCGGGATTGGCCTGACCCTGTTACCGGTGCACTACCAATTCGGCGGCTGTGACCGGCGGCCGCTGGCCGACGGGCAGCGTCGGTTCGGCAACGATCCGGACCGCTTCGAAAGGCTGGTCGCGGAAAGCCATGCGGCTCTGGGGGCACTGCCAACGGACGCGCGCCTGGGGGTCGCTCCGCACAGTCTGCGCGCGGTCGACCCCGAAGGCTTGTCCCGCACGGTGGCGGTCGCCGAAGACGGTCCGGTGCACATGCATTTGGCCGAACAACAAGCCGAGGTCGACGAGGTCCAGGCCGCTCACGGCCAACGTCCGGTGGCCTGGCTGCTCGACAACGCCGAGGTCTCGGCGCGCTGGTGTCTGATCCATTGCACCCAGATGACGCCGGAGGAAACCCGGGCGCTGGCGGCCACTGGCGCGACCGCCGGTTTATGCCCGATCACGGAATCCAACCTGGGCGACGGCACGTTCGATGGAACACGCTGGTCGGAAGCCGGCGGCGCGATCGCCGTCGGGTCGGATTCCAACATCAGGATTTCCCTGGCCGAGGAGCTCCGCACGCTGGAATACTCTCAGAGGCTGCGAGACCGGAACCGTGCGGTCTTAGCCTCGCCCGAACGCTCGACGGGTCGGTATATATTCGACGCGGTCTGCGCCGGCGGCGCCCAGGCCGCGGGCCGCGAGTCCGGCGCGATCCAACCGGGTGCCTGGGCTGATCTCGTCGCCCTGGATACAGGGCACCCGGACATGGCCGGAGTCACGGGGGATGGCCTGCTCGACATGCATATCTTCGCGGGCGACGACCGTGCCGTGCGCGACGTCTGGACGGGGGGACGGCACGTGGTCAGGCAGGGTCGGCACATTCACCGGGACGAGATCCAACGGGCCTACGCAAGCGCCATCGTCCAGTTACGCGACAAACTATGAGCCGGGAAACGTCGTGAATAGGGAGCGGCGCCTCAACAGCTGGCAGGCTGTGCACGAGGAAGTGCTCGAGCGGATCCGGGAACGGCGATGGAAGCCCGGGGACGCGATCCCGCGAGAAGACGAATTGGCGCGCGAGTTCGGCTGTGCACGCGGCACCGTCAACCGGGCGCTGCGCGCGCTCGCGGAGGCGGGAATCCTGGACCGGCGTCGCCGGGCGGGCACGCGCGTGGCGCTGCACCCGGGCGGCAAGGCTACCCTGGACATCCCAATCATCCGGCGGGAGGTCGAGGCCCGCGGCCAGACCTACAGCTATGCCCTGAAGATACGCGAGGACGCCGTGCCGCCGAGCGCGATCCGGGAGGCCATGGGTCTGCGGCGCGACGACCCCACGCAACGCGTGCTCTCGGTGCATTCGGCGGACGGGCGCCCGCTCGCGATCGAGGACCGCTGGATCAATCTCGCGATCGTGCCCATGGCGGCGAAGGCGGACTTCACGCGGATCAGCGCGAACGAGTGGCTGGTGACCCACGCGAGCTATACCCACGGCGACATCGCGTTTTCGGCTCAAGCCGCCAGCGATGCCGAGGCCGCGCTCCTTCACATAGACCCCTGCGTCCCCGTGTTCGTGATCGACCGAACGACCTGGTACAAGGCGGACGCTGTCACAACCGTTCGGCTAACTTACGCGCCCGGATACCGCATCCATACTCGACTCTGATGTTGGCCTGATCCCCTCAAACGGTGCCGTCAGGGGGATGCGAACCGGTCTCCGTATGGCGGGTTTGCGAAGGGATTCAGGCGGTCAGTTGCTGCCATTCAGCCAGAGCAGCTGATCGGTTGGCCTTGAACATCGTCCGGCTGGTCAGATGGCGGTTGTGGTTGAAATGGTTGTAGAGGGAGGCGTGGACGGCGGCGATCTCCAGATTGGTGAAGTTGCAGCGCCCGCCGCCGGAGATCAGGATCTTCTTCCCCACCTCGGGCATGTGCTCGACCACCGCCACGCGCCGGCCGCGCTGCCCGGCGACGCGCGCACACATCAACCCCGCCGCGCCGCCGCCCAGCACGAGGACGTCGTACTCTCCCGAAGATCCCTGCACACCCATGACGCCGTCGTGTGGCCGGAATCGCCGGCGCGATCAAGGGGCGGGGCGGGCGCGATCGCGTCTTTCGGCCGATAATCGCACTTCTGGAAAAAGACGGCTGAGACGCGCTCCGTCGACTACTTTATATCCTTAGCCGCCCAGAACACCGAACGTACGGATTTGATAACATGGTGGGCCCGCCAGGATTCGAACCTGGGACAACACCGTTATGAGCGGTGCGTTCTGACCGCTGAACTACGGGCCCTTCATACTGAAAACTCAGCGTTTTATGCATGCCCGCGCTGTAATATGTGGCCATTGGGTGACCAGCAGCAAAAGTGGGCATGTGGGCTATATCAGTTTCAGTCGTCACAGTCACCCACGAGGCATGGCGAAGGTTTTAAAGACCTCAAGGCCCCAACTATCAACCTGAAGACCGTAGATTTCAACTCCGGCCCCAAAACGACACATCAGAGCCTTTGCCCAACGAAGCCCAAGACGTTTCTTATCCCTGGAAACACCACGGAAGCAGGCGACTGTGCAGAACAGCATAGAAGTGCCAGCCTCAAATGCCCAAAAGTCGTCGTTAACGGTACGCACAATATATTAGTCATATAATTTATTTTTGCAGCGAATTTATCAATCGTCAAATATGCTGACACAGTCCGGCTCGAAGAACGCCTTCCTAGTGATCGCATCTCGCATGCGCGTTGTATCTTCTGCAAAAATGATCACGACAAGATCAGACAGCGCTCGCGAACAGCAAACATAGAATAATCGGAGCGTTCGGCCGATCACGGAATCCCGTCCGGCATCGATGTGAGCCTGATCCGTGTCGGAAAGCTGGGTCACGCCAAAATATTTGCCGTAGGAGAACGCGTTCGAACGACTCTCTTGATCGTCAACCACGACGAGAACCTTTTCGAATTCCGCCCCCTTGATGCCCTGCTGTGTGGCGAAGGGCGAGAGCTTTTCGATGTATTTCAGGTAGCCCCACAATTCGGACGCATCGCATTGCATGAAACGCAGCGTTGCATTCTCGGGTGCCGGATCGGTTACCTGTCCTTCGGACTCGGCAAAGGTCTGGATGAGCGCACCATATCGCTCGTCTAACTCTAATAAGTTGTTTGCTTGCAAAAAATTTACGACATCGCCGATACGCGCACCACTGCCGGGTTCAAGCATTGCCACCAGCTCGGCGATATCATTCTGCAGCGCATTCAAGAACCCCGCAGTATCTGCGCCGGCCACGGCCTTGGGCTGGAACCGAGGACTATGTGTACGGAGCAGCCGCATGATCTCGAACTCGCGCTTCTCCTTACGCGCGAGCGCGACCGGCATAACGTAAGAGAGAAAAGGACGAACGACCCAAGCAGTGCCATCGATCAAGCCTGAACTCAGATCTTCCGATGATTTGTCGTTGAGGGCGCTGTACAGGCTTGGAAATCCCAACCGAGCAGCTGCCATACGGTGGACCAGCACAAGGAGCCGTAGCGCTTCCTCGTCTTCACTTCCTAGCCAACCGCGGTCTCTGTCCTGATGCGCAAGCCATCTGCGCGCGTTTTCAAGCCGCTCTTGTCGTCGATCGTCGGCGGGCAAGATCAAAACCCGTGCCGTGCCCTCTACAGGGACATCTTCACCGTTGACGTTTTCGTGGCGTCCGCGCGTTTGCTCCAACCCGTCATCTTCGGCCCTAATGCGGTTGATTACGCGCAGCACAGCCTGCGGGCACCTGAAATTCTCCGGCTTTTCCAGCGTTTCCCATCCGTCTTCGTGCTCGATCGAACCGGCCCCCTGCATATAGATTTTCTGGACCGGATCACCGAAGAAACCGAGACAAAACCCTTGAGGCGTTTCTCTCGCCAAGCGGCGCAGCGCCTCAACAAAGGCAGGGTCGCTATCCTGGCTTTCGTCAACAAAGATAACGGGAAAGCGCTGAGTCAAGACACTGCGCATTAAAGCATGGTCATGGATGAATGCAGGGCCAATCCTCAGAATGTCACTGTGGCCGAGGACTCCATTAGTGTAATCACTACCGGTGCCGTAGCGAAAACCCTTGACATTACCAATCTCGCCTAGCTGAATCCGATATCGCTCGATATTCTCGGCGGCACGCGTTTTCGTCGCCTGTCTTGTTCTGGGCTTATCTATCTTTTCCTGCTCTTCTGCAGTCTTCTCATGCAGTCTGCCTTTTACCCACTCCCGAAGATTGTTCTGGAACGGCTTGATAACGCTCCAGAGAAAGCTGTGAATCGTCGAAACGTGGAAAAGATCGTCATTGCCCACGTCACTACGAATTTCCTCGACGGCCACTTCGGTATAGGTGATACAAGCAACCTGCTGCCCGTTCCGCCGCAGCGACGCTCCCTGTGTACGCTCGATCTGTGCCAATGCTTTTACGAGCGATGTTGTCTTTCCCGATCCGGCACCAGCTACCATTACAAAGTGGCGGTTACCGTCACTGGCAAGCCGCTCGTGAAGGTCTGTATCGGTCTTTGTATTGGGCTTCCCGATACGACTTGTCATTTGGCAACGTCCTTGGACTCATCGTCCTTTTGCTCAGAAACGCCGAGTGTTTCTTCGAGCCATTGCAGGCCCTCCGAAATATAGCGGGGGACGGTCCAGTCATCAGGGTCTTTGGTGAGTAATGCGAGGGCGAAATCCGTCTTCTTGTAGTTCGAACCGTGCACCCTTTTGTGCAGCTTCAATGCAAGGTCTTGGAGGTTTTGCGGCGCGTGGACCCGCAAATTGAGATCCCGATTGTCGTATTCCTGGGTCCATTCGAGATTGTCGAAAGCGAAGGCAACTTCGAGCGTGCGACCGGCACACTCAAAATGCTTGTCGCCTTGCGTCAGATTCACCGTGTACGGATAGGTCACACGAACAGAACCCAAGCCGTTTGCATCGCCCGGGATGGTCTTGGCCGCGGCATCGGCGGCCAGCAAGTCGTCGATATTGATTCTTCTCGGAAGCCACTGCTTAAGCATTTGGTTTGAGGTCACGGAGTCCGGTGTTTCCGGCGTGCAGGTCCTACCGACTGCGGCATCCTCGTCATCTTTAGCCTCCGCCGGTTCGAACTCTTCCCCTTTGCAGGCCGCCACAGGAGCAGTCACGCTATCCAAATCGGTCACGATCAGCGTCGTTATCCCAAGAAACTCGATGAGCGTGCGGAATAGGTGTGCGTAAGCACCACCGATTTCCAGAACACTGAGGTAGCAGGACCGCAGGCCGGGCGCCGTCTTCGCGATCATTTGCGGCATGATCAACCGCTCGACATTGCCCTCCACGAGCACTGCAGCATCGGCGAAGAACAAGTCGCAATGTGTAAGCTTCAAATATCTTTCCAGGAAATCCCGGCTTGGGTTGCCGGTTTTCTGGTAGAACGCCGACAGGTTCAGGACTGTCGATGCCTGCTGCGTACCGGCGCCCTCGCGCCGGAAGTAGCGGATCGGCTGAAAGCCCCGTTCATATGAAATGTGCGGCGAATGCGTTGATAGGGCGATTTGTGTGTGGAAACCATTTGGCGCATCGTCTTTTTCTGCGAGGGTTTCCCGGACTTTATTGACGAACACCTGTTGCAGTTGCGCATGAAGGTGCGCTTCTGGCTCTTCGACAAAGATCAAGTGAATCGGCGGACGCTTTTCTTCCGTTGAGACCCATTGCGCGTGAAGATCGAGCAGCTCAACGACCATGTAGATCAGGTTTTTGAAGCCAAGTCCGTTATACTTGTCCGGAAGCGTCACCCCTCATCGTTCAGTGCATAGTGAACATGTGCACCGTCCTGACTGTTCATCACTGTCGCCGGATTGAGCGCAGACTTGATCATTAGGCGCGGGTTGGTCAGCCCCGGATACCCCAATTGCGCGAGACGCTCCAGCGTGTCGGCGAACACCTGACGCAGGTGCTCGTTTAGCTGCGCCTCCGACTCAGCCAGCGCTCTTACCGCTTTCTGGTCTTCCTCGTGACGTTGCAGGTTGCGCTGGTAATAGCGGCTCAGGTGTCTGGAGAGTTCCTCGGCACGGCTACCGCCTTCACTATCCGAAAGATGCCGTTGGGCATGGAGGAAGTCGACCTTGAGCAGGGAGCCAATGATCTCCTTGCCGGTCCGCCCCTGTTCACGCAGCAATTCCTGCGGCTCATAATCATCTTTGGGCTCTAGATCATTGTCGAACTGTGCTTCATCAAGGACGAAATACTTAAACTCGTACTCTTTTCCCAATTCCCCTTCGAGAAACTCACGGAGCGACCGCGGCGGCGCGATATAAGGCTCTTGGCCTTCGGGCGTTTCCATATCCGCAACAGCGTCTTGCGCCTTTTGGTGTCGTTCATTGAAACGTGCCAATGTATCGTCTTCGTTGCGCGGCGCAAAAGCGATGCGAACCCCGACCTGTGATCCCTCCCATTCGAGGCGAGGAAGCAGATCGAGTACACGGTGAAGATCGGCTTGTTCGACGACGAACCACAGATCGAGCGACAGCACCGGCAGTGAGGCACCCCCGGCCTCAGCCTCAAAAGCGTCGATATCCTTCCAACGGCATGCACTAATATCGTGAAAACTGACGCGGTCACGGGAAGCGTTTACAAAAAAGTTTATAGCATGGGCAACCGACGTTTTACCGCTATTATTTGCGCCTACGAAGATAGATATATCCCGATCAAGATCAATATTTACGTTTGCCAAGCGCCGAAAATTCCGAATCTTGATTTTTCCTAAATGCATATTTTTTACAAACTCATTCTCAAGATAAACTTGAAGTGGGTTGGTGCCTAATTATAGCCTCGCAGGATCCGATTATTGATTCAACTGTCTTCTATGATTCGTTGTGTCCACAGCAGAAAAATAACCGGACCTAGGTGATGTTAAAGTATGAGGTTGCACGTGCGAGGCCTCGGACCGCCGGATTTTCACTACACGAATCTTGCCGACCTTGGCGATCAGTGCAGCGCATGACAGAGTTTTAGAGCGGTGAACTACGGGCCCCCAATTGTCAAGCGAGACGGGTGGGACAGCCCGTCGCAACCCGCCTGACGTGCCGGCCGGAATAGGGCCGGGATAAACGTGCGCAGGGCATGCGCCCTGCCCCACCGCTTATCGCGCACACGGGCGGTCGCGCGCAACCCGGGGCGGGCGGCTGCGGGGCGTTTGATCGTGCTCCGGGGGGATCACAAGGCCGCTGGCGCGGACGGGCGGGCGGGCTGCGCGCGAGAGGGACAGGCTAGTCGTGCTCTTCCGCCTCGCCCTCGATCTCGTTGCCGAGGTTGCTCAGGTCCTGGCCGAAGCCCTCCATCGTGTTGCAGGCGCTGAGGCTCAGCAGGCCGAGGAGCAGGGCGGCGGCGAGCAGGCGGGGCATGGCGGGCGTCTCCTTGATGGCGTCAGCGTATGGGCGCGCCCGGCTGTCCGGGGCGCGTCGGAATTAACTGGCGGCGGAGTATGGCGCCCGGGCGCGGGGGCGCCAAGGGGCCGGGCTGTGAGGGCTGTGTGCCGGCGATGGGGCGGCCCCGCATGGCGCCCGCGCAGGCGCCCTGGCAAAGCGGGCGCGGGCGTACTGCGCGCGCGTGGCGCGCCCGGGCGCGGACACGAAAACGTCCCCGGACCGGGCCTGGCGATCCGGGGACGCTTGATCAGGACGGGCGGGATCAGGACGCGCGGGCGCGGGGCCGTCTGGCGAGCCCACGTGGCGAGCCCACGTGGCGAGCCCGCGTGACGAGACCGCCTAGCGACCCTGGGCCTACTTAAACTCGACCTGTTCGATCTCGTAGAACTTCTGGCCGCGCGGGGTCTCGACCTCGACCGAATCGCCCTTGGCCTTGCCGATCAGGGCGCGGGCGATCGGGCTCGTGACCGCGATGCGGCCGGTCTTCACATCGGCCTCGTGCTCGCCGACGATCTGGTAGGTGGTCTCCTCGTCGGTGTCCTCGTCGGCGACCGTGACGGTGGCGCCGAACTTCACCGTGTCGCCGGACAGCTTGGAGACGTCGATCACCTCCGCGCGCGCGAGCATGTCCTCGATCTCGGCCACGCGCCCCTCGATGAACGACTGCCGGTCGCGGGCGGCGTGGTATTCCGCGTTCTCGGACAGGTCGCCGTGCTCGCGCGCCTCGGCGATCGCCTGAATGACCTCCGGGCGTGCGGTCGAGCGGAGGTACTTCAGCTCTTCGTGGAGCTTGTTATAGCCTTCCGCCGTCATCGGTACCTTGTTCATTTCGCTCGCATACTCGCGTTCGACTGCGTCTGGTCGTCGGTGAATGGACACGCCCGCCGTTGGCCGCGACGGAAACCGCCGGGCCGCGTCGGGCGCCAGTGCCGTGGTCGCCGGGATGTGGTGGCGCCCCCTCGTCGGGCGCAGGTCGTCCGCCGCCCCCGTCCCCGGCGCCAGGTGCCGGGCGCGGCCGTTTCGTCACGTCCCCGTTCGTCACGTTCGCGTGCGTCGCATCCCCGTCCGCCCGGTCCCGGCTATCGGCCCGGAGGTCCCCAAGCCGGGCCCTGCGCCGGCCACCGCGCGCGGCCGCCGGTCCCTGTCCCGCGGCGCCCGATCCGGACGCCCCGCGAAATGGAGATGAAACCCACCGCCCATGCCCGCACCCCGAAGCCGGCGGACCGGCGACCGGGCGCGAACTGGCGTGCTAGAACGACCTCTCAAAATACGCCTGCAAGGGGGCGACTTCAAGCTGACCCGCACGCATCGCCTGGATCGCCTGGGTCACGGCGCGGCATCCGGCCACCGTGGTGTAATAGGGGATGGCATTGGTCAGCGCGGTACGCCGCAGCGAGAAGGAATCGGCGATCGCTTTCTTGTCCTCGGTGGTGTTGAAGATCATCTGCACTTCGCCCGACTTCATCTTGTCGACGATGTGCGGCCGGCCCTCGCGGACCTTCTTGACCTCCTCGACCTTCAGGCCGGCGGCGCGCAGGTGGTCCGCCGTGCCGGCCGTGGCGACCAGCTGGTAGCCCATCGCCAGCAGGTCGCGGCCCAGCTCGGCCATCGCCGGCTTGTGGCCATCCTTGACGGAGATGAACACCGTGCCGCTTTCCGGCAGCTTGACCCCGGCGCCGATCTGCGCCTTGGCGAAGGCGCGCGGGAAGTCGCCGTCCAGGCCCATGACCTCGCCGGTCGAGCGCATCTCCGGCCCCAGGATGACGTCGACGCCGGGGAAGCGGGCGAACGGGAAGACCGCCTCCTTGACCGCGACATGGTCGCGCTTGGTGCGCTGCAACTGGAACTCCGCCAGCTTGGCGCCGGCCATCAGCCGGGCGGCGATCTTGGCGACCGGCACGCCGGTGGCCTTGGCGACGAACGGCACGGTACGGCTGGCGCGCGGGTTGACCTCCAAGAGGTAGACCGTGCCGTCGAGCACGGCGAACTGCACGTTCATCAACCCGACCACGCCCAGCTCCAGGGCCAGCTGGCGGGACTGGCGCTCCAGCTCGTCCAGCGTCTCCTGCGGCAGACTGTGCGGCGGCAGGGCGCAGGCGCTGTCGCCGGAGTGGATGCCGGCTTCCTCGATGTGCTCCATGATGCCGGCGACGAACACCTCCTTGCCGTCGCTGAGCGCATCGACGTCGACCTCGATCGCGTCCGCCAGGTAGCTGTCGATCAACACCGGGTTCTTGCCGGAGACCGAAACGGCGTTCTGGATGTAGCGCTTCAGGTCGGCCTCGTCGTGGACGATCTCCATCGCCCGGCCGCCGAGGACGTAGGAGGGGCGCAGCAGCACCGGATAGCCGATCCGCGCGGCCTCCTGCACCGCGCCGTCCTCGCTGGTCGCCAGACCGTTGGCCGGCTGCTTCAGGTCCAGGATGTTGAGCAGTTCCTGGAAGCGCTGGCGGTCCTCCGCCCGGTCGATCGCATCCGGCGGGGTGCCCAGGATCGGCACGCCGGCGGCCTGCAGATCCGCGGCCAGCTTGAGCGGCGTCTGCCCGCCGAACTGCACGATCGCGCCGACCAGTGTGCCGTTCGACTGCTCGACGTGGGCGATCTCGGCGACGTCCTCGGCCGTCAGCGGCTCGAAGTACAGGCGGTCGGAGGTGTCGTAGTCGGTCGAGACCGTCTCGGGGTTGCAGTTGACCATGATGGTCTCGTAGCCGGCGGCCTCCAGCGCGTAGGCGGCGTGGACGCAGCAGTAGTCGAACTCGATGCCCTGGCCGATCCGGTTCGGACCGCCGCCCAGGATCATCACCTTCTGCCGGTCCGAGGGCTCGGCCTCGTTCTCCGCCGCGTCCAGGTCGTCGCCCTCGTAGCAGCCGTACATGTAGGGCGTCGGCGACGGGAACTCGGCCGCGCAGGTGTCGACGCGCTTGTAGACCGGGCGCAGGCCGATCTCCCGGCGCGCGGCCGAGACCGCGGGCTCGCTCTGCCCGGTCAG
Organism: Rhodovibrio salinarum DSM 9154; assembly: GCF_000515255.1. Classification (NCBI taxonomy): domain Bacteria; kingdom Pseudomonadati; phylum Pseudomonadota; class Alphaproteobacteria; order Rhodospirillales; family Rhodovibrionaceae; genus Rhodovibrio; species Rhodovibrio salinarum. Next base: position 937,007 of record NZ_KI911559.1, on the reverse strand, counting down.
CTCGGCCAGGCGGGCGTCGGAGAAGCCCATCTTCTTCAGCCGCAGGAAGGCCTGCCGGTCGCTTGGCAGGCCGTCGCGCCGAACGCCTTCCTCGGCCTCGACGATCTGCTGCACCTCGCGCAGGAACCAGGGGTCGAACTGGCAGGCGCTCTGCACCTCGCGCAAGCTGAGGCCGTGACGGAACGCCTGCGCGATCGTCAGCAGCCGGTCGGGCGCGGGCTTGGACAGGGCCGCGCGCACCGCGTCCTTGTCGACCTGCCCCTGCGCGTCCAGCGCGTCCGGGATGGCCACGTCGTTCAGGCCGGACAGGCCGGTCTCCATCGAGCGGAACGCCTTCTGCAGGCTCTCCTGGAAGGTCCGGCCGATCGACATCGCCTCGCCCACCGACTTCATCGCGGTGGTCAGGTAGGGCTGCGCACCCGGGAACTTCTCGAAGGTGAAGCGCGGCATCTTGGTGACGACGTAGTCGATCGTCGGCTCGAAGGAGGCCGGCGTCACCTTGGTGATGTCGTTATCCAGCTCGTCCAGCGTGTAGCCGACCGCGAGCTTGGCCGCGACCTTGGCGATCGGGAAGCCGGTCGCCTTGGAGGCGAGCGCGCTGGAGCGCGAGACGCGCGGGTTCATCTCGATCACCACCAGCTCGCCGGTCTCGGGATTGACCGCGAACTGGACGTTGGAGCCGCCGGTGTCGACGCCGATCTCGCGCAGGCAGGCGAGCGAGGCGTCGCGCATCACCTGGTATTCCTTGTCGGTCAGCGTCAGGGTCGGCGCGACCGTGACGCTGTCGCCGGTGTGCACGCCCATCGGATCGATGTTCTCGATCGCGCAGACGATGATGCAGTTGTCCGCGTGGTCGCGGACGACCTCCATCTCGTATTCCTTCCAGCCGAGCACCGACTGCTCGATCAGGATCTCGTTGACCGGCGACAGGCGCAGGCCGTTGCGCACGATCTCCTCGTATTCGTCGTCGTTGTAGGCGATGCCGCCGCCGGTGCCGCCCAGCGTGTAGGACGGCCGGATGATCGCCGGAACGCCGACGTACTCGCGCGCGGCCATCGCCTCCTCGTAGGAGCGCACGATCCGGGCGCGCGGGCTCTTCAGGCCGATCTCCTCCATCGCCGAACGGAAGCGCCAGCGGTCCTCCGCCTTCTCGATCACGTCGGCGTTGGCGCCAATCATCTCCACGCCCAGGCGCTGCAGCGTACCGTCGCGCCACAGCGCGATGCCGGTGTTGAGGCCGGTCTGCCCGCCCATCGTCGGCAGAATCGCGTCCGGGCGCTCGCGCTCCAGGATGCGGGCGACGACCTCGGGCTCGATCGGCTCGATGTAGGTGGCATCGGCAAGGCCCGGATCGGTCATGATCGTCGCCGGGTTGGAGTTCACCAGGATCACCCGGTAACCCTCCTCCTTCAGCGCCTTGCAGGCCTGCGCGCCGGAGTAGTCGAACTCGCAGGCCTGGCCGATGATGATCGGGCCGGCGCCGATGATCAGGATGGACGTGAGGTCGGTGCGTTTGGGCATGGCTGGCTTTCGCGCGCGTTTGGCCCCGCGCGCGGCGACCACCCAGGGACGGGCGGGCGCGCGGGGCATCGATCAGGCAGGGTCTGTCGGCTAGGGCGCGTATGTGCCACGGACGCGCGGACGAGGGAAGCCCCTGCGCGGGGACCGGCTATGCATCCGCGCCGGTGCCGCGGGAACCACAGCGCCACAGAGGGCCAGAGCCGACGCCCAACGGGGCGCACTCTGGTCTAAGTCTTCGATTCCAGCCTTCGGTCTTTATCCGCGAAGCGCCGGCGCTAGCGCCCCTTGTGCGCGTCGATCATCTCGACGAAGCGCTGGAACAGGTAGTGGCTGTCGTGGGGGCCCGGGCTGGCTTCCGGGTGGTACTGGACGGAGAAGATCGGCCGGTCTTCCACCCGCAGGCCCTCGTTGGAACCATCGAACAGGCTCCGATGGCTGGGCGTGACCTTGTCCGGCAGCGTCTCCGGGATGACCTTGAAGCCGTGGTTCTGGCTGGTGATCTCCACCCGGCCGGTCTGCAGATCCTTGACCGGATGGTTGGCGCCGCGGTGGCCCAGGTGCATCTTCTCGGTCCGGGCACCCAGCGCCAGCGCCAGGATCTGGTGGCCCAGGCAGATGCCGAAGGTCGGCACGCCCGTCTCGAGCACGCCCTTGAGCGCCGGCACCGCGTACGCGCCGGTCGCCGACGGGTCGCCGGGGCCGTTGGACAGGAACACGCCGTCGGGCTGGTGGCGCAGGATGTCCTCGGTGCTCGCGGTCGCCGGCACCACCGTCACCTGACAGCCCAAATTGGCCAGGTTGCGCAGGATGTTGCGCTTGGCGCCGTAGTCGACCGCGACGACCTTGTACTTGGGATCGACCAGCCGGCCGTAGCCGTTCTCCAGCGTCCAGGTGGTCTCCTCCCACTGGTAGAGCTGCCGGCAGGTGACCTCCTTGGCGAGGTCCATGCCCGCCAGGCCCGGCCACTCGGCGGCGCGGGCGCGGGCGACGTCGGCATCGATCGCCTCGTCGGGCGCATGCACGATCACGCCGTGCGGCGCGCCAGCGTCGCGGACCCGCCGCGCCAGCCGGCGGGTGTCCAGGCCGGCGATGCCGACCACGCCCTGCTTCTTCAGCCAGGCGTCCAGGTGCTCGACCGAGCGCCAGTTGGACGGCTCGGTGATGTCGGCGCGCAGCACCACGCCGCGGCAGGCCGCCTGCTGGGTTTCCAGATCCTCCCGGTTGGCGCCGACGTTGCCGATGTGCGGGAAGGTGAAGGTGATGATCTGTCCGGCGTAGGAGGGATCGGTCACGATCTCCTGGTAGCCGGTCATCGAGGTGTTGAAGCAGACCTCGCCGATCGCCTCGCCGGTCGCGCCAACACCACGCCCCCACAGCACGGTGCCATCTGCCAGCACCAGCGCGGCGTCGGCCCAGCGGGGCCGGTGCGCGGTCGGCTGGCCGGAGCTCGTGGCGGGCGCGGGCGCGGTGGAAGCGGTCATGGCCGGGACGTATCGCTGCTGTGGAACGGTGTCGAGCCGGGGCGCCGACCGGCACCCACGGGGTTGCTTGGGGATTGCCGTTCCCTATATACGGCGGCGGCAAACCCGCTGCCGTCGCTTCCTGAAGAAGGCGACCACGCGGGTTCTTGACCGCCGGGAGCGAACGGCGGTGTTCGTTTACGGCAATGCCCGGCAGGCGTCAAACGCGCCGGCCGCGCCTTGTCATGTGATGAGGCCTTGAGTGCCATGCTCCGCACCGACCTGAACGACGCGTTGAAGCAAGCCCTGCGGGCGCGCGACGCCCGGACCGCGGCGACGCTGCGGCTGATCCTGGCGGCCCTGAAAGACCGCGACATCGCCGCGCGCAGCGAGGGCAACTCCGACGGCATCAGCGACGACCAGATCCGGCAGATGCTGCAGAAAATGGTCCGGCAGTCGCACGACGCGGCGAAGACCTATGCCGACGCCGGCCGCGACGACCTGGCGGAAAAGGAAGAGCAGGAGATCACGGTGCTGCAGCGCTTCCTGCCCCGCCAGTTGGACGACGCGGAAACCCGGCAGGCCGTCGACGACACGATCGAGGCGCTGGGCGCGGATTCGGTGAAGGACATGGGCGCGGTAATGACCCGTCTGCGTACCGACTTCGCCGGCCAGATGGACTTCGCCAAGGCCAGCAAGGTCGCCAAGGAGCGGTTGACCTAGCCGCGACGATGGCTTCTACCCCCATCTTCCCCGTTTTCCACAGGGCGGCATTTGCCGCACGGCCTGTTAGGCTGACGGACTCGCAAGGAAGGTGAGTCCCGAGTCGCATGGCCTTTCCGCAGGAATTCCTCGACCGCATCCGGTCCATGGTGCCGATCGCCGACGTGGTCGGGCGCAAGGTGCGCCTGACCAAGCGCGGGCGCGAGCACACCGGCCTGTGCCCCTTCCATAACGAGAAGACGCCCTCCTTCACGGTCAGCGAGGACAAGGGCTTCTACCACTGCTTCGGCTGCGGCGCGCACGGCGACGTCATCTCGTTCGTGGTCGAACAGGAGGGGCTGTCGTTCCCGGAAGCCGTCGAGAAGCTGGCCGCCGAGGCCGGGCTGGAAGTGCCCAAGGCAACCCCGCAGGAGCGCCAGCGCGAGGAGCGGCGCAGCAGCCTCTACGACGTCGTCGAGGAGGCTTGCCGCTGGTACGAGCAGCAGCTGGCCGGCAAGGACGGGCAGGCCGCGCGCGACTATCTCGCCGGCCGCGGCATCGATGCCGAGACGCGGGAGGCCTTCCGCCTGGGCTACGCGCCCGGCCAGCGCGGCGCGCTACGCCAGGCGATGCACGCGCGCGGCATCCGGGACGACCAGTTGGTCGCGGCCGGCCTGATCAAGCAGCCGGAAGACGGCGGGGCGCCACGCGACTACCTGTTCGACCGGGTGATCTTCCCGATCACCGACCGGCGCGGTCACGTCATCGCCTTCGGCGGCCGCACGATGGGCGAAGCCAAGGCGAAGTACCTGAACTCCCCGGAAAGCGAGCTGTTCCACAAGGGGCGCGTGCTCTACAACCTAGCCCGCGCCCGACGCGCCGCGCGGGACACCGGCGAATTGATCGTGACCGAGGGCTACATGGACGTGATCGCCCTCGCCCAGGCGGGGTTCCCCGCGGCCGTCGCCCCGCTTGGGACCGCCATCACGGAAGACCAGATCGCCGAGCTTTGGCGCCTGGCCGACGAGCCGGTGGTCTGCCTGGACGGCGACAGCGCCGGCCGGCGCGCCGGCTACCGCCTGATCGACCGCGCCCTGCCCCAATTGAAGCCCGGCTTCTCGCTGCGCTTCGCGCTGCTACCGCAAGGCGAGGATCCGGACAGCCTGGTCAGCACGCAGGGCCCGCAGGCCTTCCGCAAGATCGTCGACAGCGGCCGGCCCCTGGCCGAACTGTTGTGGATGAAGCAGGTCGAGGGGCGGCCGCTGGACACACCGGAGCGCCGCGCCGGGCTGCGCCAGGCCCTGATGGACGACGTCAAACGGATCGAGCAACCGGACGTCGCCCAGGCCTACAAACAGGACATGCTGCAGCGCTTCGACCAGGCCTTCGGCTTCCAGCGCAGCAAGGGCCGCAATCAACGTGGCGGCAAGGGGGGCGGCCGCTGGGCGCCGCAGGGGCGCGAGCGCAACCTGTCGCCAGCCCTCGGGGTACGCCAGCCGATCAGCCAATTGCAGCACCGCCAGGAGCAGGCGCTGATCGCCACATTGGTTAATCACCCGGCTACACTGTTGGAAAACGCCGAGGAACTGGCGGAAATCGCGCTGGCCTACCGCGACACCGATATCCTGCGGCGGCGTCTTTTAGACCTCGCATTAGAGCGACAAGAGCTTGACACCGTTGAAATCTGCAGCCACTTGCGCCAAGTACCGGACGGGACTCAGTTAGAGACGGCCTTGAGTCGCGAGGTCTATCGCCTTTGGCCGTTCGCTGATCCCGGGGCGAGCGTGCAGGACGCCCGGCAGGGCTTGCGGCATCTGCTGAACCTGTACCGCGATCGCTCGGCGAAAGATGAGGCGGTTGAAGAGGGCCGGCGCTTGGCGGAATCCATGAATCAGGAAAGCCTGGCCCGCTTGGAAGCAAAACGAAAAGCGGCCTACGAGAACGACAGCCGGGCAGTCGATCTCGACCTGGACCGCGACAACGGACCCTGGCCGGGTCCAGATGGATCGTCCTGAGGCTGACAGCGCGTCACGCGGGCGCAAGCTCCGGATCAAGAGGTTCGGGAGTTTGCGTCCTTGTCCGCGTTCGAGGGTGACAGCTTGGGTCTTTGATTGGGGCAGAGGTGCCGATGGCGACGAAAACGAACGAGACCGAGGCCGAGCAGACCCGGGAAGAGGGTGGTGACGGGCCGCTGATGGATGTCACCAGCGCGGCCGTCAAAAAGATGCTCACCAAGGCCAAAGAGCGCGGCTACGTCACCTATGACGAGCTGAACGAAGTCTTGCCGCAGGATCAGGTGTCCTCCGAGCAAATCGAGGACACGATGTCCATGCTCTCGGAGATGGGCATCTCGGTGATCGAGAGCGAGGAGCAGGACGACCAGGGCGAGCGCGCGCCGGCCGAGGCCGAGGAGGAAGACAGCAGCCGCGCCGGCAACATCGACGACGAGGACATTGGCCGCACCGACGATCCGGTGCGCATGTACCTCCGCGAGATGGGCTCGGTCGAACTGCTGTCGCGCGAGGGCGAGATCGCGATCGCCAAGCGCATCGAGGCCGGCCGCGAGAAGATGATCGGCGGCATCTGCGAAAGCCCGCTGACCATCAAGGCCTTGCTGTCCTGGCGCGAGGCGCTGAAGGACGGCCAGATCCTGTTGCGCGACATCATCGACCTGGACGCGACCTATGGCGGCACGCCCGACGGCGCCGCAGCCAGCGGCGCCGCGCCCGAGGGTGCGATGGCGCGCGGCACGGCGGACCAGCGGCTGAGCCAGGGTGCCTCCGCGACCGATCCGATCGCCAAGCGCCAGGCGGATTCCAGCAGCACGAGCGAGCAACCGGCGGCTACCAACGGCGCCGCCACCGGCGATGCGCCCGAACAGACCGCAGCCCAGGGGCAGCAGACCAACGGCGAGGACAAGTCCGAGCAGCAGGCCGAAAGCAAGGACTCCGAAAGCGAGGACGAGCAGGGCGACGGCGAAAAGCAGATCATCTCCGGCCTCGAGGACGACGAGGAGGAGGAAGAGGACGAGGGCAACCTGTCGCTCGCGGCGATGGAGGAAGCCCTCCTGCCCCAGGTCCTCGAAACCTTCGATCAGATCGCCGAGACCTACGACAAGCTGGCCGAGGTGCAGAACACCCGTCTGCAACACCTGCAGACGGGCGAAGACGTGCCCGAGGAGACCGAGAAGCGCTACGAGGGGCTGAAGCACGAGCTGGTCGAGTTGATGAAGACGGTGCGCTTCAACAATGCGCGCCTGGAACAGCTCGTCGAGCAGTTGTACACCCTGAACAAGCAATTAGTAGGTCTCGAAGGGCGCCTACTTCGCTACGCCGAGCGGGCGGGCGTCGACCGCAGCCAGTTCCTGAACCAGTACTACGGCCGCGAGCTCGACCCGACCTGGCTGGACGATGTCAGCCAGTTGAAGGGCAAGGGCTGGCAGAAGTTCTCCACCCGCTACGAGAGGGAAATCCGCGACATCCGCGGCCAGATCGCCGAGGTAGCGGACGAAACCGGCGTGCCGATCGGCGAGTTCCGACGGATCGTCAAGACGGTGCAGTCGGGCGAGAAGGAAGCCAGTCGCGCCAAGACCGAAATGGTCGAGGCGAACCTGCGCCTGGTGATCTCGATCGCCAAGAAGTACACCAACCGCGGCCTGCAGTTCCTGGACCTGATCCAGGAGGGCAACATCGGCCTGATGAAGGCCGTGGACAAGTTCGAGTATCGGCGCGGCTACAAGTTCTCGACCTATGCCACCTGGTGGATCCGCCAGGCGATCACCCGCTCGATCGCGGACCAGGCGCGCACCATCCGCATCCCGGTGCACATGATCGAGACGATCAACAAGCTCGTGCGCACCAGCCGGATGATGCTGCACGAGATCGGCCGCGAGCCGACACCGGACGAACTGGCGCATCGTCTGGAGATGCCGTTGGAGAAGGTGCGCAAGGTTCTCAAGATCGCCAAGGAGCCGATCTCGCTGGAGACCCCGATCGGCGACGAGGAGGACAGCTACCTGGGCGACTTCATCGAGGACAAGCAGGCGGTGATCCCGCTCGACGCGGCGATCCAGTCCAACCTGCGCGAAACCACCACGCGGGTCCTGTCCTCCCTGACCCCGCGCGAGGAACGCGTGCTGCGCATGCGCTTCGGCATCGGCATGAACACCGACCACACGCTGGAAGAGGTCGGCCAGCAGTTCTCGGTGACGCGCGAGCGTATCCGCCAGATCGAGGCCAAGGCGCTGCGCAAGCTCAAGCACCCGAGCCGCTCGCGCAAGCTGCGCAGCTTCCTGGATACGTAGGAGACCCGATCCCGGAGCCGGTTATCCGCGCCTGTTTATCTGAAGGCGTGGGAATCGGTTCTCCTGACCTGCTTGTTCGGCCGCCCCTTCGCTGGGGAATCCGAGACTAAGTTCGATTTAGTGCGCCCAGGCCGCGATAAGCGTGCCTGGGCGTTTTTTTACCCTGCCCTGACGCACGTAGCGCAGGACACGCCCTTTTTTCGCCACCGTCACCCGGTAAAGATGTTAAAAATAGCTGAAATTTCAGGAAATCCCCTTCGCGTAACCTATATCTAGTGGCATGAGCACCGATATCGACTTTCCCGAACACGAACCCGCTCCGCCGAAAATCCGCATCTGCCTGCGCTGCCAGACAGAATTCGAGAGCGCTTGGGCCGGCGAGCGAATCTGCAAAGCGTGCAAGAGCACGCATGCCTGGCGCAGCGGAGAGGGTGTGCGCACCGTCTCCAACCGCTCCGGCGGCGGCGGTAAATCGGGCGGCGACTAGGGCCAAATCAGAGACGGTTGCCCCTACCCGTGCGTTATCCCCGCGCTGACTTCAACAAGACAGGTCGCGATCGCTGGCACCAGCGCCAGGTCGTGATCGTGCACGGCCATTGTTCCAGCCATGATTCTCCGGCGAGGAAGCATGGCAGCGCCCTCCCCGGAACGAATGCCGTCGCCCTCCCCTGGCGGCCGCAGGATACGCGGCTTTAGGTTTCCTCGTCGGCCAGCGCCGCTTCGGCCTCGATGGGCACGCCGGGCTCATGCTTGCTGGTGCGAATGACCTGGATGGTCTGCACGGTGGCGACGTGCGGGGCACTGGTGAGTTGGGTTGTCAGCTCGTTCTCGTGTGCGGTATTCCGCGCGACGAGTTTGAGCAGAAAGTCGTGTGGCCCCCGGCACATGTTGCACTCGCGCACCTCGGCCCAGGCGCGCATGCGCTCCTCGAAATCGGTCAAGACCGATTCGCTTTGGCTATCCAGCCCCACAAGGGCGAAAAAGACGACCTCGTAGCCCAGGCGCATCGGCTCCAGATCGGCGTGGAAGCCGCGGATATAGCCCGCTTCTTCCAGCGCGCGCACACGCCGCAGACACGGCGGCGCGGAAATTCCGGCCCGGCGCGCCAGCTCCACATTGGTAATTCGCCCGTCGGTCTGCAGATCTTGCAGGATCCGCAGGTCGATCCGGTCGAGCTTGACGCGCCGCATATTCGATTCCTCCAATGGGACGGGGCTTTTGCGAAAGGATATTACTCGCAAGCCGGCCAGCGTTCCAAGAGCAGATCGCGCCCATGGCGCTTGTCACCCGGCATCCGGGCATGCACGCTCGCGCCCGTCATGTCCGCACCCCACAACGCCCCGCCAACCACGAGCCCCGAAAGCACCGCGCCCGCCAGCAGCCGGCCCGCGCGCCGACGGCCGCCCCCCGTTGCCACCGCGCCGGCGCGCACCTGCTGGGTGGTTACAGAAGGTATGGCCGGCACCGAGAACCAGTGCCTCGGACTGGCGGAAGCCCTGGGGTTACGACCAACGGTCAAGCGCATTCAACTGCGCGCGCCCTGGCGCTGGCTGCCGCCCAAGCTGTGGCTGCGTCCGCTCGCGGCGCTGTCGCGCAGCGGCGACACGCTCGCCCCGCCCTGGCCGGACGTGCTGATCGCCAGTGGCCGCAAAGCTGCCGCCCCGGCGCTCGCCGTGCGCCAGGCCAGCAGCGGGACAACCTTTACGGTGTTCGTTCAGGCACCACCGCTTGACCCGGCAGGGTTCGACGCGGTGGTCGCCCCGCGCCACGACGACGTCGCCGGCCCAACTGTGATTCCGGTGGTAGGCGCGCTCACGCGGGTGACGCGTAAGCGCCTGGACGAAGCCTATCGGCAATTCCATCCCCTGGTGCGCGACCTGCCCCGGCCGCGCATCGCCGTGCTGATCGGCGGCAACAGCAAGGCCCATCGCCTGACACCCGAGACCGCACGGCAGCTGGCCCAGGACCTCACCGCGATGCAGGAGCGTACCGGGTGCAGCTTTATGGTCACCACCAGCCGGCGCACCGGCGAGGAGAACGCGGGCTATCTACGGGCCGCGCTCGCCGAGATGCCGCACGTGTTCTACCAGGCCGGGGTCAGCGAAGGGGAAAACCCCTATTTCGGCTTCCTTGCCCACGCGGAAGAGATCATTGTCAGCGAGGACAGCGTGACCATGGCCTGCGAGGCGGCCTCGACGGGCCGGCCGGTGCAGGTGGTGGCGCTGACCGGCGGCAAGCCAAAGTTCGACCGGTTCCACGCCCAGCTACGCGATCTTGGCATCGCCCGACCGTTCGATGGCCAACTCGCCGGCCGGGCGGTCCAACCACTGGACGAAACCCGCCGTGCCGCCGGCAAAGTGAAAGCCTGGCTGGACAAGCACCGCGCAAGGCTGAAAACCGAGTGACCCGTCCCGAAACGTCCGACCGCGAAGCCACAGAGCGCCAGATCGCCCGGTTGGAGACGCTGGCGCGGGTTCTGGACGACATCTTCCGCGTGCCGGGGACGCGCGTGCGCTTCGGGCTGGACGGGATCATTGGTCTGATCCCCGGCGTCGGCGACGCGCTGACTGGCGCGCTTTCGGGCTACCTAGCGGTGCGCGCCTGGGACCTCGGCCTGCCGCCCCATGTGGTCGCGCACATGGCCGCCAACGTCGGCATCGACCTGCTGGTCGGCAGTATTCCGGTCGCCGGCGACCTGTTCGACGTCGGCTTCAAGGCGAACCGCCGCAACGTCGAACTGCTGAAGCGCGAACTCGCGAAACGGGCGCCAGCGGCCGACCTGAAAGACGTGACGCCGCCGCACTGATACGCGGCGAACAGTTCGCCCCGGATGCGCCGGGAAGACACCCTACGCCGGCAGCTGCACCCGGGCGCGCAGGCCGCCACCGGGGGCCTGCTCCAACAGCAGGTCGCCGCCGTGCCCCCGCACCACGTCGCGCGCGATCGTCAAACCCAGGCCTGTCCCGCCGGTCAACGGGTTGCGCGAGGAATCCAGGCGGTGGAAGGGGCGGAACACCTCCTCCCGCTTTTCCTGCGGGATGCCGGGGCCGTCGTCATCCACCGTGACCTCGACCGTGTTGCCGCGTCGGCCCACGCGTACGGAAACGACGTCACCATAGCGCACGGCGTTGGACACCAGGTTGCCGATCGCCCGGCGCATCACCTCGCGCCGGAGCGGCAGATCGCAGTCGTGCTCGATATGTAGGTCGACATGCCCGGCCTCGCGCGTGATCCGGTCGACGACATCGCGCACCAGATCGCCGATCGAGGTGATCTCCGGCATTTCCGTCCCCTCACCGCGGGCGAAGGCGAGGTACCCCTCGATCATGCGCTCCATCTCGGTGACGTCCTCCTTCAAGGAGTCCGCCTCCGGTGTGCCTTCCAGCATCGCCAACTGCAGCTTCATCCGGGTGAGCGGGGTCCGCAGGTCGTGGCTGACGCCGGCCAGCATCTCGGTGCGCTGCTGGATCTGGCGCTTGATGCGCTCGCGCATCTTGATGAACGCGCTGGATGCCTGACGCACCTCCTGCGCCCCCTCCGGCTTAAAGGACGGCACATCCTGGCCCTTGCCGAACCGTTCGGCAGCGATCGCGAGCCGGCGAATCGGCCGGACCTGATTGCGCATGAAGATCAGCGCGATTGGCACCAGCAAAGCCGCGGTGCCAACCGTCCAGAAAACCAGCAGATAGGTCGTGGAGGAGAACAGCCGCTTGCGCGACACCACCACGCGCAGCAACCCGTTGTCGGTCTCCACCCAGACCCGCACATCCTCGGGCAGGGTGTAGGTGTCGATCGCGAACGGATAGGCAAGGCGCTCCTGCAACGCATCGACCAGCCGCGTGTCCAGGATGGTGTTCTGCGGCGGCGGCAGGTCCTCGGGCAGGCGCTTGTCCTCCTCGAACGACAGCGACAGCCACATCGTTCGCTGCGCCAGATTGAACACCTCGTTACGGCTGAGCCCGATGTCCTCGCGCTCCAGCATTGCCACCGTGGCGGCGATCTGCCCGGCGAGCCCCTGCGCCAGCCGCTGGGTGGTGGTGTCGTAGTGGCGGTCGAAGAAAACGAAAGCGCTGATCGCCTGCACGACGATGACCGGCGTCACCATGATCAGCAGCGCCCGCCCGAACAGGGTTCGCGGCAGGACACGTTTGATGACCGGTTCGCGCTTCGGGCGCGCCGGATCGGCTTGGGTGAGGCTGGGCAGATCAACATTATCGGCCATGGGCGGGCGGCAGCCTAGCACGCTCTGGCAATCCCGTTCGCGCCACTTCTCACCGCGTTGCGACGATCGCCCGCGATGCGTTGCGCCGGGGCAACAGCACCCTTACCTTAGCAGTTCCATCGGACACCACGACAATCGGGCGGCCGACGATCTCGGGCCTGCCGAGTCGCCCCGCCCATCACTGCCCATCGCGCGCCATGCCCGGCCGCGCGACGACGAGAGCGCGAAGGAGTGCCGCCGACATGGCCGACGAACGCCACCACAAGGTTCTGATCATCGGCTCCGGGCCGGCCGGCTACACCGCCGCCGTCTACGCCGCACGGGCCAACCTCAAGCCGGTGCTGGTCCAGGGGCTGGAGCCGGGCGGTCAGCTGTCGATCACCACCGACGTCGAGAACTATCCCGGTTTCGCCGATCCGATCCAGGGCCCTTGGCTGATGGAGCAGATGCAGCAGCAGGCCCGCAACGTCGGCACCGAAATCATTCAGGACATCATCACCCACGTCGACCTGTCGCATCGGCCGTTCCGCTGCGATAGCGATTCGGGCACTGTCTATTGGAGCGATTCGCTGATCATCGCGACCGGTGCGCAGGCCCGCTGGCTGGGGCTGGAGAGCGAGACGACCTTCATGGGCGCCGGCGTTTCCGCCTGCGCGACCTGCGATGGCTTCTTCTACCGCGGGCAGGAAGTGGCCGTGGTGGGCGGCGGCAACACGGCCGCCGAGGAAGCACTGTTCCTGACCAACTTCGCGAACAAGGTCACGCTGGTGCACCGGCGCGACGAGCTACGCGCCGACAAAACGCTGCAGACCCGCCTGTTCAACAACCCGAAGATCGACGTTGCCTGGTCGCACGAGGTCGACGAGATCCTGGGGCAACAGAACCCGCCCGGCGTAACGGCCGTACGGCTGAAGTCGCGCAAGACCGGCGAGAGCTACGAGCTGCCGCTCGCCGGTGTGTTCATCGCGATCGGCCACGACCCGGCGACCAAGCTGTTCCGAGGCCAGCTCGACATGGATGACGAGGGCTATATCCTCACCGCCCCGGATTCCACTGCCACCAAGATCCCAGGCGTCTTTGCCGCCGGCGACGTGCGCGACAAGGTCTACCGTCAAGCGGTCACGGCCGCCGGCATGGGCTGCATGGCCGCGCTGGAGGCGGAAAAGTTCCTGGCCGAGCAGGAGATCGCGCCGAGCGAGGCGGCGCAATAAACCGCTGACACTCTGAAACCGGGGCTTTGCGCGCCACCGTTCGCTCACTGGCACGTTGGTTGCGCACCCCAACGGCGTCGGCTTACTCTCGCCGCGCAAGTGTTTCTGAGTTAAAAATGCGAATAATCGGCCAGGATCCGTGCAATATGCTGCGGCCGGTCGGATAACAAAACACGGAATGACGCGGCAAATGCCAGCCGTCATTCTGGACAACAACAGGGAAGTAGGCGCTGGGACAGATGAGCTACCAGTCATGAACCAAATCCTGGGCACCAGCAGCAAGGGCCCTGTCGGGCCTAGTCCGTCGATCATGGACTGGGACAAGCTGCGCGTCTTTCACGCCGTAGCCGAGGCGGGCAGCTTCACCCACGCGGGCGATCTCCTGAACCTGAGCCAATCGGCGGTCAGCCGGCAGATCTCGGCGCTTGAGGAGTCGCTGCGCGTCCCGCTGTTCCACCGACACGCACGCGGTCTGATCCTGACCGAACAGGGCGAGTTGCTGTACCGCACCGCGCACGAGGTGTTCGGCAAGCTCGCCATGACCGAAGCGCAGCTGACCGAGAGCAAGGACCGCCCGAAAGGTCCGCTGCGGATCACCACCACGGTTGCGCTCGGGTCGACCTGGCTGGCGCCGCGCATGGGCGATTTCGTCGAGGTCTACCCGGAGATCGAGACGCACATGCTGCTGGAGGACCGGGAACTCGACCTGTCGATGCGCGAGGCCGACGTGGCGATCCGCCTGTCGCCGCCACGCCAGGGCGACCTGATCCAGCGTCACCTGTTCACCGTGCACATGCACGTCTACGCCTCGCCGGGCTATATCAAGCGCTTCGGCATGCCCCACGACGCGGCAGACATCGACAACCACCGGGTGGTAGTCTACGGCGACGACCTGCGCCCGCCCGTGCCGGATGTGAACTGGCTGCTGCGCACGGGCCAGAACAGCGGCAAGCTGCGCCGGCCGGTGATGACGGTGAACAACGTCTACGCGATCATGCGCGCGGTGCGGAACGGTGTCGGGCTCGGCGCCCTGCCGGAGTTCATGGTCCAGGGCGCCAACGACCTTGTGCGCGTGCTACCGGAACTCGAAGGGCCGCAGATCGACGCCTACTTCGTCTATCCAGAAGAGATGCGCTCCAGTAAGCGCATCCAGGTGTTCCGGGACTTCCTGCTGCGCCAGGTGGCGGAGTCGCGTTTCTAGCGCGCAATCACTGAGGACGATCCACCTTCAACCTGAGCCGCGCGCCCCACGTCGCTGTTCACGCAAGATCGGGCACAACGAGCCAAGCGTGCCCGATCTTGCCCCTGGCAGGCGGTCGAACCGATTCGTCTATCCCACCGGAAAATACCCGTGGCGTAAACGATACGCCCCATTTCGGGGCCTATGGCATGCCAGCCCAGACCTTCTGGAGTTGGCCCCATCAAGAAAGCCAAAGCTCACAAATGCAGTCGTCGTCGCACCCAATAGGTGTGACATATTTGTGTATGTGCGAACCCTGTGGGGGCGCACAGCGTTGGTTCTTGAAGCCGTAACTGCTTGCCGGTTCAAAAGCTATGCGGAAGCGGCATAGCACCCGTGTCGCCTCACCACTTCTCTCAGGGATAGGAGTGAATAGATTACGGGTAACGGATGCTGCAACGCGGCATCGTTGGTTTTCCGGCGTTTTCGCCGGTGTTTTCCGGGCACGTTGCCCGGAAGAGGGCCTACGGGTCCTACGTCTCCCAGACGTGAAGCCTCCCTGTTCGACTTGCCCCGGAACCTATCGGTTCCGGGGCATTTTTTTGTTCAGCCCACGAGCGGGCGCCCTGCCCTGATCCCCCTTAAGCGGTACACGGTGAAAACCTGCCTTCTCGCCAAGGCGGGCATGTTAAGCTTTTGTGAAGCTCCGGTTGCAAGCCTATACCAGTCATCGCTTGCAGACGACGCCGGTTGATCGCCCTGCCGTGGGCGAGCGGCTGGATGACGTGCCTGGGGAGGGGGAACCTTGGCCCGCAGCGCCGATGTGCGCTGCGCGGTCATCGATCACGTTCTGCCCGCGTGCAGGGCCCGGTTTGGGAGACCGCCGATGCTGTACCGCTGCCCCCCGCAATTCCGGATGCACCACCCCCGTCCGCCGCGCGCCGCTGTGCGCGCGACACCCGATGTTCGCGGACTTCTCCTTGCGGGCATCATCGCACTCGCGATCGCGTTCATGGCCGCGACGGCCACGGCAGAGCCGTTTCAGTCCGCCGCCGTCCAGACGTCGTCTCAATCAGCGGCCCCCGCGGCAAGCGCCCAGCCGGATCGCGATCTCGAAACGGTTAGTTATGGCTGCGGCTGGGCGCAGAAGCGTCTGGCCGATCCGGCCTGGCGGCCGTTTTTGAGTCGGGTCACGCGCACCTGCGCGGCGATCGCGGATACCCCCGCCCCGCACGAAACCACCCAGCAGGCCTACCGGGAGCGGGCCTTCCTCGCCGCGCTCGATCGCGCTGCGCGGGGCCTTGATGCGCTATACCTGGAAATGTGGCGGGTGCGTTTGGCGGACGAGACGCAGGCCGTCGGCACGGTCGCGCTGAACGATACCGGCGTCTTCCTGGCGCTACAGCACGAACGGGTGTTCCGCCTGGCCGACCGGATTCTGCTGCACTACGACGCCGACAGCCGAATCGCCTGGCTGCGCTAGGCGCAAGCATCTATTTCCATCGCGCATTCTGGACGCGCCCGGCGGGCGCACCGTAGCCTCTCCGACCGATTATCGCTGATACGCTCGGGGTGGAAGGGAGCGCGACGGAAATGCATATCCTGATGTTTGGGGCCGGCGGGGTCGGCGGCTATTACGGGGCCCGCCTGGTCGAGGCCGGCTATGCGGTGAGCTTCGTTGCCCGCGGACGCCATGCCGCCGCGATGACCACGCACGGCCTGCAGGTCCGCTCCCAACGCGGTGATATCACCGTGGACCGGCCGAACGTCGTCGACGATCCTGCCAAGTTAGGCACGCCCCCCGACGTCGCCTTCGTATGCGTCAAGCTGATGCAAACGGAAGAAGCGGCCCGCCAACTGGCCCCACTGGCGACCGCCGGCACGGCCGTGTGTTCGCTGCAGAACGGTGTCGACCGGGACGAGGTGCTGGCGCGCCACTGCGGGTCCGCCGCGCTGTTGGACGGCACCACCCAGATCGGCGCGGCGATCGCCGAACCGGGCGTGATCCAGCACACCGGCACGATGGCCAACCTGAGCTACGGCGAGCCGCAAGGGCATGACAGCGCCCGCCTGCAGGCGCTCGACGCGGTCCTGCAGGACACCGCCGCGCGTACCGGCGGGTTCGAAGCACGCCAGAGCCCCGACATCCGCCTGGATATCTGGCGCAAGTTCAGCTTCCTCGCCCCGTTCGCCAGCCTGACCGCCCGCCACCGCAGCCCGATCGGCCCGCTGCGCGAGGCTTCCAAAACGCGCGCGGAGCTGGAATCGCTGATCGCGGAGACGGTCGCGGTGGGCCGCGCCGCAGGGGCCGCCCTGCCGGACGGTCGGGAAGCGGAGGTGATGAAGTTCATCGACGGCCTCCCGGCGGAGATGAAGAGTTCCATGCTGCACGATCTGGAGGCGGGTAAGCCGCTGGAGCTCGACTGGCTCACCGGCGCGGTGCTGCGCCTGGGTCAGCGCCACGGGGTCGCAACCCCCGCAAACCAAGTGATCTACGACCATATGGAATCCTACAGAAATGGATGACGGGCACAGGGGAAGCGCTCGCTCTTGCGCACACGGTCCGGGCGCCCCATATACAGATTAGAACGGTTCTAAACAGAATGGCGTCGTCCTTCAGGCCGGCGCCGCAACACACCCAAGCTGGAGAGAGAAGGACATGGATAAGATCAATTCCGGGATCTCCGCCGAGGATCGCAAGCGCCTTGCCGAGGGCCTGTCGCGCGCCCTCGCCGACAGCTACACGCTGTACCTGAAGACCCAGAACTACCACTGGAACGTCGAGGGACCGCACTTCAAGGCGCTGCACGACCTGTTCGAGGAGCAATACACCGACCTCGCCACCGCGGTGGACGATATCGCCGAGCGCATCCGCGCCCTGGGCCACCGGGCACCCGGCAGCTACTCCGAGTTCCAGGAGATCGGCGCGGTCAAGGAGGACACCGAGCAACCCGACGCGATGACGATGGTCCGCCGCCTCGCCGAGGACCAGGAGACGGTCGCCAACACCTTCAGGCAGGTGCTCAAGACCGCCGGCGAGGCCTCCGACGTCGCCACCGATGACCTGCTGTCCGCGCGCGTGCGTACGCACGAGAAGAACGCCTGGATGCTGCGCGCGCACCTGGGCAAGTAACACTGCCCGACAGACCCAAGTAGCGCTGTCCGGTCCCTTTTCCGCCGGGACCACAGCCGAAAAGCCCTCGCCCACTGCCCCGGGCGGGGGCTTTTAATGTGCGACAAGAAGACGGCAACGCCTTAGCGACGGCACGAAGCGCGCGGCCCCTTCGCCCTCAAGGGAGAGGGATTTGGCGAAAGCCGTGTTACTCCGCCGCCTTCTTCACCGCATGATCGGCGATCTTCCGCATCACGGTGGGCAGGCCGGCATCGGACAGGCGCTCGAACGGCCACCATTCGCCGGTCTCGGCACGGGTATGCGCGGGCACCTCGGCCGCCCAGACGGTGATGGTGAAATGGAAATGGGTGAAGGTGTGACGCACCACGCCCGGCAACTCGGTCCAACTGGCCGATATGGGCGCCTGGGCAAACGCGGCCCCCTCCGCCCAGGGGGCTTCCGTCCAGTCGGTCGAAGGCACCTCCAACATGCCGCCCAGCAGGCCCTTGTCCGGGCGGCGACGCAACAGCACGCAGCCATCCGCACGCACCGTCCAAAAGGCGACCGCCTGACGCGTCGGCTTCGCCTTCTTTGCCGCCTTGACTGGCAAGTCGACCGCGATCCCCCGCGCACTGGCGGTGCAGACATCCGACAGCGGGCAGAGCATGCAGCGGGGCTTGCGCGGCTGGCAGATGCCAGCACCCAGGTCCATCATCGCCTGCGCGAAATCGCCCGGACGTTGCTGCGGCACGATCGCGCCCATGCGCGCGCGCAGCGTCTCCTTCGCCCCGGGCAGCGGGTCCTCGACCGCGAACAGGCGCGCGACCACCCGCTCGATGTTGCCGTCGAGCGGCGCGCTCGGCCGATCGAACGCGATCGCGGCGATCGCGGCGGCGGTATAGGGCCCGATCCCCGGCAACTTGCGCAGACCTGCTTCCGTATCGGGAAACACACCACCGAGTTCTCGGCTGACGACTTGCGCGCAGGCGTGCAGGTTGCGCGCCCGGGCGTAGTAACCCAGCCCCGCCCAGGCCGCGAGCACGTCCTCCCGCGGGGCGGCGGCAAGTTCGTGGACGCTTGGCCAGCGGCTCAAGAAATCGTGGAAATACGGCTGCACCGTCTGCACGGTGGTCTGCTGCAGCATCACCTCCGACAGCCAGACGTGATACGGATCCGCCCGCTGGCCCGGCGGGGCACGCCACGGCAGCCGGCGGGCGTGCCGGTCGTACCAGGCCAACAGACGCTCGGCGATCGTGTCGGATGCAACGCTTGCGGGCTCGCTCATACCTCCCCCTATACTGGTCCCGCACCGACCTAGGCCAGGGTCAGACGCTGGCCAGAGGAAAGCGGGAATCGCAGCAGCCCCCAGTCGCGGAAGCAGCCATGGCGCAAAACAACGGTGGCAAGCCCGCACGCGGGCGGATCTCCCAGGCGGGCACGTCCGCCGCCGGGCAGCAGCCGGGCGACGGGCGCCGGCGGTCGATGAGTGCGCTCGGCGCAAACGTCGAGCGGGTCACCCGAAGCGTGCTGGGCAAGCGCGCGCTCGCGGAGGCGAGCCTGATCGCCGAATGGCCGTCGGTCGTGGGCGCGGAGTTTGCACGCACCTGCCAGCCGCGCCGGCTGGTCTTCCCGGACCGCAAGGCCCGGCGGGAAGCGACGCTGGTGCTCCGCGTCAAACCGGGCGAAGCGACGCGCCTGGCGCACCTGGAGCCGATCCTGGTCGACCGGGTAAACGGCTTTTTCGGTTACCAGGCGGTCAAACGGCTGAAGCTGGAGCAGGGTCATCTGGTCGATCGCACGCCCCCAACCCGCCCGCGCGCGCAACCGACCCTGAGCGAGTCCGAGTCGCAAGCCGCCCGCGCGCGGATTTCGGGCATCGAGGACGACCGCCTGCGCGCGGCTCTCACCCGCCTGTCCGAGCGGCTCTCCGGCGAGGGTTCCAACGGCGACTTAAACGGATAGGCGTTCTATCCACACAGCCGCAGGGCTGGACAGCCCGCCACACGACTGCCCATATCGCGCCTCAACACGGTGTCCGCGCGGCGTTTCCTTGCGCTGAGGCGGCCTATGCCGCTAAACTCACAAGATATGGTAGGTATGCGATGAAACTACGGAATATCCTGATCGCCTGTGCCGCCTCCGTCGCGATCGCGGGCGCCGGCCTGACGGCCTATCTCGCCACCGGCGGCGAAAGCGAAGCCGTGGCCGCCGAGCTCGCAGCCTCGGGCACGGCAATCGCCGCGGCCCAAGGGCAGACCGCCCCCGGCGACGTCCAGACCGCGCAGACCGACGTCACCCAGGTGGGCGACGATGAGCACATCCTGGGCGATCCGGATGCACCTGTAACGATCATCGAATACAGCTCCCTGACCTGCCCGCACTGCGCCAACTTCCACGAAGAGACGCTGCCGAAGCTGAAGCAGGAGTGGATCGAGCCCGGCAAGGCGAAGCTGGTGCTCCGGCATTACCCACTGGACCGGCTGGCGCTGGCCGGCGCGCTGGTCGCTAACTGTTTCGAGGGCGACCGCTTCTTCGCCGTGGTGGACCTGATGTTCGCTCAACAGCAGCAGTGGGCCCGCGCGGACAACCCGGGGCAGGCGCTGCAGCGCCTGGTCAGCCAGGCCGGCATGGACAGCGAGACGTTCAACCAGTGCATCAGCGACCAAGAGGAAGCGAAGAAGATCCTGGACCGCCAGCAGGTCGGGCGGGAACAGGCCGGCATACAGTCCACCCCCACCTTCCTGATCGACGGCACCAAGCTCGAAGGCGCCCAGCCCTACGCCGAGTTTGAACAGGCGCTCGAGGCCGCGGGGGACGGCGCGTGATTCGACGCGTCGGATCCAGCCGCCTGGCAGACGCCGCCGCAACGGCAGAGGCGTGAGCCGGTCATGCAGTTCAACCGCCTGCGTCTGAAGGGGTTCAAGTCGTTCGTCGACCCAACGGAACTGGTGGTCGAGCGCGGCATGACCGGCATCGTCGGCCCGAACGGCTGCGGCAAGTCCAACCTCGTCGAGGCGCTGCGCTGGGTGATGGGGGAAACCTCCGCCAAGCGCATGCGCGGCGGCGAGATGGACGACGTCATCTTCGCCGGCTCGCAGCGCCGGCCGGCCCACAACATCGCCGAGGTCGCGGTCCACCTGGACAACGCCGACCGCACCGCGCCTGCGCAGTTCAACGACCTGGACGAGCTCGACATCGTCCGCCGGATCGAACGGGAGAAGGGCTCGACCTACCGCGTCAACGGCAAAGAGACGCGGGCGCGCGACGTCCAACTGCTGTTCGCCGACCAGGCAACCGGCGCCGGCTCGACCGCGCTGGTCAGTCAGGGGCGGATCGGCGCGATCATCAACGCCAAGCCGAGCGACCGCCGCTCCCTACTCGAAGAGGCGGCCGGGATCAGCGGCCTGCACTCTCGCCGGCACGAGGCGGAACTGCGCCTGAAGGCGGCGGAAAGCAACCTGGAACGGCTGGACGACGTCATCCAGACGCTGGAGCAGCAACAGCAGCAGCTGCAAAAGCAGGTCCGCCAGGCCAAGCGCTACCGCAACCTGTCCGAACGCATCCGCCGGACCGAGGCGCTGCTGCTGCACCTCGACCATCTGCGGGCGAAGGACGCCCTCGCCAGCGCAAAGGAGCGCCTGCACCAGGCTGAGAACAAGGTCGCCGAACTGACCGAGGCCGCCTCCCAGCGGGCGACCGAGCAGGCAGAGGCGCAGAACGCCTTGCCCGACCTGCGTCAGGCGGAAGCCGAGGCGTCGGCCGAGCTGCAGCGCCTAAGCCTTGCCAAGCAGCAGCTGGAACAAGAAGAGCGGCAGGTCGAACAGACCCGCAAGCAAGCCCAAGCCCGCCTCGACCAGACCGATGCCGACAAGCGCCGGGCCGAGGACCAGGCACGCGACGCCGACAATGCCGTCGCACGCTTGGAGCAGGAACGCACCGAACTGCGCCAGGCGAGCGCGGGCGAACAGGAGGCCCGCGACGCCGCCGAACGCGAACGCCAACAGGCGCAGGAAACCGCGCAGCAGCGCGACTCCGAGCTGTCCGAACTGAACCAGCAGGTGGCCGCCGACGAGGCGCAGGCCCGCAACCTGGACAAGCGGGTCGACGAGCTGGCCCGCCGGCTGGACAAGTTGAAGCGCCAGCGCACCGAAACGCAGCAGCAGATCGACAAGCTCACGGCCGAGGACAGCGGCGACGGCCACGAAGCCGAGCGCGCGCGCCAACGCGTCGAACAGGCGGAACAGGCGCTGACCGACGCGCAGGCCGAAGCGGAAACCGCCGACCAGACACTGTCGACCGCGCGCGAGCGCGAGCGCGAGGCCCGCGAGGCGCTGCAGACGGCCGACGCCGCCCGGAACAAGTTGCAGGCGGAGATCGACGCGCTGGCCGGCGTGGTCGAACGCGGCGACACCGACAGCTGGACCCCGGTGATCGACTCGATCCGGGCGCGCAAGGGCTACGAGGCCGCTCTGGGCGCGGCCCTGGGCGACGATCTGGATGCTCCCGAGGACGGCGATGCGCCCGTGCACTGGCTGGAACTGCCGCCGCTCGACGACGCGCCCGCCCTGCCCGCCGGCGTCACCGCCCTGTCGGACGTGGTGCGTGCCCCGCACAGCCTGGGGCGGCGGCTGTCGCAGGTCGGCGTGGTCGCCGACCGGACCGAGGGGGCACGGCTGCAGCCCAAGCTTGCGCCCGGCCAACGGCTGGTCAGTTCGGAGGGGGACCTGTGGCGCTGGGACGGTTTCGTCGCCGGTGCCGAAGCGCCAACCGCCGCCGCCCAGCGGCTGGAGCAGCAGAACCGCTTGAGCGAGCTGCGCGGCGAAATGCCGGACAAGCAGCACGCGCTCGACCAGGCGCAGGAAGCCTACGACGCCGCCAAGCAGGCCGCGCAGCAAGCAGCCGAACACGAGAAGGCCGCGCGTCAGGCGGTCGGCGAGGCGCAACGCGAGCTGGACACCGCGCGCAAGGAACAGGCGCGCCTGGAAAAGGCGGCAGCGGCGACCGAAAGCCGCCTCGCCTCCCTGCGCGAAAGCGCGGAACGGCAGGATACCGAGATCAGCGAGGTCGAGGAGCAACTAACCCAGGCACGCCAGGAGAAGGCCGAACTGCCCGACGTTCAGCACGCCCGGCAGAAGGTCAACGAACTGCGCGCCACCCTGGCGGAGGCGCGCAGCGAGCTGTCGCAGAAGCAAAGCGCGGTCGAGCGGCTGGACCGGGAGGCCGACCAGCGCGCCCGGCGGCTGGAGGCGATCGACC
Organism: Rhodovibrio salinarum DSM 9154; assembly: GCF_000515255.1. Lineage (NCBI taxonomy): Bacteria > Pseudomonadati > Pseudomonadota > Alphaproteobacteria > Rhodospirillales > Rhodovibrionaceae > Rhodovibrio > Rhodovibrio salinarum. The sequence goes on along the minus strand of NZ_KI911559.1, from coordinate 914,040 downwards.
GCGAGGTCGCGAGCTGGCAGGAGCGCGCCCAAGCCGGCCGCCAGCATCTGGAGGACCTGGAGGCCCGCCGCACCGAGGCGACCCAGGAACTGGAACAGCTCGCCGCCAAGCCGGAGGAACTGCGGGCAAAGCGCGAGGCCCTGTCCGACAGCATCGAGGCGGCCGAACAGAAGCGTCAGGCAGCCGCCGACGCGCTGGCCCAGGGCGAACGCCGGCAGTCCGAAGCCGACCGTGCGCTCAAAGACGCCGAGAAGCAGTTGGGCGAGGCCCGCGAGCAGCGCGTGCGCGCGGAAAGCCAGGTTGAGCAGGCGCAGGCCAACTACGACCAGATCGTCGAGCGGATCGAGCAGCGCCTGCACCTGCACCCGGACCGTGCGCTGGAAGCCGCGGAGATGGACCCAAGCGCCGAGCTGCCCGAGCGCGACGAGGTGGAAAGCCAGCTACAACGCCTGACCCGGGAGCGCGACAACATCGGCCCGGTGAACCTGCGTGCCGAGCAGGAAGAGCAGGAGTTGCAGGAACGCATCGACGGCATGCAGTCGGAGCGCGAGGACCTGACCAACGCGATCGCCCGACTGCGCAGTGGCATCGCCAGCCTGAACAAGGAGGGCCGGGAGCGGCTGCTGGCCGCCTTCGAGCAGGTCAACGGCCACTTCACCGATCTGTTCACCCGTCTGTTCGGAGGCGGCCAGGCGCAACTGTCCCTGACCCAGACGGAGGACCCGCTGGAGGCCGGGCTGGAGATCTACGCTTCCCCGCCAGGCAAGAAGCTGCAGGTGATGTCGCTCCTGTCCGGCGGCGAGCAGGCGTTGACCGCACTCGCCCTGCTGTTTGCGGTCTTTCTGGTGAACCCGGCGCCGATCTGCGTGCTCGACGAGGTCGACGCGCCGCTGGACGATGCCAACGTCGACCGTTTCTGCACCCTGGTCGAGGAACTGGCGAAAAGCGGCAAGACCCGCTTCCTGGTGATCACTCACCACCGCATGACGATGGCGCGCATGGACCGCCTGTTCGGTGTCACCATGAGCGAACGCGGCGTCTCCCAACTGGTTTCCGTCGACCTGCAGGCCGCCGAGGAACTGCGCGAAAGCGCATAGCCCACAGTCCGGTCCGCGCGCCCGACCGCTCCCGCCAAAACCCGCATGAATCCAGGATTTCCACGGCCTTACACTGGCCCCGGCGGGCCTTGACAGGGGGTGGGGTGCCCCGTATTTTCGCCGCGCCTTGTGCGGCGCCGCACTTCTGCCGCGCGCCGGCCTCTTAATCAGACGGCGGTTCGAGACAAGACGGCGGACGCGCACACGTCCTTTGGGGGGACTTTGCGATGCCGGACCCGGACGAACCGTCTCCGCTGAAGGGGCTGGGCGAGCGGATCGCAGCGCGGCGTGCGGAACACGCGCGCCAGCAAGGACAGAAATCCTCGCTCGCCTCGACGAGCGGTCTGGGACTGGGATTGCGCATCGCCACCGAGCTGGTCTCGGCCCTGGCGGTGGGCGTGGGGATCGGCCTGATCCTCGACACTTGGCTGAACACGGCGCCCTGGTTGTTGATCACCTTCTTCATCCTGGGCGCGGGCGCGGGGATGACGAACCTGATCCGCACGGCCAAGGAAGCCGATGCGGCGCAGGCACGCGAACGCGCCGAGGCGGCCGCGCAATCACAAAGCGCGCGCCGCGAGACGGACACGCGCGCGGACCGTGACGGGTAATCCCCGCCGACGCGTTCGCGCACGAACACCACCCGCCCGGGGCACGGCGGCAACGAGAGAGAGGGGTAGTCGTGGCGGAGCAAGCGCACGGCGTTGGGGCCAGCGGCGGCTTCAACCTGCACCCGATGGAGCAGTTCGAGCTGTCGCCGATCGTCCCGATCCACATCGGCGATCTGAACCTGTCGTTCACCAACTCCTCGCTGTGGATGGTCATTGCGGTCGGGATCATCTCGGCCCTGATGATGCTGCCCACCCGCGGGCGTGCGCTCGTACCGGGTCGCTGGCAGGCCGCGGCGGAGATGCTGTACGAGACGGTCGCCAACATGCTCCGCGACAGCGCGGGCAAGGAAGGCCGGCAGTACTTCCCGTTCGTGTTCTGCCTGTTCAGCTTCCTGCTGATCGGTAACCTGCAGGGCCTGATCCCCGGGTCCTTCACCTTCACCAGCCACATCGTCGTGACCTTCTCACTGGCCGCGGTGGTGTTCCTGGGCACCACCGTGATCGGCTTCGTGCGTCACGGCATCGGCTTCCTGAAGTTCTTCGCCCCGGAAGGCGCGCCGACCTGGTCGCTGCCGCTGCTGGTGCTGATCGAACTGATCTCCTACCTGTCGCGGCCGGTGTCGCTGGCGCTACGTCTGTTCGCGAACATGCTGGTGGGCCACGCGCTCTTGAAGACGCTGGCCGGCTTCGTGTTCGTGCTGGGTCTGGCCGGCGTAATCCCGCTGGCCGGGCTGGTCGCAATCACCGCGCTGGAGGTGCTGATCGCGATCCTCCAGGCGTACGTCTTCGCCATCCTGAGCTGCATCTACCTGAACGACGCCCTGCACATGCACTAGCCGGGCGCCCGCTCGACAGAGGATGCCTCTTCTCAGCGATCCGGCGAAACCCTTCGCCCCCGGCCGGCCCTCGAAGACCACCAAGGCACGATACGCCGTCCGGCCGGCTGACCTGACCAAGCAACCAAGCGTGAGGACGAAACAATGGAAACCGAAGCTGCAAAGTTGATCGGTGCCGGCCTGGCCGCGATCGGTGTCACCGGCGCGGGTATCGGCGTGGGCAACGTCTGGGCCAGCTACTACAACGCGATCGCCCGCAACCCCTCCGCCAAGAACGACATCGGCGCGAACATCTGGATCGGCTTCGCCGTGACGGAAGCGATCGCGCTGTACGCCCTGATCGTCGCGCTGATCGTGCTCTTCGCGTTCTAAAACCCTCGATGCACGTGTGACAGCCGTCGGACCACGGCTCCGGCGGATAGCCACACAGCACGATGGTCGGTCGTCACGCATGGACGTCCCAGGGGGCCGCGCCGGCACATTCAGCGCCCGCGGCCCCCTGCCGCGCGTGGTAGACTGCCGCGTGGTAAACTACGGGGTCCGCGCTCCGGGTCCCAGGCGACGAACAGCCACCACCGCCGGACGGCCTGCCCGTTCGGCCGCCGCACGCGGGGCGGAATTTGCGGGACCGGGCAGACGGTCGCGATCGGCCCACGTGTCAGGAGTTACAGGGGTTAGGCGATGCCTCAGTTCAACCCGGAATGGTTCGCGAGCCAGATTTTCTGGCTGATCGTGGCCTTCGTGGGCCTCTACCTCATCATGAGTCGCGTCGCCCTGCCGCGCATGGCGCAGATCATGGAGGAGCGGCAGGACAAGATCGAGGACGACCTCGCCAAGGCGGAAAAGCTCCGCCAAGAGGCCGAGGAAGTCTACCAGTCCTATGAGCAACAGCTGGCTGAAGCCCGGCAGCAGGCTCAGAAGACGATGAAGGAAACCAGCGACCAGCTGGACAAGGAACAGCGCGAGCGGCACGACGCCTTCACCCAGGAGCTGGACCAGAAGATCGCCGATGCCGAGCAGCGGATCGACAGCGCCAAGCAGCAGGCGCTCGACAATCTGCAGTCGGTCGCCGGCGACGTGGCGCAGCAAGCCAGCGCCAAGCTCCTCGGCGATAAGATCGCCAAGGAGAAGGCTGACGCCGCCGTGAAGAACGCGATGAAGCAATCCCAGGAAGGAGGCCAGGCCTGATGCTGCAGAGCACGACATTCTGGGTCGCCATCGCCTTCTTCATCTTCGTCGCGATCGTCGGCTACTATGGCCTGCGCCCGATCCTGCGCACCCTCGACGCCCGCGGCCAAAAGATCCGCAAAGACATCGACGAGGCGGAGAAGCTGCGCGAGGAAGCCCAGCGCCAGCTCGCCGATTACAAGAAGAAGCAGCGCGAGGCGCAGCGCGAGGCGGACGAGATTCTCCAGCACGCCAAGACCGAGGCCAAGCGCATGCGCGAGCGTGCCGAGCGCGACCTCGAAGAGCAGATCAAGCGTCGCGAACGCCTGACCATGGAGAAGATCGAGCAGGCCGAGGCGCAGGCGCTCGCCGAGGTGCGTAACCGCGCCGCCGACATCGCCGTACGTGCCACCGAGCAACTGCTGCGCGACAACATGTCGGACACGCATCAAAAGCAGCTGGTCGACAGCACGATCGAGGGCGTGCGCAAGAACCTCCACTAGAGGTCACGGCACCGCCTTCGGGCGTTATCGAGACAGACGCCGCCGGGCTCGACACGAGGCCGGCGGCGTTTTTCGTCCCGGCATCCCCCCAGTCCACCGTCCACTTGCGAGCCGCCATGGCCAAGGCCCGCCCCCCGAAGTCTGGACGCCCCACCAGCCGCCCCCGCCTGCGCCGAGCGCTGGCCAGCCTGCCCGACGGTGACGGCGCCCAGAGCGTGATTCTGGTTGCCGGCCCGACCAACAAGCCGGTCGTGGCACTCGTCCTGCTCAAACGTGGTGCCGGGCTCACCGACGTCGACCTTGCGCACTGTCACGACCGCAACGAGGCGGCCGCGATCCTGCGCCAGAGTGAGGACATCGGCGCCTTCGACATCTCGCCAGCGACGGCACGGACCCTGCTCGCCACCGCCCTCGCCGAAGACACACCCGCCGACGGCTGGGCGGATGCGGCGGCGGCAACGGGGCTGGCTGAGCTGCACGCGGACGCCGTGTCCGGACGCGCCTGGCTTACCCGACTGGATCCCGATGGCCATCGGCTCGGCCATCAGCCCCCAGCCGACGCGATCGCCGACAGCGCGCACTGGCCGCAGCGCCACCCGATGATCGCCACCTGGACTGTCGGCTGGGACCGCATGCGGGAAGTGGATGCGGATGCGGCAGACGCGGCTCTGCGCGCGGCGATCTGGGCTGCCATCCGCCGGGACTCGGCTGAGTGGGCGGAGGTGATGCTGCGTGCGGCCCTGCTGCTGCAGGACGCGGGCGCTGACTGGTCCGGCTTCGCCGACGCCGGCCGTGCCCTGCTCGACGGGCACGATCCGGCCGAATTGCCGATCTTCGGGCAGGTGGTCGATGCCAGCATCGTGGCGGTCCGCGAGGAAACGGAGGCGGACGATGGTTTTGCCTTGCCGGTCGACGGCGGCGGTCCGCCGGCCGCCCCGGGGGAGCTGGAAGACCTGCTGCGTCGGGCCGGCGGTGAAGCCGACCCGGAATGGCTCGACGGCTATCTTGCGGCCGTCGAACTCGCCCCGCGCCCGATACCGCCGGAGAGCTGGATCAGCCATCTGGTCTACGGCCCTGACCTCGCCCGCGACCGCCCGGCGGCCAAACGGCTCGCCAACCTCGCCCTGCAGCGCCACGACGGGCTGCTGGAATGCCTGGAAACGCCCGAAGACGTGCGCGAAAGCGTCCGCGAAACCAACGACGCCGGCCTTCGCACCTGGGTGCGCGGCTTCGTGCACGCGAGCGAAACCTATCCGGATGCCTGGCCCGCAGCCGAACTGTCGGAACGCGACCGGGAAATGCTGTCGACCCTCACCGCCCTGGCCCGCGACGACGCGGGATCGACGCCCAACCGCGAGTCGCTCGCTGCCTGGCTGCTCGACCGCGCTGAAAGCACGAGCCGGCCCGTTGTGTAGGGTGGACTGGCCGCAACGCGGCACTCCCTCACTGCCGTGCCGCACGCTGACCACAAGCGGGCCAACCTCTAGCCCCGACGTGTCAGCCGGGTTAGAACCCGCCTCCTGATGATCAGCTCCGACCCTCCAGCATGAGTGAGCGCGTACACCTGGATCAGCCGACCCGCAGCGTCTGGCGGCTGGCCGTACCGATCATTCTCTCCAACCTGTCGACGCCGCTTTTGGGCGCGGTCGACACGGCGGTGATGGGGCATCTGCCGGATGCCGCCTATCTTGGCGCGGTGGCGGTCGGCGCGATGGTGTTTTCCTTCCTATACTGGGGGTTTGGCTTCCTGCGCATGGGCACGACCGGCTTCGCTGCCCAGGCGTTCGGCGCCGGCCAACGCGACGAGCTCCGTGCAACGCTGGGCCGGCCCCTGCTGCTGGCGGGCATATTGGGCACGCTGCTGATCGCCTTGCAGGTTCCGATTGGCTGGGTCGCCTTCCAACTGGTGGAGAGCAGCCCGAAGGTCGAGAGCTTTGCCGGCACGTACTATGCGATCCGCATCTGGTCGGCTCCCTTCGCCCTCACCAACTACGCCGTGTTGGGCTGGCTCCTGGGAACCCAGCGCGCGCGGACGGCGCTCGTCCTGCAGATCGCCCTCAACGGCACAAACGTGCTGCTCGACCTAGTCTTCGTCCTGGGTCTGGGCTGGACGATCGCAGGGGTCGCCGCGGCCAGCCTGATCGCGGAGATCTTCGCCGCCATTCTCGGCCTCACGATCTGCGGCATGCTGCTGCGGCGCGAGGGCGGGCGCTGGTCCTGGGAGCGAATCGCCGACCGGACGCGACTGATCGCGCTCTTCCGGGTCAACCGCGATATCTTCCTGCGCACCCTTTCCGTGATCTTCGCGTTCGCCTATTTCACCGCCAAGGGTGCGGAAATGGGCGAAACGCGCCTGGCCGCCAACGCCATCCTGATGCAATTGCAGCAGTTCCTTTCGTTCGGTCTGGACGGCTTCGCTCACGCCGCGGAAATCCTGGCCGGCAACGCGATCGGCGCGAAAGATCGCCCCGCCTTCCGTCATGCCTGCCGCTCAGCCACCTTCTCCGCCCTGGCCTTGGCCGGGAGCGCCGCGCTCATCTTCGCGCTTGGCGGGCCCGGCATCGTGCGGCTGTTCACCGACCTCGCGGAAGTACGGGAAGCGGCCGCCACCTACCTGCCCTGGATGGTCCTGAGTCCGCTCGTCTCGGTTTGGCCGTTCATGCTGGATGGCATCTTCATCGGCGCCACGCGCACCACAGCGATGCGCAACGCCATGCTGATGTCGCTGGCGGTCTACTTCGTCGCCTGCTGGACCCTGATTCCGCTGTTCGATAACCACGGGCTCTGGGCAGCCCTGATGATCTTCATGGCCACCCGCGCCCTGACGCTCGGCTGGTACTTCCCGGCCCTGGAACGCTCGGTCGGCCAACGGGCATAGGCGCTACATCCGCCAAGCGCCGGCTTCAAGCACCGCCGGCTCAGGCAGCGCGAACAGCGGTGCCGTGCGGGCCAACAGCATGTCGGGTGGCAGCACCCGACGCGTTTCCATGTCGAAGCCCAGACCCGCCGTCAACGCGTGCACCGTCACGTTGGAGACGGTAATGGCATCGCCCTGCGCGATCTCGGCGACGTTGGAATGATCAATCGACCAACTGTCGACGACGATGACGTGACCGGTCCCGACCGCCTCCAGGACCCGGTCGGGGTGAACCACCACGGCCGTGTCCTCCCCCAGGCCGAGGCCCAGCCGTTCCGGGTTGGCGGCGCCGACCTCCATCAACCGGGTGAAACGCCCGCACTGCACGAAGTGACTGTCGATCACGACCCCCCGCACGAAGCCCAGGCCGCTGGTCATCTTTACGTTGCCCTTGTGCATGCTGGCCGCCGCGTCGCCATCGTAGATCATGGTGCGCGACATCGCCGCCGCGCCGGCGCTGGTCCCGGCAATGACGGCGCCCGCCGCATGCCGGCGGCGGATGGCGTCCAAAAGCGTGGTGCCGCCCAGAACGTAGGTCAGCCGGAGTTGGTCACCACCGGTCATGAAGATCACGTCCGCCGCCTCGACCTGGGCCACTGCGGCGGGCGCGTTGGCCGCGTGACGGGTGCGTACGTCCAACGTGTGAACTCTCTGCACCCCAAGACCACGGAAAGCCTCGTGGTACATCGGGAGCACGAGCTCCGGGATCTGACTGGCGGTGGCCAGTACCGCGACGGTCGGGTCCAAAACGCCGGTTAGCTTGAGAACATGTCGGAGCACGGCGCGCGCGGAGGTTTTATCCTCCGCGCCACCGATCGCGACGAGGCAGCCAGGAGCCTGGGCGAGGTGGGCAGACATCGATCAGATGTCCTAGACGGGCACTGGGGCCCGAGGGATATGGAAACCGTCAAGGCAAGCCGGTAACACCGCGCCCTGGCGCACTACGGCTGCAGGTTGTCGTTCGGAATGCGGCCGGAGATCAGATGCAAGGCGTGATAATGCTCGGCGAGGTCCCGTGGCATGCGGAACCGCACGTCGCCATCGACGAATTCGAGCGACTGCGTCTCGGGCTCGAACGCAACCCGATACTCGCCGGCCGGGGCAACCAGGGACCGCCCGTCAGGGGCCGTCAGGACAATCTGGTTCGCCGGGCCACGGTCATTGATTTTCAAGGCGCAGGTCACGGTCATCGCGGCAACCTCCCAAGATATGGCCGTCGGGGAAACGGCCTGCCCCCGCACCACGCGGGCGCCATTCAGTCGGACAGTATGTGAGGCTATTTGGGGGTTTTGCATAGACACTATTTTTGCCGGGACCGTCATGCCCCTAACGCAAGGCACGGCGACTTGATTCCCGCCTCGAACCACAATCACAAGCGAAGCTGTGGTCACACGGAGCCCAGCGTCCGTTGCACGGCTTGACTATACCGTCTGGCCGGTATAGTTCTTAGTACCGCCACGCCGTCGACCGGACACCGTCCGGAACGGCGTGGCGTGGATTCAAGGAGGCGAACCGCCGATGAGCGCGACCCTGACCTATGCCCTTCTAGCCCTCGCCATCTTGTGCGAAGTGACGGCGACCAGTGCGCTCAAGCTGTCCGATGGCATGACGAAGCTCGGCCCCGCCGCCATCGTCGTGGCGGGCTACGCGGGGGCGTTCTACCTGCTGGCCCTCAGCCTCAAGACCCTGCCGGTCGGCTTCGTCTACGCGCTGTGGTCCGGTCTGGGCATCATCGGCGTGGCGATCGTCGGCGCGGCTGTGTTCGGGGAAAGTGTCAGCCTGCCCAAGATCGCCGGCTTCGTGCTGATCATTGCCGGGGTGGCGCTGGTCAAGGGCGGCGGCGCGGCTGCTTAATCGTCGCCGGTTGCCGGATCCGCTTCCGAAGCGTGTGCCGGATCGTACAGATGGCTTTGCAAATAGTAGTCGTCGGTCGCACGCACTAGCACACCGATCGAGGCGGTGACCGGAATCGCAAGCAGCACGCCCGTGAAACCGAACAGCGTGCCTCCGGCCATCAGGGCGAAGATTACCCAAAGCTCGTGCAGCTCGACGTTCCGCCCGACCAGCCGTGGGGTCAGGAAGTTACCTTCCGCGACCTGGCCGAGCGCGAAAATCGCGACCGTCACCAGCCACATCCATGGCTCGGCGAAGGTGAACACCGCCGAGATCAGTCCAAGCGCGCCGCCCAGGATCGCCCCGACAAACGGAATGAACGAGATCGCGCCCGCGAACAAACCGATCAACAGACCGTAGGATAGGCCGAGCGCGGTCAGGCTGACGGCGTAGAACACGCCCAGGATCAACGCCACCATCGCCACGCCGCGCATCCAGGCGGCCAGTGTCGCATCGATCTCGCGCGCACGGGCGCGCACGATCTCCACCGCCGGGCGCGGGATGCGCCGGTCGACTGCGGCCACCAACCGGTCCCAATCGCGGATCAGGTAGAAGGCGACCAACGGCGTGATCAGTAGGGTGGACAGGATATCGAAAGCCGCGAGCGAGCCGGAGAAGACCGCCTGCACGCCCGAGCCGATCCACCCCGCCGCCGTGCCGGCATAGGTCGCCGCCGCCTGCTCGATCCGCTGGCGGACTTCCGGGGTCAAGTACGGTTCGAGGTCCGCCCACAGCGGCTGGATCAACTGCGCCGCACGGTCACGCAACTCCGGTGCCCGGTCGATCAGATCGATCGTCTGCGACCACACCAGCGGGATCGCCACCGCCAAGACCACGACGACCACCAGCGCAAACACACCGACCACCAGCGCCGTCGCGCCGTTGCGCGAAAAGCCGCGTGCCTCCAGCCGGTCGCACAGCGGGTCCAGCATGTAGGCGATCACCATCCCCAACACGAACGGGAACAGGATGCTGGACAGGAGATACAGGCCGCCCAGGAAGACCAGGGCGATGACCAGCCAGATGCGCGCGCGCAAGCTCATGTCCGGGGCAACCTCCCAAGCGCGGTTTGCGGGACCGCCCGCTCCCTAGCAGCCTAGCCGCCCGCTGTCGCCCCCTTCCGATGGATCAAGCGACCGGGCGACCAAGAGCGTATCGCTTGGACCGGAGGTCCGCCACGCGTTGACGCTCTAGCGGCGCGCGGCGACACTTGCGCGGGCGGGCGCGGCTTCGGTCGATTGCGTGCAACGAGAGGGGGACAAACTGACAGGAGCTGGCGACATGACCACGCTTTTCGCCGATGGGATCCACAGCGTTGCGCGACGTAGCGGGGTGTTGCGCATCGCGTTGTCCCGGACCGACGCCAACGGCGAACCGCAGGCCGCCGGTCAACTACTGCTGCCGGAGGCCGAGGCGCACGCCTTCCTGGCCGTCCTGCAGGAGCAGGTGGCGGAACCGACCGACCCGAACGCCCCGTCCCCCGAGCGATCGACGCACCTCCCCAAACAGGAAGACGACGAAGACATCGGCGATCTGGCCCAGTAGAACGGGTCTGCACCGAATTTTCCGCAAGTTCTTGCGCCATACACACACCGAAAAGCCGGGGCCGGCGCATCGATCCGGGCCTAGACTGTATATTCTTTGAAGAAGGTGAGAGTGCTCTCGATGCCCGGCACGTTCGTGCGGACCATTGTTCTGGTCGCCCTCCTGGCCCTTCTGGCAGTGGTCTCCCTGATGCCGAAGGAGATGCTGCAGGGACCCGAACAGCAGGACACGCCCCCCGCCGCGGACGCGTCCCCTGAGCGCGCGCAGGGCGCCGATGCGCCTCCGGGCCAAGCAATGGCATCCGACTCGGGCGAGGGCGACACGGTCATCCTGCCGAAGACACGGCTGCCCCAAGGCGTCGACATCCCCAAGGCCTATATCTGGATATCCAAAGAGCGCCTGCGCGAGCTGCCGACCGAAGGACCGGCATGGGAGAACCTGCAGGCCGCGGCAGCCGAGCCGCTGATGCCGCCGGATTTGTCCGATCAGAACGATCCGACCAATGTCCACGTTCTGGCCAAGGCGCTGGTCTACGCCCGCACCGGACAGGAAAGCTACCGCGGTACGGTGATCAACGCCTGCATGCTGGCGATCGGGACGCAGCGCGGCGGCCGGACGCTGGCACTCGGCAAGGAACTGATGGCCTACGTGCTGGCCGCCAATCTGGTCGGCATGCCAGCGGACAAGGACAAACAGTTCCGCACCTTCCTGCGCGATATGCTGTCCAGGGAATTTCCGTCGGGCAAGACGCTACGCTCCACCCACGAGGACCGGCCGAACAACTGGGGCACCTATGCCGGCGCCACACGCGCGGCAATCGCGGCCTACCTCGGGGACGCGGCGGAACTCGCCCGCACGGCCCGTGTCTTCAAAGGCTGGCTGGGCGACCGGGACGCCTACGCCGGCTTCACCTTCAAAGCCCGCGACTGGCAGGCCGATCCGGAGCATCCAGTGGGGATCAACCCGGCGGGCGCGACCAAGCAAGGCCACACGATCGACGGGGTGTTGCCAGACGATCAGCGCCGGAGCGGCGGGTTCAGATGGCCGCCGCCCAAGGAAAACTACGTCTATTCGGCCCTGCAGGGCGCGCTCGCGCAGGCCATCATCCTGGACCGTGCAGGCTACGACGTCTGGACCTGGGAGAACCAAGCGCTGCGGCGCGCCTTCGACTGGCTGAACGAGACCGCCGACTACCCGGCACGGGGCGACGACACCTGGCAGCCGCACGTCATCAACTACTACTACGTCACCGAATTTCCGGCCCCTGTGCCGAGCAATCCAGGCAAGAACGTCGGCTGGACCGACTGGACGCACGCGGGCACAGAAGCCAGGCACCGCGGTGAATAGGGGGCGCCCTTCCAAGCGAGGAACCTGTATCCACGCGGAAATCCGAGTAGCCTACCAGTCAGGCGTGTACACGGCCGGGAACATGCGTGCATCGTAGGACTTATCAAGAAACGCGCGAGACATCGCAAACAAAAGGGTCGGCGGCGGCATGCCGAATGAACGCAACCTGGAAGAGAAACGCAAGCTGGTGCGCTGCTGGATGATCAATCCGGACGGCGAGGGCCGCTGGCGCTTTGTCGAGTTGGAGGCGTTCCGGCTGTGGGAGTACGTGATGACCCACAAGCACGGCATGACCATCCGCGACCTCAGCATGTGCCTTTGGGTGCCCGACACCCTCTTCCAGCAGAATAGCGCGATGTTCAAGGAAGCCGGCACGGTGACGCCGGTCAATCAGGTGACGATCGAACGCTACGACCCGAACTACGGCTTCTATCACCTGATCCAGCGCTATTGTCTGGCCGAAGACACGGAAACGATGATCCACCGCCTGCGCGATCATATCGCCCAGCAGACCGGCTCGCGGCACAGCTGGAATCTGCATGCGAGCGATGGCTGGGGGATCGAGCCCAATGTCGGCGAACTCGTGGAACCGATCGCCCTTGGCCTGGCTTGAGGCTTCAGCCTGAGATCCGTCTTACCAAGCCGGCGCGTCAGGGCCTTTCCCTAACGCCCGATCACCTCGTATTCCACGCGGCGGTTCCGTGCCATACCAGCCTCGGTGTCGTTGCTGGCGATCGGCTCGCTTTCGCCGCGCCCGACGGCAACCAGGCGATCGGGATCGATGCCCCGCTCGATCAGGAAGCTGACCACGGCCTTCGCCCGACGTTGGGATAGGTCCATGTTGTAGGCGGCCGTGTTCCGGTTGTCGGTGTGTCCGATCACGCGCACGCGCACCCCGGGGCGTTCGGCAAGCCGGTCGGCGACATCGCGCAGGATCCGGTAGCTTTCCGGCCGGATCGACGCCTTGTTGGTATTGAAGAACACCGGCGGCAGGTCGTTGAGCCCCTGCTCCAGACTGCACCCCTGCGCGTCGACCCGCACGCCGGGCGGCGTGTGCGCACAGGCATCGCGGGCGTTTGCGACGCCATCGCCATCGGTGTCCAGTGGACAGCCACGATCGTTGACCTCGGCACCTTCCGGTGTGTCCGGGCAGTCGTCGCGGGTGTCCCGCACCCCGTCGTTGTCGCTGTCCAGTGCGCAGCCGACGGCGTCGACCCTGACCCCCTCAGGAGTGCCCGGGCACGCATCGCGCGGGTTCAAGACGCCGTCGCCATCGTCGTCGCCCACCTGGGTCCACTCGGGCGCCACACCGCTCCCGTCGGCCTTCATGCCTTCGTGGACGCCGCACCCCGCCAGCACGACCGTCACAGCGAAAAGCGCAAGTCCCACACGCACGTGTCGCATTTCCATCAAGTCAGGTCCTTGCCCCGCACTCCGATGCCCCGCACACCGGACCGCCCCACAAAACAGCGCCCAGCGCACAACCACCTCAACGGGCGCTCGCGGCAAGGCCGTCTCGCGATACCTCTTTTACACCGGACCGTCCAACGTTTTGTCGAAACAACCAACGGCCATAGGGGTAACCTCACAAGGATAGGAAATACCTGTACAAGTCCCACCTGATCCCTTTATCGAGTGACGGGCCGGGGTGGCGGGGGCAACCGCGGTCGTTGCGACCGATCGATCAGCCGGCGCGGTGTGGTGACCGCGGCAGCCGTCCTTTTTCCTGCCCCTTGTTGGTGTTTCTTTGACCCCGCGACGGGCCGTGGACGCGTATGACAAGCGTAAGTGTGATCATCCCGACCTGCGACCGGCCGCACATGTTGGCCGAAGCTCTTGCATCCGTGCAGGGACAAACCCGGCCCGCCGATCAAGTGATCGTGGTCGACAACGGGGTCTTGCCGCTTCCAGAGGCAGTCACCGCCACCTATGACAAGGTGCGGTTCGAACGGATTCCGCCGCGCTCTGGGGCGAGCTTTGCCCGCAATTGGGGCGCCTGGATCGCTGGCTGCGACACGCTCGCCTTCCTGGACGACGATGACCTCTGGCCGGAAGACTACCTGGCGCGCATGCTCGCCTGTCTTGAGGAAACCGACAGCGATCTGGTGGCCGCCCCACAGCGCCTCGCCGACTCAGGCACGGAGACGGAGCGGCCCATCGCCCCGAACCACGACGGCCAATTTCCGCGTTGGACGCGGCTTGGCTACCGGGGCAGCAACATGATCGTTCGGACAACGGCGTTCTGGGCCGTGCAGGGGTTCCCGACCCGGATGCTGACCGGTGAAGACCGGGCCTTCGCGATCGAGCTGGCCACGGCCGGCCACCAAATTCGCGTGTGCCCGGACGCCCACAGCCTGAAGCGCGAACACGCGGGGACCCAGCTCACCGACCGGGCGACGCTTGCCCTCGGCAAGCTCTGCTTCCTGAACGAGTTCGGCGCACGCATGCGCCGCGCCGACCTGCTCGAAGACCGGCTGGCCGTGGTGATCAGTTTGAGCCACACCTGGGGCTGGCCGCTCTGGCTCGTCGGTGTCGCGATGGCTCCGCGGGCCGCGCTCCGCCGCGCGCGCAAGTATTGGCCCCTGAACAGGATCTCCCGATGAGCGCGCCCTCGACCGAGATCGCCGTCGTCACGGAATGTCAGCCTGGGCGGGGCACCCTGACCAGCTTCTGGTTCGCCGCACCGATCTTGCGGGAACAGAACGTTAAACTGTCTTTTTGCTTCACCTATAAGATCAAAGACACCAGGCGAATACTGTTCTGCCGGCGCATCGTCTTCGACGGGGCGGCCGCGCTGCGCACCGGCTTCGGTCCGGGCTGGTATCTCCTGGGCATAATCCTGCGCAAGCAGCTCGCAGTCTATTGGCACGAGACCGAATGGGGCATCGATGCGGCCCGCCAGGTTCCGCAGCGGCTTTCCGCCTGGAAATGGGTCAAGACATACCTGGTCCGCCAGGCCTTAAGGAACCGATCCGTTCACCACTTCCAGGTGTGTCAGCACGGATGCAACATTCTGGTAGACCGCTACGGCGTGTCGAAAGACTCCGTTTCCCTGCTCAATAACTGCTCGAATTCCGAGCGCGCCCTCGCCCATCCCTATGAAAGCGCGCCGAAGCCCGGCCTGTTCGTGGCCGTGGGCCGCTTGCAACCGCGCAAGGGCGTCGACCTCTTCCTAGACATCGCGCAGAAGGTTGCGGCCGAGCGGCCGGAAAGCCGTTTTGTCTGGATCGGCGCGTTCACCGACGCACCCTATTCCGAAGAGCACCTCAAGGCCCGGGTTCAGGAACGACAACTCGACCAGAATGTCACCTTCGCCGGCTTCATGGACGATCCGCTTACGGTCATGTCCGAGGCGGAGGCGGTTCTGCTGACAAGCCGCGACGACCCCTTCCCAAAGGTCCTTCAGGAAGCCCTGGCGGTCGGCCGCTCGTGTGTCGCTTTCGATGTCGGCGGGGCCCGGGAAATCCTGGACGATCTTGGAGAAACGGTGCCCGTCGGCGACGTCGACGCGTTCGCCCGGTGTTTGACCGACCCGTCGCGCCGGGCACAAGACGGTGCAACACAACGCCGCCGGCGCGAGCGGTACCAGGCGCTCTACTCCAAAGACGCCTTCGCAACCCGTTTCCTGGAGGTTCTGGGCTCATGGGATCGACAGGCGCAGCGCGGACAAGACAGCGAGGACGCCGCCGACCGCTCCGAGACCACGGTGCCAAAGGGGTGACGGGTGAATAGACGCACGCCGTGCCGGATCGTTCAGGTCACGATGGGACGCTTCAACCAGTTCGACCTGGCAAGACAGATGCACCGCCACGGGATGCTGGAGACACTGATCACCAGCTACCCTCGCTGGAAGCTGCGCGACGAGGGGATTCCCGAGGATCGTATCGCCAGCTTTCCATGGGTCACGCTGCTACGGAGCGCGGCGACGCGGGTGGGCATCACGGAAGGCCGCGTGAAGCGCGAACTGACCTGGTGGGCGCAGCAGGCCATCGACTGGTACGCGAGCCGGATCGTCGGCGACTGCGACATCCTGATCGGCCAGTCCGGCCAGGGACTCCGCGCGGGCAAGACCGTTCAAGCACGCGGCGGCAAGTACGTCTGCCACCGCGGCTCCTGTCACATCCGCACCCAACGCACCCTGCTGCGCACCGAGTACGAGAAATGGGGCGTCCCCGTTCCCAAGACCGACACGCGGGTTCTCGACAAGGAAGAACAGGAATACGCCCAAGCCGACCTGATCACCGTCCCCTCGGAATTCGCGCGCCAGACATACATCGACCAGGGCATCGCGGCCGAGAAGGTCAAGAAAATCCCCTACGGGGTCGACCTCACCCGCTTTCGCAAGACCGGCGATCCGGACCCGCAGCAGTTCAACGTGCTCTATGTCGGTCAGATTTGTCTGCGCAAAGGTATTCCCTATCTGTTGGATGCTTTTCAACGCATTCAGGTCGCGAACAAGCACCTGACACTGGTCGGCCGGCTTGCGCCGGAACTCCGCGACATGGTTCACGCCGCTCAAGCCTCCGGCCAGATCACGGTGACCGGTCATGTACAGCTACGCGATATCCCACGGCTCATGAGCCAAAGCCACGTCTTGGTCTTGCCCAGCATCGAGGACGGGTTCGCGAAGGTGCAATCGGAAGCACTTGCCTGCGGAACGCCGGTGATCGGCAGCACGCACAGCGGCGCGAGCGATCTGTTTACCGATGGGTGCGAAGGTTTCGTGGTCCGGCCAGGGGACTCGGACGTCCTGGCCGAACGCCTGCAGCGACTGGCCGACTCGCCGGATCTGCGCCAGCGCATGAGCCAGGCCGCCCAAGCGCGGGTCGCCAGCATCGGCGGCTGGAACGACTATGGCGACCAAGCGCGCCAGGTGTTTGAAGAGCTGCGACACGGCAGCGACGCCTCCCGTCCGGGCAGTTAGCGGCGGCCACCAAACGGTTGGCATCATGAAAGGGAACGCCTTGGGAACGCTGGCGGCCAAGATCCTGCGCCTCCTGGACGCGCGGGAGCGTCGACGGGGCCTTCTGGTGCTCGGCCTGATGGTCATGATGGCCGGGTTCGAGGTTGCCGGGATCGCTTCCGTGCTGCCGTTCCTCTCGGTGCTGGGCGACCCGGGGATGATCGAACGCAACGCCTATTTGCAATGGGCCTATGTCGGTCTTGGCTTCGACAGCCATCACGCCTTCCTGATCGCGCTGGCTGTTTTCGGGCTGATCGTTCTGCTCGCGGCAACAGCCGTCCGGCTGGTGGCGCAGTACGCGATGGTCCGTTACGCGCAAATGCGTCGGCACTCGGTCTCGCGGCGGCTGCTGTACGGCCACCTGAACCGTCCCTACGAGTTCTTCCTGACCCACAACAGCGCCAACCTCTCGAAAACCATCCTGTCCGAGGTCGACCAGCTGACGGCGAACGTCATCACGCCGGCCACGCAGCTGGTGGCTTACAGCATCGTCACGATCACCGTGGTGCTCTTTCTGGTGGTCATGGCCCCGTTGCTCGCGCTGGTCACGATGGGACTGATCGGCGGCTTCTACACGCTGATCTATGTGCTGATGCGGGGCTATCTCCGACGGATCGGCGACGAACGCGTGAGAGCGAACGGGCAGCGGTTCAAGGCCGCGGCCCAGGCCTTGGGCGGCATCCAGGAACTCAAGGTGCTCGGGCGCGAGCAGGCCTTTTTCGATGCCTTCGACCCGGCTTCCCGCCGCTACGCGCGGTATCTGGCCGCGAACGAACTGATCTCGAAACTGCCCAAGCGAATGGTCGAAATGCTCGGGTTTGCCGCGGTGCTCGGCGCGGCGATCTACCTGTTGGAAGACCGCGGCAACCTTGGCGAGGTGCTCCCGGTCTTGGGGGCCTACGCGGTTGCGGGAAACCGCCTCCTGCCGGCGGTCCAGTCGGTTTATCAGGGGATCGCCAAGCTCCGCTTCGGCGGCGCGGTGGTGGACACGATCCTGGACGAGCTCGACGCCACCGCCACGGCACGCCATGCGGACATCACGCGCGCCGAACCGCTCGAGCTGACGCAAGCCTTCCGGATGCGTGGGGTCGCCTACGCCTATCCCGGACAGCAAGAGCCGGCGCTGAGCGACATCGATCTGGACGTGCCCGCCCATAGCACGACCTCGATCTACGGCAGCACGGGGGCCGGGAAAAGCACGCTGGTTAAGCTGATTCTGGGCCTTCTGCAGCCCACGCGCGGCACGCTGGACGTCGATGGGCAGGTGCTGACTCCAACCACGCTCCCAGCCTGGCAGCGGACCATCGGCTACGTGCCGCAGGACCTGTTCCTGATCGACGATACGGTCGCCCGGAATATCGCGCTGGGCATCCCGGATACCGAAATCGACTGGACGGCCCTACAGCGCGCCGCCCAAAGAGCGCGCATCCACGAGGTTATCGCCGACCAGCTTCCGCACGGCTACGAGACGGTGCTGGGAGAGCGCGGCATCCGCCTGTCGGGGGGGCAACGCCAACGGATCGCGATCGCGCGCGCGCTGTACCATGATCCGAAAGTCCTCGTGCTGGACGAAGCCACGAGTGCCCTGGACCCCGAAACCGAGCGGCAGATTGTGAACGACCTGATCGACCAGTCGCGTGACATCACACTGATCGCGATCACGCACCGGGAGAGCATCTCGCGCCTTTGCGACCGGGTCTATCGGGTCGAAAACGGGACCGTGCGCCTGGACATTCAACGGCACGATGCCCACACATAGCCAAACGATATGCGACAAAATGCGGCGGTCGATTTAACGTTCTATTAGCTTTTTTGCCCCCCGATTCGGTAGCCCTGGAGATTCTACCGATCAATATACCTAATTTTTAGGGGATTTTTCATTGTTCCTACCTATTCCTGCGTAACTGCCTGGACGAACGTTTTTTTTAGAGCTATACGAACGAGATATCGGGGCGCTTGATTTGCGCAACATGTGCTTACATCAAACGAGTCTTGGCGGGCTCGGAGCGCATAGCGAGGGAAAATCGTGCCACCACGCTACTTGTGGGCGTAGCCGCTTGCAGAAGAGGCGCGCGTAACGACAGGTCCCGCGGAGTTGTGCCCCGACATGGGGAACCTTGTCATGGACTGCGGCAGGTCGGCGTGTACGCGAACTACCAAGGGCTGAGAACCGATCCGTTTCCGAACCGCCCGTCGCCCGAGGTGTTCTTCGACTCGTCGGTGCATCGCGGCGCCTGGTCGTTCCTTCGGCAAGCGCTGCGCGCAAGCGAGCCGTTCATCCTGATCACCGGCGACTTCGGCGCCGGCAAAACGCTGCTCGCCCTCAAGCTGGTTCAGGCGCTGGAGCAACGCCAACTCGGTCCGTGCGTCTACGTCTCCACACCATCGCAAAGCTACACCGAAGTGCTGCGCCGCAGCTACCGGGCGCTCGGATTGGAGGAGCCCTGCGATGAGCTGGATTCCGACCGCCTGCTCGAGCGCATTCACGCCTATGTCGAAACCGAACGTCCAACACGCCGGCTCTACCTGGTCCTTGAGGATCCGCAGGACCTCGACCCCGAAACGTTGCACAAGATCCGGCTGCTGCCGAACTACAACGTTAACGGGCACTACCCCTTCTGCCTGATCATGTTCGCGCACACCTCGTTCCCCCGGATGCTGCGCGAGCCGCGCTGGCAGGCTTTGGATCAGCGCCTCAAGCTGCGCTACCACATCCCCGGCCTGGAGCGCGAGGAAACCCGGGAATACATCTATTTCCGCCTGCTCAGGGCCCAGGCGGAGCAGCCGGACCCGTTCCCGCCCTACTTCGAAGAAGACGCGATCGACCTGATCCAGGATCTCACCAGCGGGCGTCCGCGCGAGATCAACAACCTGTGCGGCATGTGCCTGACGCTCGGCGGCTCACGCGGCCTGATCGCGCTGAACAGCACGCTGGTGCGCGAAGTCGCGCAGATGCTGGGCTGGCCCCTGGAAAACCACAACGGCACCCAGCAGGCTGGCCAGGTTGATAACGGCATCAACCACCGCCCGGCCACTGGCCTTGGTGCAATTCCGGGACAGCGCTTGGACCCGCAACGCATGGGCGTGCCCGGAAGCACCGCCCGGCCACGACGCCCTGCCCCCGAGGCCGCCCCTCCCCGCTTCCCTGGAACCGAGTCCGGATGGGGCGCCCCGCAACCGACATATATCGCGGGCGCGAACCCGGCATGGGGCGGTGCCTCGCACGCAACCGCGAACGCACGCATGAGCGACAGTCTGGCGGGTGACCATGGCGCCGCACGCGGTGGTTTCGGCGCCGCGACGGACATGCCCGTGGCCCCAAGCGGACTAGGCGGCCAACAGCCAGAACGTAGCCTCGCATCTGGCGGCTTGAAGCAATACGCGTGGTGGTTTGCGGTCGGCGGTTTGCTGGTGCTGATCGTCGCGGTCGCGGCCTCCCGCAACCTCAATCTTCTTGGGATGATCGGGTAGGCCGCCATGGTGCGACGACACGGACATTCGGCGCGTTTGCCTCGGACATCGGGCAACCGCGACTGGGCACGTCTCATCACGTGCCGGGGCCTTATGGGGGCGGATGCGTCTCTTAAAAGGCACATGGCGAAAACCATCACGTTTGACGCGTCTGCCGACAACGCACCGCTTGGGGGCAACCATGGCGGCTGACAGTTCACCCCCATCGCGGCGCAAGTCATACGCCGACCAGTATCTGGGCCGAAGCAGCCGTCCGCACGGATCGGAAACCGACCCCTACGGCTATTGGTACGTTGAGCGCCTGCAGCGCGCCGGGACCTTAGGGGACTCGCGCACCGAGGATCGCCAGGCGCCCCGCGCGGATCGCACGCAAACCACCGCTGAGCGGTCCGGCGCCCCGCACGCGGAAGCAGCTGCGGAGCACGACCGGGATACCGCGACTTTCACAGCCGCCGATCTCGGTGACGGCAACACCCCAACAGCAGGTGGCCCCGACCCAACACCGGAGGTCGAGGCACAGCCCGAGTCCGCGCGGCCCCCGTTTACAGCGCCGGAGCCACGGGCCCCCGCGGCCAGCTTCGCGCCAGCCGTCCTGCGGCAGCTGGAACAGAACCGCACGCAGCTATCGCTCGTCGAAGGCAACCTGATCGCCGCCGCGCCGTCCAACGTCTCGACCGTCTACATCACGAGTTGCTTTCGCGGCGAAGGCAAGACGACGGCCGCGCTGTCGACCGCCTATGGGCTATGCGCGATCAGCCAGGCGCGTGTCCTGCTGGTCGATGCCGGAAACCAAGCCGCCCGCCTGCACAGCATGCTCAACGTCACACCCTCCCCAGGCCTTAACGACGTGATCGAGGGACAGGTGGGGCTATCGGATGCGCTGCACCCGACCGAGGGGATGCCGGGCCTGCACGTACTCGCCTGCGGCGCCAACGACCGTATCGCTCTATCGGAGGCGCGCCACGTCGACCGCCTCGCCGCGTTCCTGGCGCAGGTCAAACCGTATTACGACTTCATCATCGTGGACGGCAGCGCCACCCTCTCCTCGTCCGACCCCGCCCGACTGGCCAGTGTGTTCGACGGCGTGGTGTTCGTCGTCGCGTCCGAGCGGACCAAGTGGGAAGTCCTCCAAGGCGCGGTGGAGAAGGTACGCAACGGCGGCGGACAAGTCCTGGGCGGCGTGCTGAACCGCCGACGGTTCTACGTCCCCCGCATGATCTATCAATGGATTTCACGGTGATGGGCAAAGCCGCTCTCGCAAGCCGTCTCGCAGCGGCATTCCTGGTTTCGGTTCTGGCACTCGGGCTCAACGCCTGCGCCCAGAGTTCCGGCATGTCGATGCAGGACGACGCATCCGGGGCCAACGACGACAAGCCGTTCGTGAAGCTCGTCGACCAGACCAAGGCCGGACGGCTGCCAGGCACGCGGCTGGCAAGCCTGCAAGGCGCCGGCGCGTATCCGCTGTTCAGTGCCTACCAAATCTCGCCAGGTGACGTGCTCGACATCGTCTATCACCTGGAGCGGCGACGGCAGAACGAATACCGGATTTCCTTGTACCATACGATCGCGGTCAAATTCATCGGCGCCAGCGAGTTAAACGAGACGCAGCAAGTCCTGCCGGACGGCACGATCTCGCTGCCCTATCTCGGCAAGACGGAAGTTGTCGGTCTGACCACGACGGACCTCGAGAAAAAGCTTCGGGATGCCTACGAAGACGTCCTTCAAGCGCCCGAAATCTACGTGAAGATCGAGAACTTCAACGCCCGCGTGGAACAGATCCGCAACGATCTTCAGACCAGTGCCCGCGGCCTGTCGAAGCTGGTCCGTGTCCGGCCCGACGGGTACGCCTCGTTCCCACTGGTCGGCAGCGTGAAGGTTGCCCAGCGGACGGTCGACTCGGTCGAGCAGGAGTTGCGCGGGAAGTACGCCAACTTCATGGAAGGCCTGGTGGCGGACCTGTTCATGCACGAACAGAACGGCAGCCAGGTCTACGTGCTCGGCGAGGTCAACGAGCCGGGGACCGTGCAAATCGACCGTCCCATCAACGTCATGCAGGCGCTGGCCGAAGTGGGCGGCTACACGCGCGAGGCACGGGTCTCCAGCACGATCGTCTTCCGCCGCCAGGACGACCAATTGGTCGCACACCGCTTCGACCTGGAGAACATGAGCAAGTACGGCCTGCAAGCCGCGCAGTTCTATCTCCGCCCCGACGACGTTCTCCTGGTGCCGCGCAGCAAGATTTCCAGCACCGCCCAGCTGATGCGCGAGATTGCGGACATCACCTTCTTCAACGGCTGGGGATTCGCCGGCATCGAGACCGGCCTGAGCAGTGGCGGAGACAGCGACTAATGGCCGCGCCAAACGCAAAGGCACCACATCTCGTGATACGCGAGAGAACCGCATGAAGACGCAGGATTACATCCGCGAATTCTTCATGATCTTCTTCATCCGCAAGCAGATCATCCTCGCGATCATGGCCGCGGTGGTGTTCGCCGGCGTCGCAATCACCTTGCTCGCCTCACCGGTCTACCAGGCCGAAAGCGCCGTCGTGTTGAAAGGCGGTCAGGTGCTGGATGACCCCACGGGCGTCGGCGAGGGAGCCGATCCAAAAATCGATGCTGTCACGGAGAAGGACCTCTTCTCCGAAATCGAGATCCTATCCTCTTTCAGCGTCTTCCGCCGCGCGACGGAACAGCTGGCCGAACAGGGTCGCTACGGCCTGTCGCCGGACCAAAGCGCCGAGATTCGTCGCTTCGCGGGGAACATCGCCAGCGGGTTCGAGGCCAGCATCGTCCCGCGGTCCAACGTCATCAACGCGCGCCTTGAGTGGGGCGATCCGCAAGCCGCCGAGGATGTCTTGGCTGCCGTGCTCGACGCTTACCTCGCACAGCGCCAGCAGGTCTATAACCCGGCCGAGGCGCAGCAGTTCTTCAAGACGCAGATGGAAAGCTACCAGGACAACCTGGCTGCCATGGAGAACCGCCTGCTCAACGTCGCCGACGGCCAACGGCTGAGCGACCTCGAACAGCAGGTCAACGCCAACGTCCAGATGATCGCCGACATGCAAACACGTCTGGCCGATCTGCGCACGGATCGGCTGAAGCAGCAGAAGCTGCTCGCGTTCCTGGAGCAGACGGTGAATGGCGGCGACAAGAAGACGTTCTTCTACTCGTCCATCGACAACATGGCGCTGGGCGATCTCGCGCGCGAAGTGCAGGGCCTCTACGTCGACGAAGCCGAAGTGCTGCAGACCTACAAGGCCGGAACGGATCGGGCGAACGCAGTGCAGCGGCAAGTCAATCGCATGCAAGGGATGCTGCAAAACGAAGCGCAAAACATCGTCGCCAAGGAACGCGCCACGCTCGACTCCCTGAACGGACAGATCGAGCTGATCGACGGCAAGATCAGTGAGCTGCGCGCCGAGAATCGTGAGCTCAACCGCAGCGCGCTCAAGGCTCGGCAGATCCAACGTCAGATCGACATTACCGAAGGCACGATGCGGACCTTCGACAAACGCTTCCAGGAAGCCCGAATCAAAAGCGAAACCAGCTCCGACCTGTTCTCGGTCAGTGTGGTCGAGAATCCGCAGGCAGGACCCGAACCAACCTTCCCAAATCCGAAGACGATTCTGCCGGCATCCATACTGCTCGGCATCCTTCTCGGACTGACTGTCGGATTCCTGCTCGAGTTCTTCGACCACCGTTTCAAGCGACCGGAAGACCTGACCAACTACGCAGGCATACCGTGCACCTTCTCGGTGCCCGAATACAGCTGATCCAGCGACAGGAACGGGGGATCAACAGGTTTAACGCACGCCTCGGCGCGGGGGAGGCGTGCGGGACGTCTCACATTCTGGGTGGGCTTGGAGCCTTGTCGTCCAGACAGGGATCCGCCGCGTGGGCCGGTAGATACACCGATCAAGCAAGGCGGCATTTCCGGCCCACGCAATCGACTCGTGTGCAGCCGGCATCCCGGCCGACACGACGGACGTAGGGGGACCCGCTGGTGGGGTTCATTCGATACGCGGGGGCAAGTGACGTGTCTTCTGACAAACAGAGCGCGGCTGGCGGGCGCACTCTGACGAATCAGGCTTGCCCACCGGAGGTGACGGTTGGAGCGCCAACCGGCGACCGACTCATCGCGGCCGGACTCATCTTCCTGCTGTCGCCGGTCTTTCTGGTGCTTGCGGCAGGCGTGGCGCTCTTCGTCGGGCGACCGATCTTCTATCGCGGTGAGCGGCTGGGTAAGCGCCGTGCCGTCTACATGGTCTACAAGTTCCGCACGCTGCCTAACGGCATCCAGAAGCGCCTGGGCACGAGCCTGTTTTCGGAGCGCGAGGAAATCTTGCCCGCGCTCGCACGCTTCCTGCGGGAGACCCGGCTCGACGAGTTACCGCAACTGGTCAACGTCGTGCGCGGAGAGATGCGTCTCTTCGGACCACGTCCGGAGCGCCGCGAGGTCTATGAGCGCTATGGGCGCGGCGATCCCGACTACGAGCTTCGCTTCGAGACGGCGCCCGGCCTGTTCGGGATATCTCAACTCCTGACCCCACACAGTGCGCCGAAGCGCTTGCGGGCCCGACTGGATCGCCGCTACCTGAAGGCAGGCGGACACATGACACTGCCGTTCTTCGTTTACGCCGCCCTCGCCATGATCGGAAAATCGATTGCCGCGGCCGGACGCTATTCCTGGCAGAACGCGGTGGGTCTGCGGATGGTCCGCGGCGAGCGCGAGAAACGCAGCCAAGTCCGCATCACCCCGTCCCAGGCCACGATCCAGCTGTTCGACCCCGGCATGACGCCGCCGTTGGTGTCCGGACGCATCCTGGACATGAACCGCGACTACATCCGGGCGCGGTTCGAGGCGCCCCTGCCCTGGTCGTTCATCACCACCCATGGCGGTCGGGTGTCGATCGTGCGCCGGCGCAAAGGCAGCCCTCGGATCAAGAACGCGCGTTGCCACGCGCACGTCGAGCGGCTGCTGAACGACGAGCACAGCGGCCAGCCCGAGTACCTGCTCGCCTACAGCGCCGACAGCACACTCAACCGCTACATGGTCGATCAGTATTTCCTCAAGCAAGCGATCGTAACGCGGCGCTGAACCGCCCCGTTCAAGGAGCAGCAGGTGCCCAGATGGTCTACGCCCGTCCTGAACCCAGCCTAGCCCCGACAGGCGGTTCCCAGGTCGCGACCCGACACGGCGTGACCGACCATCCGGTAGCGCAGATACTGTTCTACGGCATCCTGTTCACGATCCCCTTCTTCCGGTTCCGGGACCTGCCGGGCCCCTTCTTCATGAAGGTGGACTACCTGCTCACCGCCGGACTGCTGCTGATTGTGGTCCCGGCTATTCTGGTCCAGAAGCTTCCGCCCAAGCGGCTGCACGGCAACATCTGGATGCCGGTGGGTCTGTTCATGCTGACCAACCTGGCGTCCGCGATCCTCTCTCCCTACCCGGACACGGCCTTCCAGGGCCTGGTGATCCTGATCGCCTTCGTGATCTTCATGACCATCAATCTGGTCATGATCAACGACCGGGGCGTCGAAACCTGGCTGCCGGCCGTCCTGATCGCCAGCACCGGCCTGAACGCCGCCCTGGCCAGTCTGGGCTACTATCTGGGTGTCGACTATTTCGTCGAAGGCGGCCGCGGCTACGGCGGCACGATCAGCGCGAACAACATGGCGCTGATGTGTGTCTACGTGCTGCCGCTCGCCGTCTACTGGGGCGTGATGGGCAGTACGCCGATACGCCGGGTTATCGGGCTCGCGGGCGCCGTCCTGCTGCTGCTCGGCCTGATCAGCACCGAATCCCGGGGCGGCTTCGTGAACCTGGTCGCGGTCGCCCTGCTGCTGGCGGTCCAGTTCCGGCACCACTTTCATCCCCGCTATCTCGGCCTTGTCGTCGGCGGGGCCAGCGCATTGCTCGCGGTCGTCGTCTTGTTCGTGCCCCAGGAATACATCCAGCGCCAAGCGACCTTGCAGTTGATGGTCGAATGGGTCACGGGCGAAGGCCAGGAACTGGCCGAGGACGCGGCGCTGGATCGCCGCGCCAGCTATGTCGAGGTCGCCCTGGAGGCCTTCCCCGAACACCCGGTCCTCGGCACCGGCCCGGACACCTTCAAGAAGATCTGGGTGGACTCGGATCAGGCACGCTGGTTCGCAATGACGGAACGGCCTGCCCACAACACCTACCTCGAAGTGCTGATCGGAACCGGCATCGTCGGCTTGGCCACATTCCTCGCTCTGCTGTGGGTCACCTACCGCAACTACCTCGGCGCGGAACGCTTGCTGCGCCAGCATGGGGACGAGATCGGCGCGCACCTTGTCGGCGCCTACAAGATCGCCTTCCTTTCGGTCCTGATCTACTTCCTGGTGAAAAGCGGCATCGACCACAAATACTTCATCCTCGCCCTGCCGCTTTCGGTGGCCGTGCAACGTTACGCCCAGCACCGGCTAGGTCTGCACCAGGACGCCTCCGCACCGGCGCACGGCGTCTCGTGAGCCTGCCAATGGGCTTGATCTGTCTGGCGCTCGGCGGCGGCATGGCGACACTGCCGCTCGTCATCTACCCGGCCATGCTGTACGCGCTCACGCTGTTCTCTCGTGCCCCGATCCCGCCACGCTCTGCCGCACCGCATGCGACCGTGATCGTTGCTTTTACCGGCGGCGGCGCACTCCTGCGCGCCAAGGTCACCAATCTGGCGCGGATCGCACGAACCTACCCGGGCGAACTCGACCTGGTCCTGGCTGGCGATGGTCCGATCACGGCGGCCGACCGTGAAGCCGCGCTGGCGGCCGCGCAAGGCCTGCCGGTGACGCTGTGCGCGCTGGACGCACCGGCCGGCAAGGCGCACGCGCTGAACCTCGGCGCCGACCGCGCGAACGGCGACATTCTGGTGTTTTCCGACCTCGACGCCGAGTTAAGCAACAGCGCCTTGGACGTCTTGCTGCGTTGGTTCGCCGACCCATCCGTCGGCGCGGTCTGCGGCCGGCGGCTGATCGTCCATCAGGACCGCGCTGCGGTCGCGGAGTCCGGCCAGCGCGCCTATACCGATTTCGACAGTCGGATCAAGCTGCTGGAGAACCGGCTCGGCGCGATCACGTCCAACGACGGCAAGCTGTACGCCGTGCGGCGATCACTGTTCCAACCGATCCACCCCGCGGCAACCGACGATCTGTACAACGCGCTCAGCGTGGTCGCGCAGGGTCAGCGCGTGCTGTTCGAGCCACAAGCGATGGCATATATCCCCGCGCCCGCCCGGACCGCCGGCCACGACCTGACACGCCGGCGCCGGGTGACGCTGCGCAGCCTGACCGGCCTGTTCGCCCGGCCTCATCTGCTCCTGACCCTACGCTTCGGGCTGTTCGGCCCACGGCTGATCGTCAACAAGCTGTTGCGCCGCCTCCTGCCGGTCGCCGGGCTGCTCACCGGGCTCGGTCTGCTCCTGCTTGCCCCGACGCACACCTGGCCGAACGGCGTTCTGGCCATGGCGCTGGCCGGCAGCCTGATCGCGGCAGCCTATCCGCCAGCGATGCGCACGGGCCTGACCGCCCGGCTGCCCCAACGGCTCAAGAAGCTTTGGGCAACCGGCTTTTACGCCGGACTCGGCATGCTAGGGATGCTGCTGGGCGTGCTCGACTTTCTACGCGGCAAGCGGATCGCCCGCTGGGCGCCGCGCAAGACGGCATGACGTCCGCCCGCCCCGCAGATGACGGGAGGATCCGCCAACGACCGCCACACGTCGGCATCCTGATCGGCTCGCTGGAAGCCGGTGGGGCGCAGCGGATGGCCCTCGCCCTGGCGCACGATCTGCTGGCCGACGGCTGGGAGGTGCGCCTGCTGCTGCTCAATCCGGATCGTGAGATGACCCTGCCAGGTGACGGGCCCACCCAGGCGGCGCTGGAAGCCCGCCTGAGCGTGCTGGGCGGGTCCAGCGTGCGGGCAGGCACGCTGTCGAAAAGCCTGCGCTTTCCCCGTCTGCACCGTCGTCTCGAAGCCGCGATCGCCGAGCACGATCTGGACGTGGTCGTCTCCTTCATGGAGCGCGCCAATCTCCTCAACCTGCTGGGTACCCGCCGGGTTCCCCGGATCATCTCGGTCCGCAAGCAGATTTCGGTCGCGCTTGCGGACAAGTCGGCCCTCAAGCGCACCCTGGTTGAACGCGCCTATCCCCTGCTGCTGCGCCGGGCACGCGCAATCGTGCTCAACGCGCACGGCTCGGCCGCCGACTTCGCCCGCCGCTTCCACATTCCAAACGCGCGCCTGAACGTGATTCCGAACGCGGTCGATCCCGCGATCGTCCAACAGGCCGAGGCGGAACCGGTCGGACCGGGCGCCGACCTGCTGGGACCCTCGACGGTGGTGACCGTCGGTCGGCTGGTACCGGCAAAGGGCCAGGCGCCGTTGCTGCGCGCCTTCGCCCAGGTGGTTCGACAGGTGCCGGAAGCCCGATTGGTGCTGGTCGGCGATGGGCCGCTTCGCGACCGCCTTGCGGCCCTGGCCACCGATCTCGGGATCGCGCCTCAGGTCGCGTTCGCCGGGTTCCAGACGAACCCCTATCCGTGGATGGCGCGCGCCGGCGCGCTTGCCCTGCCCTCGCGCGCCGAAGGCTTCCCCAACGCCCTTCTAGAGGCGATGGCCCTGGGCCAAGCGTGCGTCGCCGCGGACTGCCCGACAGGCCCGCGCGAACTGCTCGCCCCGGACACGCCCGTGAACCGGATTACAGAAGCGGTCGAGGTCACGAACGCCGGGATCCTCGTGCCGCCCATGCCGGGCGAGGACCTGGAGGCTGCGGCCCCGTTGACGCCGTCGGAGACGGCTCTGGCGGACGCATTGGTCCGCCTCCTGCACGCGCCCGACCTGCGAACGCGGCTGCAAGCCGGCGCTGCCGCCCGGGCCGCCGACTTCACGCCGGCCCGGGCCCGCGCCGCCTGGCAGTCCGTGATCGCCCGCAGCCTGGCACCCTCGTCTGGATAGGAGCGGGCCGGGTCAGGCGGCACACCCGGCGCAATCGTTTGGCAGCCGCCTCAATAGCCCGCTTGCTGCAACGCCCGCTGAATGTCGGCCTGCCGACGCTTTTCCTGGCGGTACATCAAGATGCCCGCACAGATCACCGCCAGCGTGACGATCCCGACGATGATTGTCGCCAACGCGTTGATCTGCGGCGAGACCCCCAGGCGCACCTTGGAGAAAACCACCATCGGCAAGGTCGAGCTGCCGGGACCCGAGACGAACGAGGCGATTACCAGATCGTCCAGCGACAGCGTGAACGACAGCAGGAACCCGGCGATACAGGCCGGCGCGATGAGCGGCAGGGTGACGGTGAAGAACACCTTGGCCGGCCGCGCGCCCAAATCGAGCGCCGCCTCTTCCACCGAACCGTCGAGCGAGGACATCCGCGACTGCACGATCACCGTCACGTAGGCCATGCAGAAGGTGGCGTGCGCGATCGTAATCGTGTCGACCCCGCGCCCCTCGGGCCAGCCGAACCACTGCTGGGTGGAGACAAACATCAGCAAGAGCGAGATGCCGATGATCACGTCCGGCATCACCAGCGGCCCGGTCACCAGGCTGGTGAAGAAGGTGCGTCCCCGGAAGTTGCCGTACCGCGCCAGCGCCATGCCGGCCAGCGTGCCGAACACCACCGCGATGATGCCGGTCATCAGCGCGATCTTCAGCGACAGGAAAGCGGCCGAGAGGATCTGCTCGTTCTGCAGCAGTTCGCCATACCACTTGGTCGAGAAGCCGCCCCAGACGGTGACCAGCTTGGACTCGTTGAACGAGTAGACGATCAGCGAGACGATCGGCCCGTACAGGAACGCGAAGCCGAACACCATCGCGCTGATGACGAAGGGCGAGAGCCGCCGGGTCATTCCAGCGCCTCCTGCGCCTTCACCTGCTGGCGCTGCAGGATCACGATCGGGATCACCAGCACCAGAATCAGCACGATCGTCACCGCCGAGGCGACCGGCCAGTCGCGGTTGGAGAAGAACTCGTTCCACAGAATCTTGCCGATCATCAGCGTATCCGGCCCGCCGAGCAGGGCGGGAATCACGAACTCGCCCACCGCCGGGATGAACACCAGCATCGAGCCCGCCAGAATGCCCGGCAGCGACAGCGGCACGGTCACGGTGAAGAACGCCTTGATCGGCCGCGCACCCAGATCCTCCGCCGCTTCCAACAGGCTGACGTCCAACTTCTCCAACGTCGCGTAGAGCGGCAGGATCATGAACGGCAGGTAGCTATAGACGATCCCGACGTAGACCGAGAAGTCGTTGTGCAGGATGTCGAGCGGCTGATCGATGATGCCGAGCCCCATCAACGCGGCGTTGATCAGGCCCTGCTGCTTCAAGATGCCGATCCAGGCGTAGACGCGCAGCAGGAACGACGTCCAGAACGGCAGGATCACCATCAACAGCAGCAGCGTGCGCACAGTCGGCGCACAGCGCGCGATGCCATAGGCGATCGGATAGCCGACCAAAAGGCAAAAAAACGTCGAGATCAGCGCGATCTTGAGCGAGTTCAGGTAGGCGATCCAGTACAGCGGATCCTGCAGCAACCAAGCGTAATTCGACCAGAACACCTGGATCGTCGGCCAGGTCTGCCCATCCGGCCACAGCAGGAAGGCCGTGTAGGGCGGACGCTGCAGGATCATCTGCGCCAGCGAGATCTTGGCAACGATCACGAAGGGCACAAAGAAGAAGACGAACAGCCAGGCGTACGGTAAGGCGACCACGCCCGTCCGTCCGTTGATGCCCAGCCGCCCGGCGAGCGCCTGCACCCACGCGCGGCCCCGGGCGAGCACCGTTTCGGAAGCGCGTTTGGTCGCCGCCTCGGTCATTCCGTCAGCACCAAGCCAGCATCGGTGGACCACTCGACGATGACGGGATCGTCCCAGTCGACCTCGCGCTCGCGCGAGCGGAAGACATTGGGCTGCAGCACCTCGACCAACTCGCCGATGCCGCAGTCGATCCGGAAGATCGAGGTATCACCCATGTAGGCCACGTCACGGACCATGCCACGCAACGCGTTGACGGCCGGCAGGTCGCCGCCATCATCCCGGCGCGCGCGCAGCTTTTCCGGGCGGACCGAGAACCAGACGCGCTGGCCATCCTGTACCTGCAGGGGGCTGTCGACCTCGAGCGCGCAGGGCACGCTGTCCGCCGTCACACGCACGCGCCCATCATAGACGCCCTGCACCGTCCCCTCGAACATGTTGATCGAGCCGATGAAGTCGGCAGTGAAGCGCGTGCGTGGGAACTCGTAGATCTCGGTCGGCGTGCCGACCTGCTGCACCCGACCCTTGTCCATCACCGCCATGCGGGTCGACAGGGTCATCGCCTCCTCCTGGTCGTGGGTCACGACCACGAAGGTCACGCCGACCTCGTCCTGGATGTTCATCAGCTCGAACTGGGTCTGCTCGCGCAACTTCTTGTCGAGCGCGGCCAAAGGCTCGTCCAGCAGCAACAGCTTGGGCCGCTTGACCAGCGCCCGGGCGAGCGCGACGCGCTGGCGCTGGCCGCCGGAAAGCTGGTGCGGCTTGCGCTTGGCCCAGGGATCGAGCTGCACCAGTTCGAGTAATTGGTGCACCCGGCGCTTGATCTCGTCCTTCTGCACCCGGTCCTGCTTCAGGCCATAGGCGACATTCTGCTCCACCGTCATGTGCGGGAACAGGGCATAGGACTGGAACATCATGTTGACCGGACGCTCGTAGGGCGCCTGATCGGTGACGTCCTGACCGTCGATCAGGATGCGCCCGTTCGACGGCCGCTCGAAGCCAGCCAACATGCGCAACAACGTGGTCTTGCCGCAGCCGGACGCGCCCAACAGACAGAACAGCTCGCTGCGGTAGATCGACAGATCGACATCGTCGACGGCCGTGAAGTCACCGAAGCGCTTGGTGACGCCGTCGATCCGCACGTAGGGCGCGGCGTTGGGGTCCTCCCAAGGCTCCAGCGGCACTTGCGGGCGCGCCGGCGCACCACGAACCGGTGACTGCGATGTGCGGGTACGCTCCGGGGTTTGCGGCGGGCTGCGATCCATCGGCACGGATCCCCTTGGGCCTGAAGACGCCGGCCATCACGGGCCGACGGAACAGACTTGGCGCGGCGGGGCGACATCCCCGCACGGTCGCACCGTGCGAGGCTGCGCCCCGCCGCGCCGGCGTAATCAGAGCATGTCGCTCGACGCCGTCACATCCCGGTCTTCACCGAGGTCCAGCTACGCGTCCGCAACCGGCGGTACTTCGGCGAGTTCGGCACGTCGACGAAGAGCTTCTCCTTGACCTCCTCCGGCGGATAGATTGAGGGGTCGTTCAGGATTTCATCGTCGATGTACGCGTCGGCCCCAGCGTTCG
This sequence comes from Rhodovibrio salinarum DSM 9154, assembly GCF_000515255.1. NCBI lineage: Bacteria > Pseudomonadati > Pseudomonadota > Alphaproteobacteria > Rhodospirillales > Rhodovibrionaceae > Rhodovibrio > Rhodovibrio salinarum. Next base: position 881,335 of record NZ_KI911559.1, on the reverse strand, counting down.
CCGTCGGGTACCAGACGTAGTTGGTATTCAGGGCAGCGATCTTCGGGCGCATGTTGAAGTTCAGCCACTCGTGGGCGGCATCCGGGTGCGGCGCATCGGCCGGAATGGCCATGATGTCGAACCACTGCACCGTCCCTTCCTTGGGGATGGTGTAGGCCACCTCGACCCCTTGATCGGCCTCCGCCGCGCGGGTCTGGGCGATGTAGACGTCGCCGGACCAGCCCAACGCCACGCAGATGTCGCCGTTCGCCAGATCGTTGATGTACTGCGAGGAGTGGAAGTACTTCACGTACGGTCGGATCTTCTTGAGGTGCTGCTCGACCTTCTCCAGGTCCGCCGGGTCCTCGCTTTCCGGGTCGATGCCGAGGTAATGCTTGACCAGCGGATAAACCTCGGTCGGCTCGTCCAGCAGCGTGACGCCGCAGTCCTCGAGCTTGGCGACCACCTCGGGATCGAACAGCAGATCGAAGGAATCGGTTGGCGCATCCGCGCCCAGACGCTCCTCGACCATGCCGACGTTGTAGCCGATCCCGTTAGTGCCCCACATGTAAGGGATGCCGTACTGGTTACCCGGATCGAACTTCTCCATCCGCTCCATGATGTCCGCATCCAGGTGCTTCATATTGTCCAGCTTGGACTTGTCGAGCTTCTGATACAGCCCAGCCTGGATTTGGCGCTGGAAAAAACCACTGGTCGGCACAACGATGTCGTAGCCGGTATTGCCGGCCATCAGCTTGCCTTCCAGGACGGCATTGCCGTCGTAGACATCGTAGTTGACCTCGATCCCGTATTCCTCCTCGAACATCGGGATCGTTTCTTCGGCGATGTAGTCAGACCAGTTGTAAACGTTAAGCGTCTCATCCTGGGCGTTTGCCGGACTTACGGCCATGGCCGCAAGCACGCCGGCAACCGCAGCAAGCGCGGTGGAAATCCGGTGGGTGACGGTCATCAAGCCTCTCGCTGTTCGGGGGTTCGTGTTCGTTGGATCGCCCCTTAGCAAGGCGATCGGGAGATGTCGACGACACGCTCGCGGGGTGGCCAAATCGACCAGAGGCGCGCCAGTGCCCGCATATTCAGGCGGGCGCGCCCCCGCTTGTCAATCGCGCCGCGGCGACACCGGCCCGCAGCGCACAACGACGCCAGCCGTCCGCGCCAGGATCGCGAGATCGAGCGCCAACGACCGGCTGGCAACATAACGCAGGTCGTGACGCGTGCGCCGATACAGCTGCGCCACCTCCTCGACCGCGCCACAGCATCCGTTCACCTGCGCCCAGCCGGTCAGTCCGGGGCGGACCCGCCGGCGGTCGGCGTACCCGGGAACCAGCCGCGCGAAGTGCAGATCGTGGCCGAGGGCATGGGGACGGGGGCCCACCAGCGACATCTCTCCACGCAACACATTCACCAGTTGCGGCAACTCGTCCAGGCAGGTGCGCCGCAGCACGCGGCCAACCCGCGTGACCCGCGGATCGCCGGGCCGCACCTGCCCGCCCCGGGCGCTCCTGCCGCGCCCATGGCGATACAAGGTGCGCAGCTTGAGGACGCGAAAGCGCCGACCGTGCATGCCCACACGCGTTTGTATGAACAGCGCCGGTCCCGGCGTCTCCAGCCGAATCGCAAGGCCAGCCAATAAAAGCACCGGCAACGCCACGATCAGCAGTGTGCTGGCCAGCAGCAGATCGGTTACCCGCTTGACCCGATCGTCAAAGTGAGCGGGATTTTCGGCCTCAAGTCCGTGCTCAGCACAGCCCACACACGGCCAGCCACTTTCCGCCACCGGTTTGCGCATCCCCCACCCCGTCATCACGCCCCTCGCGCCTTCAACACACGAAGGTACCCAAGACGGAACGTGAAGGCTACCCCTTAGCAGGGTATCGGCACACCGAAACACAACCGCTCAGTGCTGCCGCAGGGAGGCATAGTTCAGTGCACCCAGGTCGGCGCCGCCGGGGCCATTTCGAACAGCCATGCGGCTGCGGTCTGCTGAATCAGACCGGCACTACGCGCCCGCTCCCCCATCATGCCGAGAACGCGGTAGGCAGCCTCGCGGTCGAGCAGCAGCTTGAACGCCGGCTCACCGTCACGGACCACGCCGCGCCCGAACGTCTGACGCGTTCCGGCAAAGGCCAACAGCAGATGGCCGTCCTGCGGCACAACCGTCACCTCATTGACCAGCACGGTGGGGGCATCTTCCCAATCGGCATAGTGGGCGAATCGGTCGTTGCCACCAGCCGCCTCACCGATCCGATCCAACGCCAGCAGATCATCCGAGTCCGCGCGCGCCGCGTCTGGAGTCTTGACGGCGCGCAGCGCGTTGCCAGCGTGGTCGAGCAGCTTCTGTAACGTGCTCTCGGCGAGCAATACGGCCCGGCGACCGTGCGCACGCGTCTCCGCCACGGCGAACACGGTTCGCCCATCAACGCTGAGGCCAACGGACAGCGCGGTGGCAACAGGGAAATCCCGGTTCTGGGTGGCGTCGATCATCGTGCTAGATCCCGAGTCAGGCGTTCGAGGCGCAGTTTCCGGCGACATATAGAGCTATCTTTATATTGCCATGTTGCCGGCAACGCCACCGCCGCCCTTCCCTTTCAGCGACCCTAAATAGTCGGATCACGTCAGAGCGGTGTCGCGAACGCGATGCAGGAGAGCCACCCTGCTGCACAATTCGGAACACCTCCGCGCGGCCGAGCCGATACAACGAACAGGCCTAAAACACACTACGTGTGTATATTCTGCTGACGAGCCTCAGAAACGTGTGTATTCTATACACATGCCAAGCCGGGACATCATAAAGCTCTTAAAGGCCGACGGATGGCAGGAAGTCCACCAGGTGGGCAGCCACAAGAAGTTCGCCCATCCGACGAAAGCCGGGCATGTGGTCGTACCGCACCCGAAAAAGAACCTCCCCGTCGGGACGCTCAAGAGCATCGAGAAACAGGCCGGCATCAAACTCCGCTAAAGGAGACTCGCGACATGACTTACTACGTTGCCGCACTACACAAAGACGAGGACAGCGACTACGGCATTTCCTTCCCGGACTTTCCGGGCTGCGTGTCCGCGGGCGCGACCGTCGACGAGGCGGTCGAGATGGGCCAGGAAGCACTTGCCCTGTTCTGCACGGAAATGCTGGAAGCCGGCACGATGCCGGAGCCGACGCCGCCGGAGCAGGTCGCGCAGGACCCGGACTTCGCCGACGCCACCCTGATCCTGGTCAAGGGGCCGACCCGTCCGCTTCACGTCAAGCGCGTGAACGTCACGCTGCCCGAGGATCTGCTGGGTCGGATCGACGACCGCGCGCAGCGGGAGGGCTACACCCGCTCGGGCTGGCTTGCACACGTCACGCGCCGGGCGTTGAGCGGCGATCGCGTCGGCTAGAACTCGGGTCGGAACCGTCCAGAAAGTTCAGAGAAATCACAAGATTGCGAAAGATGGCTCCCGGGGAGGGATTCGAACCCCCGACTAATCGGTTAACAGCCGATTGCTCTACCACTGAGCTACCCGGGAACAACCGCAATGGAGCGGCTGGGCATGACGCCCGCCCTCAGCGCGGCTAGACGTATTGCATATCGTCCGCCGCCGGGGCAATCCCTGATTCGCCCCTTTTTCCCAACAGGGTTCCCCCGTTTAGATGCGCCTGCGTGTGCAATGCGCCGTGGGTACCCTGAGAAACCCACGGCACATACCTCAGCACCGGTTGCAGCGCGGGCGACGCATCAGTAGGTTCCCGCAGCACCTTTGCTGAATCTTACCATTTCCAGCATACCAAACCGTACTTCCCGCGCACTGGACCGTCCCGAATGTCTAGCCCCCTCGCCGAGCCGCAAAGCCTCTCCCAGGCGCAGATGACGCATTTGGAGCGCCTGGAGGCGGAGAGTCTTCACATCTTCCGTGAGGTGGCGGCGCAGTTTCGCAATCCGGTGATGCTGTATTCGATTGGCAAGGATTCGAGTGTGCTGCTGCACCTGGCGCTGAAGGCGTTTTACCCGTCGAAGCCGCCGTTTCCGCTGCTGCACGTGGACACGACGTGGAAGTTCAAGGAGATGACGCAGTTCCGCGACCGGCGGGCGGCGGAGCTGGGGCTGGAGCTGCTGGTGCACCAGAACCCGGAGGGGGTGCGTCAGGGGATCAACCCGTTCGACCACGGGTCTGCGGTGCACACGGAGGTGATGAAGACCCAGGCGCTCAAGCAGGCGCTGGACAGCTACAAGTTCGACGCGGCGTTTGGCGGGGCGCGGCGGGACGAGGAGAAGAGCCGGGCCAAGGAGCGGGTGTTCTCGTTCCGGACGTCCTCGCACCGCTGGGATCCGAAGAACCAGCGCCCGGAGCTGTGGAACCTGTACAACGGGCGGATCAACAAGGGCGAGAGCATTCGGGTGTTTCCGCTGTCGAACTGGACCGAGCTGGACATCTGGCAATACATCTACCTGGAGGGGATCCCGGTGGTGCCGCTGTATTTCGCCAAGCAGCGCCCGGTGGTGTGGCGTGACGGCACCTGGATCATGGTCGACGACGCGCGGATGCCGCTGGAGCCCGGGGAGACGCCGGAGATGCGCCAGGTGCGCTTCCGCACGCTGGGCTGCTATCCGCTGACCGGCGGGATCGAGAGCGACGCCACCACGCTGCCGGAGGTGATCCGGGAGATGCTGCTGGCCAAGACCAGCGAGCGCCAGGGGCGGGTGATCGACCGCGACGCCGGCGCCTCGATGGAAGCCAAGAAGCAGGAGGGCTACTTCTGATGGCCCCGAACGAACATGAGCTGGGCAAGGTGGCCCAGGGCGATGTGACCCAGGGCGAGGTGACGGTGTCCGAGGCGGAAAGCGGGACCGGCAAGGCGACGCCGGCGGAGGTTGCGGCGTATCTGCAGAGCCAGCAGGACAAGGACCTGCTGCGGTTCATCACCTGCGGCTCGGTGGACGACGGCAAGTCGACCCTGATCGGCCGGCTGCTGTACGACTGCCAGCTGCTGTTCGAGGACCAGCTGGCGCAGCTGGACGCNGACAGCAGCAAGTTNGGCACCACCGGGGAAGAGCCGGACATGGCGCTGTTGGTGGACGGCCTGCAGGCGGAGCGCGAGCAGGGGATCACGATCGACGTCGCCTACCGGTTCTTTACCACGGACAAGCGCAAGTTCGTGGTTGCCGACACGCCGGGGCACGAGCAGTACACCCGCAACATGGCGACCGGGGCGTCGCACTCGGAGCTGGCGGTGCTGCTGGTGGACGCGCGCCACGGCGTGCTGACGCAGACCCGTCGGCACTCCTACATCGTCTCGCTCTTGGGCATCCGCCAGGTGGTGCTGGCGGTCAACAAGATGGACCTGGTCGACTGGGACGAGGCGACCTTCGAGCGGATCGCGGCGGAGTACCGGACCTTTGCGCACGAGGTCGGGATCCAGCAGGTGACCTGCATTCCGGTTTCGGCGCTGAAGGGCGACAACATCTCCAAGCGGTCCCGGAGCATGGACTGGTTCCAGGGGCCGAGCCTGCTGGAGAAGCTGGAGACGGTGCAGCTCGAGGACGCGGCGCGCGGGCGTCCGTTCCGGTTGCCGGTGCAGTGGGTCAACCGGCCGAACCTGGACTTCCGGGGCTATGCCGGGACGGTGCAGGGCGGCCAGGTGCGCGTCGGCGAGGAGGTCGCGGTGCTGCCGTCGGGCAAGGGCTCGCGGGTCAAGCGGATCGTGACGATGGACGGCGATCTGGAGGTGGCGCACGCCGGGCAGGCGGTGACGCTGACGCTTGAGCACGAGATCGACATCTCGCGCGGCGACGTGATCGCGCCGGCGCAGGACCGGCCGACGGTGACCGATCAGGTGCACGCCCACCTGATCTGGATGGACGAGCAGGAGATGCTGCCCGGGCGGTCGTACCTGATCCATCTGGGGACCAGTTTCGTCGGCGGTCAGATCAACCGGATCAAGCACACGGTGAACGTCAACACGCTGGAGGAGACGGCGGCCAGCCATCTGGCGCTGAACGACGTGGCGGTGGTCGACCTGGCGTTCGACCGGCCGGTGCCGTTCGACCCGTACGCGGAGAACCCGGCGACCGGCTCGTTCATCGTGATCGACCGGATGACCAACGCCACCGTGGGCGCGGGGATGATCGACTACGCGCTCAGGCGGGCGACCAACGTGCACTGGCACGACACCAAGGTGGACAAGGCGGTGCGNGCGCAGGCGAAGGCGCAGCGGCCGTGCGTGCTCTGGTTCACCGGGCTGTCGGGGGCGGGCAAGTCGGTGGTCTCCGACCTGGTGGAGCAGCGCCTGGCGGGGATGGGCAAGCACACGATGATGCTGGACGGCGACAACGTCCGGCACGGGCTGAACCGGGACCTGGGCTTTACCGACGAGGACCGGGTGGAGAACATCCGCCGGGTGGCGGAGGTGTCGAAGCTGCTGACCGACGCCGGTCTGATTACGCTGGTGTCGTTCATCTCGCCGTTCCGCAGCGAGCGGCGGATGGCGCGCGAGATGCTGCCCGAGGGCGAGTTCCTGGAGGTGTTCGTCGACGCGCCGCTGGATGTGTGCGAGCAGCGCGATCCCAAGGGGCTGTACAAGAAGGCGCGGGCCGGGGAGATCCCGAACTTCACCGGCATCGGCTCCAGCTACGAGCCGCCCGAGGCCCCGGAGCTGCACCTGCGCTCCGACCAGGCCAGCCCCGAGGCGCTCGCCCAGCAGGTCATCGCCCTGCTCGAAGCCCGCGGCATGCTCTGACCCGACGCCCCCGGCAGCACCACCCAGCCGACGGACACACCAAGGGCCCGGCCGCTACACAACGGCCGGGCCCTACGCTTTGGAAACGACCGCAGGCTTCAGTCGCGCGTGCTGGGGGACTGACGAAGCACCGCCGGCGCCCGGTGCGGCACGGGAATGCCGGCCCCGACGCTACGACCAACGCGGGGTGGCCGTGGCCACATCGCTTCCTGCACGAGCGATTCGACCCGGCTGCGGCCCATATCCGGGCGCAGATGCAGAACGCGGCGCACCGCATGGTTGAGCTGGCCGAGACTATCCAGCCCGCGGCCGCGGGATTCCTCCAGGGCATAGCGAATGATACTGGCGGGATCGGGCTGCTGAGACATGGCAGGCTCGCCGAGTACGGTGGCTGGGCATCCTAAGGTATTGCGGAAAACAAGTCTGGGGAAGAACGCAAACGTATAATTCGCCCATCCAGCCCCAAACCTTGGCCACCGCAGAAAAAAATAACCGATTTCCGGCGAACATCGGACCAAGGCGACCGTTGGTCATGAGAGGAAGATGAGCCCGTGCGGCCTTGTCCCCATGCCGATTCGACGCGGCTCCTTCCGACCCGGGCGCGCCGGCCTACTTCCCCATTATCCCCGGCGGCCGGCGCGCTTGATGTAACTAACGGGGCGGAGGGACATCGCGCTCTTCCGCCCCGTTTTTCTGCCACCCAACGGCTGGCTCCAGCCTGCGCGTTAGGCTCCGAATGGCTAACGATGGCCTCACACAGGGCTGACATCACCGGATTCATCCCGGACCAGCCGCTGCAGGCAACCCGCGATCACGGGTCGGCCAGGATGGCCTTGCCCAGTTCTTCTGGATGCGTCAGCGCCAGCATATGTGGCGCACTCTGGAGGACGGTGAAATCGCGGCAGCCGCCTGTGACCAAGCCTTCCATGAGATTTGGGGGCGTGGATTGGTCACATTCTCCGGCAATGATCCGCGTCGGCGCCCGTACCTCGCTTAATCTGCCTTCAAGGCCGATCCCGGCCAAGGCACGCCAGGCGGCACTCCAGTCAGAGATGGACGCACGGCGCACGCTGTTGCGTGCATAACGTACCGGCCAGGCGTTCGCGGCCAGGTCCGCAGGGCGGAACCAACGCGTGAGGCTGGGGATGACTTGCGCCTCCATGCCCGCTGTCTCGGCGGCCCGGGCACGTTCCTCGAAAGCGGGGAACGGCCATGCCGTTGCTGCGATCACGCTCAAGCCCGCGACCAGATCGGGACGCTGGAGCGCCAGTTCGAGCGCAATGGACCCGCCGAGCGACAGCCCGGCAATATGAGCCTGCGACAGGTCAAGCCGGTCAAGCAGCTCAGCCACATCTGCGGCATAGTGCGCGAGGTCGCGAACCTGTGGGGCAAAGGCCGCCCCGCCAAACCCGCGCAGGTCAAACGCGACCACCCGATGGTGCGGCGTGAGCAGCGGAATGACCCGCGACCACATCCGCCAGTCCAGTCCGAGCGCATGCAGCAGAACTATAGGAGAACCTTCACCGCCGCTGTCGAACAGGCAGGTGGTATGATCGTGCAGCGGGAAAGCCTGGGCGACGAGCGCTCCAACCCCGCGTTCCTGCAGTACGGTGATGGCTTTCATCGCATGCAGTCCGATCGACCCGCCCTGGGGTGACGAATCCGCCACCGTGCTCACGCCTCAATCCCCTTCATGCCCTCGGCGGTGTAGCGATCCCCCGTAAAGCTGCCTGGAGCATAGGCGCGATCCAGCTCGGCCAGATCATCGGCGGTCAGGTGAACGTCGGTTGCGGCCATATTCTGTTCGAGATAGGTCACCCGCTTGGTGCCCGGAATGGCGAACACGCCCTTGGCCAGCACCCAGGCAAGCGCGATCTGTGATGGCGTGGCGTCGTACTTGGTTGCAATGGCCCGCAGTCTGTCGATACGGGCAAGATTCGCATCCAGCGCGTTTCCGGCAAAGCGCGGGAAGTTGCGACGGGCGTCATCCTTGTCGAGACTCTCGCCATCCAGTGCGCCGGACAGCAACCCACGGCCGAGCGGGCTGTAGGCGACAAAAGCAACTCCCAACTCGCGACAGGCAGGCATCACTTCGGCTTCCATATCGCGGGTGGTCAGCGAATATTCGCTCTGCACGGCGGCCACCGGATGCACCGCATGGGCGCGGCGCAGCGTATCGGCGGACACTTCGCTAAGCCCGATGTGCGCGATCTTGCCTGCCCGCACCAAATCGGCGAGCGCCCCCATGGCTTCCTCGATCGGTCGCCCCGCTTCGATGCGGTGGACGTAGTATAGATCGATCCTTTCACGCCCCAGACGCCGCAGCGAGGCATCACAGGCCTGACGGATATAATCCGGGCTGTTATCGATGGACCGGGCGTATTCGCCGGGCGCCCTGCGAACGCCGAACTTGGTGGCGATGAAGGCGTCGCGACCGCCCTCTTTGAGAAAGCGGGCCAGCAGTTCTTCATTGTGGCCATTGCCATACATGTCGGCGGTATCGAACATCCGCACGCCCAGCTCATGAGCACGGGCGAGCACCGCCAATGATTGGGCGTCATCGGTCTCGCCATAAAATTCGGACATGCCCATGCAGCCAAGCCCAAGGGCCGGGAGTTGCGGGCCATCGGTACCGAGAGGAAGGGTCGGGATCATCGCGTTGCTCCTGTCTGTCGCGTGCAGAGATGTCTGACAGGCGGGCGATCTGTTGAGAATTCTTCATCTCGACACACCATCCGTGCAAAAATAATCAGATGAACTGGGATGATCTGCAGGTTCTGGCGATACTGCACAGCGAAGGCTCACTGGCTGGCGCGGCGCGCGTGCTGGGCGTCAACCACGCCACCGTATCGCGCCGAATCGCCGCGCTGGAGGAAAGTCTCGGCCACAAGCTGGTGCGCCGCCTCGCCCGCTCCACGCCGCTCACCGACAAGGGGCGGGAGATCGCCGAAATCGCGCTGGAGATGAAGCAGCAGGCGCACCGCGTTGAGCGGCTCGCTCATGCCGCCCAGGGCACGCTCACCGGTCGGGTCAGATTGACCGCGCCGCCGGTGCTCGTCAGCGAACTCATCATCCCCGCCCTGCGCGATCTGCGCGCCGCGCATCCTGCTCTACAGATCGCATTGTCCGCCAATTCGCAGCTCGCGTCGCTCGATAGCGGCGAGGCCGATCTGGCCGTGCGCATGGTCGAACCGCAGGGACGGCAGAACATCGTGCGCCGGATTGGCTCGATTGCCTTCGCGCTCTATGCCAGCCCAGAGGTTGCCAGCCTCCCGCCGCACCACTGGCGTTTCATCGCCTTCGACGAAACGCTCGCCCATGTGCCGCAGCAACGCTGGCTGGAAGAATTCGCCGGCGACCGCCCGCTCGACCTGCTGACGGGCGACTTCCACAGCCAGCGCGCCGCTGCGGAAGCGGGGTTGGGCGTTGCGCTGTTGCCGTGCGTCATGGCGGCGCGAAACCGACATCTCGTCCGTGTCGCCCAGGAGCACCCTGCCCCCCGCCACGTGTGGCTGGTCATTCACACCGATCTGAAAGATGCGCCTGCCGTGCGCGCTGTCGCTGACCTTCTAATCGAGACGATTGGATAGAAGCAGGTCGTGTACCGCTGATCCAACTCCAGCATCTTGGGAAAAGCGCAACCGGACGGGCGATCTTGGTAAACGGCGCCTCGCCCTGGCAATCGAACGGCGAGGCGGTCGCGCCGGGTTACGGCCGGGCGGCGCTGGGATGGCCGGGACCGGCGCGACCGCCGTTCGGACCTCCCCTTTGGACAGGCCCGAGGCGTGGACCCCGCGCCTGCATCGTCAAACCGAAGACTGGCATGGGATCCGTGTTTCGTCCGTTGGTTTGAAATGTATGCCTACTCCGCAGGCACTACATTGACGTGTGTCAAATGTGGTTGTGACGGAAGTCCGGACCTGCGCTGATCCGCATGAAAAGCTATTGCCGGCATGTGGCCTAGCTTAACAACCGAGTCGCGAGCCCCGCCGACAAGCCGGGGGGCATGAGACACGCCTTGGCTCAAAGCGTCGGAAATTCTGACAGTTGGCATGCCCGCGCGATGCGCCACGTTAGCATTTTTTACAAATGCCTCGGGGACACCTCATAAAGCACTGGAATTTTAGAATAAATTATATTGGCATAAATCATGCTCTGCCAGAAACGCTGTTTTAGTCATGCGCATGATGGGATCCCTAATGTCTAGCTCGCTGCGTACCAAATCGAAGCGCATCGGCCTCAGCTTCGCTTTATTTGCTGCTTTGTTCGGCTGGTCTTCCGTCGTCGAGGCCGGCGTGATCCGTGCACCGCTCGTGGCGGAAAAGGCGTGGTTCGCATACTATGATGGCTCAAGTGGTTATGGGGGATACCACGATCATTACGACGCCTTTATCGACCCCGATGCCCTGCCCACCTACCCGCTCGAAATCGGGGGCGGCGGACAAGATGGGAGAGGGGAACACGCAAGGGCCGTCACGGAGTTCTTTGTCCCGACGGTCCCGAGGGCCTTCCGATCCGCGACGCTCTCGTTCCGCCTGGGCGGTTATGGTCTGGCAGAAGAATTTCTCGATCTGACCCCATCATCCCCGGAGCAATACGCAGAACGCATCCATGTCGACTCCTATATTGGGGACGGCCTGGCCAACCCCGTAACCGATTTCGATGGCCCGCCCCTCACCCGCGAAGGGCACCTGCCCATACCCGCCGAGACCGAAACCGCCAGCGGCTATGTCAGTGAACCGCCCGGCAGTCACTACAGCTTCCGGGACGGCGGCCTCTTAACGCTCGATGTTACCCGTAGCCTGCTGGATTTCAGAAACCAGAGCTCCCGTTTCCTGGGTTTCAGGCTATATTCCCCGATACCGTTCGCGCCCAACGACGAACTGGGTGTCGTAGTGTACCAGCCACAGCTACAGATCCAGGTCGACCAGCCAAAGAACCTGTATCTAATAGGGTCTGGTCTGGGCCTGCTCGTGCTGATCCTGCTTAGACAAGGCTCCCTAACGCGGCGGCACCCAACGAACAGGCCGAGTCAGGACTCAGGCAACATCACAGACACCGCGCCCCTGTCTTTATAAACCAGCGACACCTGCCGTTTCCCAAGGAGGGTCAGGCGCACCGAGACGGCGCCTTCAAACCGCCTGCAAAGCAGTCGGTGTTGGTGCCCCTGGCAGGACTCGAACCTGCACGGCCGATGGCCACGCGATTTTGAGTCGCGCGCGTCTACCAGTTCCGCCACAGGGGCACGGGCACCGAAGCGCGCCACGGTAATGCGCTTCGGTGCCGCCCGTGTATAAACCGCCGGCTGTGGGTACGCAAACCCGCGAACGCGGCATACGGGTGCGAATCGCGCACGTCGACCTACTCGGCGGCTTGCCGCCCGGCTTTGCGGTCGGCGCGAATCATCGCGGCGGCCTTTTCCGCGATCATGATCGTGGGCGCGTTGGTGTTGCCGCTGGTGATCCGCGGCATGATCGAGGCATCGACCACCCGCAACCCGCCCACACCGTGAACCGCCAGGCGCGGATCCACCACGCTGCTCGCCGGGTCCGGTCCCATCGCACAGGTGCCGACGGGGTGAAAGATGGTCGTGCCGATATCGCCCGCCGCGTGGGCGAGCTCGGCGTCGCTTTCGAGTTCCGGCCCCGGTTTGCGCTCTTGCGGTCGATACTTCCGCATCGCGGGCTGCCCCATGATCCGGCGGGTCAGCTTCAGCGCGTCCGCCGCTACCTGCCGGTCGCCGGGGGTGGCGAGGTAGTTCGGCTTGATCGACGGGTGGCTGCGCGGATCGGCGTTCTGGATTCGCACGACCCCCCGGCTTTCCGGGCGCAGGTTGCAGACGCTCGCGGTGATGCCGGGGAAGGGATGCAGCGGATCGCCCAGCTTGTCGGTCGACAGCGGTTGTACGTGGTATTCCAGGTTGGGTGTCACGCGGCTGGGGTCCGATCGGGTGAAACAACCGAGCTGGCTGGGCGCCATGGTCATCGGCCCGCGCTTGAACAGGGCGTACTCCAACGCCATCCCGGCCTTGCCGAGCCAACTGTTCGCCCGCCGGTTCAGCGTGTCCACGCCCTCCACCGAATAGACCGCCCGGATCTGCAGATGGTCCTGCAGGTTTTCACCCACGTTCGGGTTGTCGTGGCGGACCTCGACGCCGCGCTCGCGCAGCAGCGCGCCCGGCCCGATGCCGGAGAGCTGCAGCAGTTGCGGCGAGCCGACCGATCCGGCCGCCAGAATCACCTCGCCGTCCGCGTCGACCCGCGCGTCCTGCCCGTCGTGCCAGAAGCGCACACCGGTAACCCGCTTGCCAGTCATCTCCAGCCGCTGCGCCTGCGCCTTGGTCAGGACCGTCAGGTTGGGCCGCTCCTCGGCCGGACGCAGAAAGGCGTCCGCGGCATTCCAACGCCGACCGCGGCGCTGATTGACCTGGAAGTAACCCACGCCCTCGTTGCTGCCACGGTTGAAGTCGGCCGTGCGCGGAATGCCGGCCTGCTCGGCCGCGTCCGCGAAGGCATCCAGGATTTCCCAGGAGATCCGCATGCCCTCGACGCGCAATTCGCCGCCTGCCCCGTGCAGCGCGTCGGCGCCCCAGGCGAAATCCTCGTGCGCCTTGAAATGCGGCAGCACGTCGTCCCAGCCCCAGCCGGTGCAGCCGAGCTGGCGCCAGCCATCGTAGTCGCGCGCCTGACCGCGCATATAGATCATGCCGTTGATCGAGGAGCAGCCGCCCAGCACCCGGCCACGCGGATAGCCGAGCGCGCGCCCGTTCAACCCCGCTTCGGCCTCGGTCTTGAAGCACCAGTCGGTGCGCGGGTTGTTGATGGTGTAGAGATAGCCGACCGGAATCCGGATCCAGATGTAGTCGTCCTGCCCGCCGGCCTCGAGCAGCAGCACCGAGACATCCGGGTCCGCGCTTAGCCGGTTGGCGAGCACGCAGCCGGCGCTGCCCGCCCCGACGATCACATAGTCGAAGCGCCCCATCTCCTTGGGCTGGTCGTCCCTCGTCTGCGTCATGGCCGCGCAACCTCCCCGAAATCTGTCTTTTTGCCGACCATCCTAGCCGAGCGTGCGGACGCGCGCGAGCCGGGTTGGGATCGTTGAACAGTCGGGGATCTCACCCCGAAGGGGCCGACGTACCGCCCCCCCAATCGCGCCGATTGCCGCAGGCGCGCGAGACTGGTAGATCGGGTGCGGCTTTATCCCCCGCCATCTTCCGGATTTCCGCCGCCCGATGCTTCGCGCCCTGTATGACCGCACGCTCCGGATCGCCGGGCATCGGCACGCCATGAGCGGGCTGGCGGCGGTGTCGTTCGTCGAGAGTTCGGTCTTTCCGATCCCGCCGGATATCCTGATCATCCCGATGGTGCTCGCCGACCGGACACGAGCCTGGCGGGTGGCCTTCGTGTGCACGCTGGCAAGCGTGCTGGGCGGGCTGCTCGGCTACGCGATCGGCTACTACCTGTACGACACGGTCGGCCAGGCGGTCCTGGAATTCTACGGCTACACCGACAAGTTCGCGGACTTCCGCACGTTCTACGCGGAGTGGGGCTTCTGGTTCGTCATGGCCGCCGGCCTGACGCCCTTCCCCTACAAGGTGATCACGATCACGAGCGGCGTGCTGGCGCTCAATCCGTTCACCTTCCTGATCGCCTCCGCGGTGTCGCGCGGTGCGCGCTTCTATATCGTCTCGGCCCTCTTGTGGTATTTCGGCCCCCCGATCCGGGCCTTGATCGAGAAGCACCTGAGCTGGCTCACGGTGATCTTCTTCGTCCTTCTGTTCGGCGGTTTCGTGGCCATCAAATATGTCGTCTGACCAGACCGACCTCTCCCACCTGACGCCGGGCAGCCGGATCGTCCCCGCAGCGATCTTCGCCGTGAGCGTGAGCGCGCTCGCCTTCGCGCTGATCTCGCAATACGGCTTCGGGCTGCAGCCCTGCGAGCTGTGCATCTGGCAGCGCTGGCCCTATGTCGCCGCGGCCCTGTTCGGTTTCGCCGCGGCACTCGGCCCGTTCAGCCGGTATGCGCGCGTTACCTTGGTCATTGCCGCCGGGCTCGCGTTCCTCACCGGGGCGGGGATCGCCGGCTACCACGCCGGGGTCGAATACGGCTGGTGGGCGGGGCTGCCCGGCTGCTCGGGCGCAGCCCTGTCATCCGACGTGCGCGTCGAGGACCTGCAGGCGGCGCTGGCCGGCCAGGACCGGATCGTCGCCTGCGACGAACCGGCGTTCATCTTTGCCGGCCTGTCGATGGCCGGTTGGAACTTCGTGCTGTCGCTCTTGCTGACGGCCGGAACGGTCTGGGCGCTGGTGACCCGGCGCGCGGGCTGACCGCCACCGCGTCGCTCGGTCGACCCACTTCCCGCTTTCTGCCCCTGGCAACGCAATCCTAATAAAACAGGACAAGCTTAATAGGGGTACAAGGGACGCAGGCGCGGTCAATCCTCCAGCTCGGTGTCCCAGTACAGGAAGTCGTGCCAGCTTTCGTGGAGGTAGTTCGGCGGGAACTTGCGGGCTTGGCGCTGCAGCTCGTGAACGGTGGGCTGGCGCGCGGCGCGCCGGAGTTTCATGCCCGCTTCCTCCGGCGTCTTATTGGCCTTCAGCAGGTTCATCTCCGCCGAGGCCGTAACAACGTTTTCCCAGGAAGTGCGTCCGCCCCGGGAGCGCGGAATGACGTGATCGAAGGTGAGCTGTTCGGCGGGGAGACGAATTCCGGAATACTGGCATTTGAAGCCGTCCCGGAGGAAGACGTTGAAGCGCGTGAACGCCGGCCTTCGGTTCAAGGGGACGTATTCTTTGAGCGATATGACGCTCGGTAATCGAATTTCGAAGGATGGCGAGTGGATCGCCTGATCGTACTCGCTGACGATGTTGACGCGGTCGAGAAAGACCGCCTTCACCGCGTCCTGCCAGGCCCAGATGGACAGCGGAAAATAGCTCAGCGGACGGAAGTCCGCGTTCAGCACGAGGGCTGGGAAAGCATTCGCCGGGACGCTCACTGCCCCGCTCTCCTCCTGTGCTCCGTGCGCCGCGACCGGGAGTGGCCAGCGCCTCTACAAGCAACGTGATACGCCATTCCGTCGCTTCGTACAAGATTTTGCGTCTCGAGCCCCGAAAACTTCATCTGCTTGTAAAGTCCTCGTTCACGCGACCGGTGCTGGACTCTGGCCACACCCAATGGTCCCTGTCCACCCCTTGGCCTGTGCTTGCCGCCTTGCAAGAAAATAGCGCCGAAATCCGCGCCGACCAGAGAGCCGGCCAGGGGGTTACGTGGCGGCGCCCCCTTCTCCCAGCAGATGCCGGCGCAGGAACGCGCTGGCGACTTCCAGGCAGCGCTCGTCGATGCCGTGGCCCAGACCGGGGCGCGTCTCACTCTCCACCGCGACCCCGGCGGCTTTCAGGGCCGCCTCGGTCTGCGGCATGGCGTGCGGCGGGATGATCTGGTCCTGATCGCCGTGGGTGAGCAGCACCGGCGGCCGGCTCTTGATCTCCGCGTCGAGCTTCTGCGGGCCCGGCAGCAAGGTCGAGAAGCCGACCAGCGCGGCCACCGGCTGGGCCCGGCGCAGACCGCAATGCAGCGCCATCATGCCCCCCTGGGAAAAGCCGATCACCGCCAGCTTATCGGGGGTCAGGCCGTGACGTTCCAACTCCTGGTCCAGAAAGGCGTCGACCACCGGCGCCGCCGCTTCCGCGCCCTGGATCATCACGGCGTCGGTCTCGCCCCGGAAGGAAAACCACTGCAGCCCCATCGGGGCAACGTCGCAGTCCTGGTGCGCGTTCGGGGAGACGAAGGCGGCCTCGGGGAACGCCTGGCCCAGCATCGGGGCCAGCTGGATCAAGTCGTTGCCGTCCGCGCCTAGGCCGTGCAGCAGAACGATCAGCTGCTGGGCCGGGCCGCCGCTGGCCGGCTGCTGGCGGGGGCCGTCGATCTGGGGAATGCTGTCTTCGGACATCGGTTTTTTCGTTCCGTCCCGTGGTTGCTGGTGGGCTCCGGGGCGCGACGATGGGCTCAGGTCGGCGCCCCGGGATGGCGATAGGCGTGCCAGAGGAAGCGCGCCGCGGCCGAGCGGTAGGGTCGCCACAGCTCGGCAATGTCACGCATCTGTTTGGTGTCCGGTCGGGCGTCCAGGGCATGGATACGCCGCGCGGACTCCTGCAATGCCAGATCCTGCGCGGGGAAGACATCCGGCCGCTCCAACGCAAACAGCAGAAAGATCTCGGCCGTCCACACGCCCACGCCCTTCTGCGCCGTCAGATGCTTGAGCACGGTCTGGTCGTCCTGCTCGGCCAACCAGTCGAAGTCGAGCGCGCCCGAGGCCACCTGCTCCGCCAGGCCGGTCAGGTAGCGGTACTTGGGCCGGCTGAGGCCAAGCGCGCGGGCGTCGTCCTCGCTCAGGGCCAGAAACGCGGCCGGCGTCACCGGGTCCAGGCGCTCGCGGATGCGCTGGACGATCGCGCCGGCCGCCTGCTTCGACAACTGCTGGGCGGCGATCATGTTGACCAGGCCGCCGAAACCGGCTTCAGCCTTGCGCACCGGCGGCAGACCGCAGGCGGCGTAGGCACGGCCCAGCGCCGGATCGGCCTCGGCCAGCGCGTCCAGGGCGGCCTTCAGGCGGGTATCTTGCTGCGGTGCAGGGTCCATGGGGCTGGACCTTAATGGCACCGGCGGGTAGATGCACCCCCATGTCCGTTGCTGCGCCGCGCCCAGACAGCACACCACGTTCCGTGGGAACGCCGCGAAGCGAGGTCACGCGTTTCGCCCCCTCGCCGACCGGCCTGTTGCATCTGGGCCACGCCTATTCCGCCGTGACGTGCGCGCGGGCCGCTGGACCACACGGACGTTTCCTGCTGCGGATCGAGGACATCGACACTGCCCGCTGTCGCGACACGTTCGAGCAGGCGATCTTCGACGACCTCGCCTGGCTCGGGCTGAGCTGGGAAACGCCGGTGATGCGCCAGAGTACGCGGATGGACGCCTACGCCCGCGCGCTTACCCGGCTGGACGACCTCGGCGTGATCTACCCCTGCTTCTGCTCGCGCAAGGACATCCAGGCGGAGGCCGAACGTCTCGGCGCGGCCCCGCACGGCCCGCTGGGAACACCCTACCCTGGCACCTGCCGCGATCTGTCCCCGACCGAACGCGATGCGCGGATCGCTGCCGGCACGCCCTATTCCCTGCGCCTCGACCACCTGCGCGCGCACGAACGGGTCGGCCATCCCCAGTGGACCGACCGGCACCACGGCACCTTCCAGGCGGACTTGAGCGCGATCGGCGACGTGATGCTGGCGCGTAAGGAGGTCGCGACCAGCTACCATCTGGCCGTCGTGGTCGACGACGCCGCGCAGGGGATCACGCTGGTCACCCGCGGGGAGGACCTGCTGCCGGCCACCCCGGTCCACCGCGTGCTGCAGGCGCTGTTGGACCTGCCGGTGCCGGAGTGGGCGCACCACCGCCTGCTCGACGACGACGCGGGCAAGCGCCTCGCCAAGCGCGACGACGCAGTATCGCTGCGCGCCTACCGCGAAGCGGGATACAGTCCGGCCGAGGTGCGCGCGCTCGCCGGCCTGCCGGATTAAGACGCCGCGCGCGACAGTCGGCGTTACTCGGACAAACCCACATCGTCCTGTGCCGTCTGTGCGCACCGTCACTGTCTAACGCTTGACCCTCGGCAAGGTTTGTCGACAGTGAGATGATCGCCCATCGGCATCCGGACGGGCGACCTGACCTGCGAGGAGGCCCAGGCACCCTTATGCGACTGACCGTCCTCGGCTGCGGCGACGCATTCGGCAGTGGTGGCCGCTTGAACACCTGCTTTCAGCTCGACACCCATCGCGCGGACGATGGGCGCGACACCCGCCTGCTGGTCGATTGCGGCGCCAGCGCGATGATCTCGATGCACCGTTTCGGAACCGATCCGGACAGCATCGACGCGGTCGCGGTCACCCATCTGCACGGCGACCACTTCGGCGGCCTGCCGTTCCTGCTGCTCTACCTGCAGTTCGAGGCAAAGCGCACCCGCCCGCTGGAGATCGTCGGCCCGCCGGGCATCCGGCAGCGCGTCAAGGACGCCTGCACCGCGCTGTTTGGCAGCATCAACTGCGACTGGCACTTCGACCTGACTTTCCGCGAATGGGCAGAGGGGGTGTCGATGACCCTGGGCGGCGTGGCCGTGACTCCGCGGCAAGTCTACCATGGCGAGGGGATAACGGCGTTCGGTCTGCGCATCACCGACGGGGAGAAGACCTTCGCCTACTCCGGCGACACCAAGTGGGTGGATGCCCTGCCTGATCTCGCCGAGCAGGCCGACCTGTTCATCGTGGAGTGCTACGCCTTCGACCGGTCGCTGCCGACCCACACCGACTACCAGACGCTCAAGCGGCATCTCGACGAGTTGAGCGCCCGCCGGATCGCGCTGACCCACATGTCGACGTGCATGCTGGACCGGCAGGACGAGCTGCGCCTGGAGGCGCTGGACGACGGCCGGGTCATCGAGCTGTAGCCGCACCTCCCCTGCGCCTTGACCGGACCACACAGCCGGCGTACCCAGCCGTCCGATGCCCAGACCCTGGGCCATCGAACGACAAAACAGACGTTGGGGAGCACGCCATGATCGACCTAACCCGCCGGCGCACGCTGCAGGGGCTGGGCGCGGCCGCAGGCATCTCGGCCCTGGGCCTGCCGGGGATCGCGCGCGGCGCGAACAAGGCCACGATCGCCGCGCTGCGCTTCACCAGCCACGCCCCCACCTTCGTTGCCCAGGAGCGGGGCTATTTCAAGGAGGCCGGGCTCGACGTCGACCTGAAGTTCTTCCAGGCCGCCCAGCCGATGGCCGTCGCGATCGCCTCGCGCGATGCGGACTACGCCGTGACCGCGATCACCGGCGGTCTGATCAGCCTGGCGGACAAGGGTGCAATTCGGGTGATCGGCGGCGCATTGGAGGAATCCAAGGGCGTTAGCGGGCAGAAGATCCTGGCCTCCAACAAGGCCTTCGAAGCCGGCTTGACCGATCCCAGCAAGCTGGACGGCGCGACCTACGGCATGACCCAGGCCGGTTCGTCGTTCCACTACATGGGCACGCAGATCGCCGCCGCGGAAGGCGCGGACGTTTCGTTCAAGCCGCTGCAGAAAATCGGCGCGGTCATCGGTGCGATCAAAACCGGGCAGATCGATGCCTGGTCGATCGTCCCACATATCGCCGAGGCGCTGGCCAGTGGCGGGGCGGTCCAGATCATCGGCGAGGTCGTCGACTACTTGCCCAACTATCAGGTGACCACCGCGTTCACCTCGCCGCAGAACGTGACCGGCGACCGCGCGAAGACGCAGGCGTTCATCGACGCCTTCGCCAAGGGTGCGCGCGACTACAACGCCGCACTGGTCGATCGCAGCGAAGGCGACGACGCGGCGGAGGCGATGGTCCGCCTGATCCACAAATACGTCTACGCCGACCGCCCCTACGAGAAGGCCGCGCCCGCCATCCGCGCCGGCGCGATGCGGATCAGCGAAGGCGCCGCCCTCAACATGGCCTCGATCGAGGATCAACTGTCCTGGTTCACCTCGGAAGGCTTGGTGCCGGGCAGCATCACGTTGGACAAGCTGGTCGACACCAGCTTTGTCGAAACGACCTGAGCGCCCGACACGACCGACAGGACCAACGATGCGGCTTTCGCTGGACGGCGTCTCGCACGCCTACGGCGCCACCGAAGTGGTGCGCGACGTCTCCCTGACGGCAGGCGATGGGGAGATCGTCTGCCTGATCGGGCCCAGCGGCTGTGGCAAGTCGACCCTGCTGCGTTTCATGGGCGGCCTGGAACGTCCCAACGTGGGCCAAGTGCTGCAGATCGGCGCGCCGCCGGCGGACAGCCTCAATCCCCTGACCTACGTCTTCCAGGACTTCGCGCTGCTGCCCTGGCGGTCTGTCGAAGGCAACATCCGCCTCGGCCTCGAAGACAAGAAGATCGCCCGGCGCGAGGCGAACGCCCTGGTCGACGATGTGCTGGCCCGCACCCGTCTTACCGACTTCCGGCACGCGCTGCCCAAGCAGATCTCCGGCGGCATGAAGCAGCGCGTGGCGATCGCCCGGGCGCTCGCGGTCAAGCCGGCGATCATGCTGATGGACGAACCCTTGAGCGCGCTCGACGCGCAGACCCGCGAGCTGCTGCTGGACGACTTCGTGCGGCTGTGGGGTCGCACGCCGTTCACGGCCGTCTACGTCACCCACAACCTGAGCGAGGCGGTACGGGTCGGCCACCGGGTGGTGGTCCTGTCGCGCCGGCCCGGCCAGATCCGGGAGGTCGTCGAGATCGACCGGCCGCTCGACCAGCGCGGGCTGGCCGATCCCGACCTGGATCAGATCCAGGCGCGGCTGTGGGCGCTGATGCGCGCGGAAGCGATGGCCGCCGATCAGGAGCTGGTGGATGACTGACCGAGCGGCTGCGCCAGATACGCCAACGTCTGACGCGCGCGATTCGCGCCCGACCGCCGGAGGGCACGAAGCGGTCCGCCCGGTGCCCTATCGCGGCGGCGGCTTCCGGCCGGTACGCATCCGCTGGATCGCCCCGGTGGTGTTCGCCCTGCTGCTCGCCGTACTGGAGATCGGCACCCGCGCGGGGCTCATCTCGCCGCTCACGATCCCCCGGCCCAGCGCGGTGCTCGCCACCTTCGCCGAGCTGTGGCAAAGCGGCATGCTCTGGACCCACCTGCTGCCCAGTCTGCAGCGCCTGGCGGTCGGCGGCGCCATGGGCGCGCTCGCCGGCATCGCGGTCGGGGTCGCGATCGGCCTGTTCTCCTACATCCGCGCCGCGCTGGTCCCGCTGGTGGCCGCGCTGTTCCCGATCCCGAAGATCGCGCTGCTACCGCTGTTCGTGATCTGGTTCGGCGTCGACGAGGGCTCCAAGTACGCGCTGATCGCATTCGGCACCTTCACCCCCACCGTGGTCTCGACCTATGGCGCGGTGGACAACGTCGACCGCACGCTGATCCGGATGGCGCAGAGCTTCGACCTGCCCTGGCTATCGATCGTGCGCAAGATCGTGCTGCCCGGCGCGCTACCCGGGATCCTTTCCGGCCTCCGGATTTCCCTGGCAATCGCGATCATCCTGCTGGTCGCCGCCGAGATGCTGGGCGCCGAACACGGGGTGGGCGCAATGATCCTGCAGGCGGGCTCGCTCTACGACCTGGAACGTCTGTTCGCCGGCGTGGCGATGCTCTCCGCGCTCGGCGTGCTGCTGTCGTTCCTGATCGGCCAGGTCGAACGCCGATTGTTGGCCTGGCGGACGTGAGACCTCCGGGATCGCTGCGGATCGCGCGGAGGTTCATGCAGCGGGCGCGACCCTGCGTATTGAACTGCCGGCACCGACCGATAGACTTGGTCTTCAGGCGCTGACCCGAGCTGTGGTGGCAGAGCCGACACCGCATCCACCCCACCGCAAACCAGGAGCCCCCTCATGTCGACCCATCATGCAAGCTGCTTGTGCGGATCGGTGCATTGCGATGTCGAGATCGACTCCCCGGAAATCCATTGCTGCCATTGCAAGATGTGCCGGCGCTGGGGCGGGGGGCCGGCGTTTGTGGTGACCCTCGCCAAGGCCCCACAGTTTAGCGACGCCAGCGCGCTCAAGATCTATCGTTCGTCCGAGTGGGCCGAGCGCCTTTTCTGCAGGCACTGCGGCACCTCGGTCCTGTGGCGCAGCCTCGACGGCACCTTCCAGGCGCTCCCGGTTGCGCTGCTCGACGACGCGCCGGACCTGCCGTTCACCACCGAAGTTTTCATCGACGACAAGCCGGACTACTACACGTTCGCCGGGACGCGCACCTGCCTGACCGGCGCGCAGGCCATCGCGGCGTTCACCGAAACGCCGGACAAGACGCCCGAGGCGTAATCACGCCGAGGCTACTCACAAACGACCGAAAGTATGGCGGAGGGTGTGAGAGCAACAACGCGCATGCCTAATCAGTTGATAATTTAATATGTTTTCGACACGCTACAAACATCAGGCCATACCGTTTTGTAGCAGCTTCTTGGTTGGACGGCTTCAGCTACCTAAGCAACCAATCGCAGAATTCCCGAACACCATCTTCATCGGAGATGAATGCTAAATCACGTTCTTTATCGAGACGTTTTAAGAACGCCGCGTGGTGTGCTGGCTTCTTCCCTTCGAGGCCAAGATGAGTTTCGATCGTTCCCATAGACCAGAGCCAGAGTTGAACGGATTTCAGCACATCCCGCATTACTTCGATATGCGGCTGTGCATCAGGGCTTTCAGCAAGTTTCTCAAAGCCGCGACTTGCCGAGCAAATTGTCGACTTTTTCGGATACCCGTCGTCACCTAGCTCAAGTTCACCCGCCGCCTCTAAGTCGACAAACACTTTTCGACAACCATTAACAGCGTCGTCGTATCTCTTTTCTCGATCAGATGGCGGTTCTTTGAATGCGTAATCCAAGTCCACCAATGCAACTGTCGGAATGTCCATAGCTTCAAGCACGGCCTTTGCTTTTTGAAGACTGCCGCTGCCGTCTATCTCGACGAGACCGACGCCAAATTCAGCCAGCGTTTTCCCTTTGCATTTTCGAAAAACGTGCGGAAAAACGCGCAGTTCAGTCGAACCCTCTACCAGAAGCACTCTCTCGGTGAAGAGGATTTTTGAGGAATTCGTAAGTGAGAAAAGCATCTCGGACTGGCTAGGAGCATCCGCGATTGCCGTAGTTACCGCCTCACGAAGGCTCCTTCGCACATGCGTCCCCCGCTCGTCGCTTTTTCTCACTAGGACCACATTCTCCGCGTCTGAGCGATCGATCATGTCTGCGGAATGGGTGGAAAACAGCACCTGATAACCGCGCTGGCTCAAAGAAGAAAGCGCGGATCGAACAAGTTCAACAGCTTGTGGATGCAGATATAACTCCGGCTCATCGAGCATTAGCATTGTAGTAGTAGGATTTTTCTCCTCCTTTTCACGCCTTACTTCAGAAAGACACGTTACCAAGCCCATTTGTATTGATCGTTGTGCTCCATGCCCCATCTCGGCAGCATCTCGCTCATTCGGATAACCATCCTCAAAAATTTTGATAGTTGCCGATTTGAGAAAATCATCGAGACCAGGCACGGGAATGTGCGTCTTTGGAACAATACCGGGAAAGAAGTTCGCTACCTCTTTTTGCAACCGCTCGTCTAAGGCAATAAGTGCATCGTCTTTTTCAGCACTGTTCGCAGAGAATGACTTTTCTACACTTTCAAGTGCATCGCGAATGGATTTCGCGTGAACCTCTCGGATGGGTTCAATAATCTCGGTTAGCAACCTGCCGATTGAAGATGACTTACCAAATTTCGCAACATCGTCTGCTGCATTTTCCATCGCGCCAATAACAATTGGTTCTGGAAACAAAGCTTTGATCGCATTGTCAATTCCGCTTGGGTTCTCTTTCCAAGTGCCTGCCGTCGGATCAAAAAGGCTAAGTGTGATATCTTTCGCGGAGGATGCGTCAACCTTTTGCTCACGTCGAAGGGTCACCGTTTGCTCGTGAACAAAAGGTTTAATTTTCCTAGCATGGACCTGGTCTAGACGCTCAATGATATCGTCAGAAACACCTGAAACCGTTCCCTCAACAATAATCGGGATATCAGCCTTATTGTATTCGCTTTTACTTAGCACCGATTTGCTAATCAACCACCTTATGGCAGCGAGCAAGTTAGATTTCCCCGCATTATTCTTCCCGACTAGTGGTGTGAACGCTGAGAGTGCGATTTCCTCCTTCTGAAAAGAACGAAAATTCTCTATCACAATCCGGCTTATGATGTGCCCGCTCAATTCACCCCTCCCGAAGCATCCCCGTCACCCACCCTAAACAACCAGGGCGTGTATGAAAACTCAAGCTGTAAGAGAGACATTCGTTCGCACTGAAAGCGAACGATCAGGACGCGATCAGAGGTCGGGTAATTTTGGCAATTTTCGCGATAGTCGCTCGGCTCGCACCAGTGGCGTCCTGAATTTGAGTGTACGCCCCCTCGGCGAGCATCTTCGCGATGCCGGCATTCCGCTTCACATCGATGGGCCGACCCTTGTATTTGCCTTCGGCCTTCGCTCTGGCCTGACCTTGCGCCTGCCGGCGACGGCGGCGAGCATGTCGAGAAGCATTCCGTTGATCGCTTCTGACATCCGAGCCGTGAAGCTCTCGGCATCGGCCAGCATGTATGAGGTCGGGAGATCGAGGGCGACGACGCAAACGCCCTTGGCGGCGCTTTCCGCCCGGAGCTTCGTCCAATCAGCGGACGTTAGGCGAGACAGGCGGTCGACTTGCTCGATCAGAAGAACGTCACCGGGCCGGCTGTCCTTTAGCGCTGGGACTCATAACCAGTAGTTGACGATGGCAGCTATGTGGACGGCGGCGAGGAAGGTGATGGCGAGGCGATCGTAGCGGGTGGCGATACGCCGAAGTCATTCAGCCGATTGAACATATGCTCGATGACGTTCCGGCTGCGGTAGAGGTAGGGCGAGAAGCAGCTCTTCCAGCGGCAGCCGCTGATCACGCGCCGGTCATCCACCCGCAGCTTACCTCGCGTATCCTGCGGCAAATGAGGCTCAAGCCGCGAAAACTGCTCATCACTCAGCCAGAAACAATCCTGATCCATAACCGGTCTCCCTTCGGAGACCAGGAATCATACCGCCGCCTCAAAGGGAAACCCCTTTATGGGTCCCAGCCCTAAGTGCATACGCTGGCAGACAACGTCACGGTGAGCGAAGACACCGTCGAGATACGCGGATCTGAGGCGGCGATTTTGAGCGCCGCCGCTTAGGCCGACTTTTTACGAAAGGAAGTGCCCAGTTTTGTACCGGAGTGGCGGAGGGGGTGGGATTCGAACCCACGGTACCGGGGTTACCGGTACGCCGGTTTTCGAGACCGGTGCCTTCGTCCGCTCGGCCACCCCTCCATACCAGACGCGGGCGGGCGACCTGCCCGCCGATGTCGGACGGGGACGTAGCAAATGCCGTCGGCCGGCGCAACGGGGTCTCGACAGATCGCCGTCCGCTCGACCGGGCGGACCGAGTGCCCGCGGGAAGAGACGGTGGCGACCTTGATCGTGTTGACACCCGTCCGCGCGTCGTTATAGTCCGCGCGCACGTTCATCTTGAGGCGTCCTTGCGGCGCTGCAGCCAGGATGGGCGTGATCGGTGCGCCCGAGCAAGCGCCGGCCCGCCCACGCGGCGGTGACCGGGGCGCTGGCCACCCTTGCCGTTCAGCGCGTAGACCGCCGGCGCCGTCCCGCGGCCGATTGAGGCCCGGGACGAGGGCGCCGCGTTTGCGTCATGGGCGGCGAGACGCCGAGCAGCCGGGCCATCGGGCAAGACTACGACCCACATGGACCCGTCCACCAAACCGGCGCTTCTTGAGCTGAAGAAGGCGTCGCACAAGACCGAGACGAGCAGATGTTTGCAGTCATTCAGACCGGCGGAAAGCAGTACAAGGTCGCCAAGCACGACGTTGTGAAGGTCGAGAAGCTCCCGGCCGAGGTCGGCGAGAGCGTCACGCTCGACGACGTGCGCATGGTCGGCGGCGACGGCGCCCCGCAGGTCGGCGCCCCGAAGCTGGACGGCGCCAAGGTCGCGGCCGAGGTCGTGGATCAGGACAAGAACCGCACGATCCACGTCTTCAAGAAGAAGCGCCGGAAGAACTTCCGCCGCTGCAACGGCCACCGTCAGCGCTTCACCCTGCTGCGCGTGACCGACATCCAGGTCGGCGACAAGACCGCCGGCGAGGGCGATGCCGCCAAGGCCAAGCAGGCCGACCAGAAGGTTCAGGCGCGCAGCCAGAAGCAGGCGACCCAGTCGGCGACCACGCAGCAGTCGAAGCAGAAGTCGACCGCCACAACCAAGCAGCGTACGCAGAGCAAGATCGCCAAGGCCGGGTCCGGTGGCAGCAAGGCCAAGTCCGGCGGCCAGTCGGGCAAGAGCGAGGAGTAACGGGTCATGGCACACAAGAAGGCTGGCGGCAGTACCAAGAACGGCCGCGATACGATTGGCAAAAGGCTCGGCATCAAGAAGTTTGGCGGCGAGCACGTCATCCCGGGCAACATCCTGATCCGGCAGCGCGGCACGCGCTGGCATCCGGGTGAGAACGTCGGCATCGGCAAGGACTACACGATCTTCGCCAAGACCGAGGGTCACGTGCAGTTCCGCAAGACCACCGGCGGGCGCACCCTGATCTCCGTGGTGCCGCCGGTCGCCGACGCGGCGGAGTAAGCGCGTACCCACCCGCGCGTCCCAGCCGCGCTCGAATGCCGACGGGGGGAATGGCCAGCCATTCCCCCCGTTTTCGTGTTTGTGCCCCGCGGATCGCGCTCTTGGGCACGTGGCTTGGAGTCGCCACCTGGAATCGGGTGATACGGTAGGGCCCCGCCTCCGCACATGGAGAGGGAACGTAGGTCGACAGCGATGAAGTTCCTCGACGAAGCGAAAATCTACACCAAGGCCGGGGACGGCGGGAACGGCTGCATGTCGTTCCGACGCGAGAAGTACATCGAGTTCGGCGGGCCCGATGGCGGCGATGGCGGGCGCGGCGGCGATGTCGTGCTGGTCGCCAAGAACGATCTGAACACCCTGATCGACTTCCGCTACCACCAGCACATCAAGGCCGAACGCGGCCAGCACGGCAGCGGCAAGAACCAGACCGGCGCCAACGGCAAGGACGCCGTGATCGAGGTGCCGGTGGGCACGCAGATCCTGGCCGACGACAAGGAAACGCTGCTGGCCGACCTGCAGGCCGACGGTGCGCGCGTCGTCCTGTGCCGCGGCGGCGACGGCGGCTTCGGCAACGTGCGCTACAAGTCCTCGATCAACCAGGCGCCGCGCCGGGCCGACTCCGGCTGGCCGGGCGAGGAGCGCTGGGTCTGGCTACGGCTCAAGCTGATCGCCGACGTCGGCCTGGTCGGCCTGCCCAACGCCGGCAAGTCGACCTTGCTGTCGGCCGCCTCACGCGCCCGGCCCAAGGTCGCGGATTACCCCTTCACCACCCTGCAACCCAACCTGGGCGTCGCCGAGGCACACGGTCAGCGTTTCGTGATCGCCGACGTGCCCGGCCTGATCGAGGGCGCCTCCGACGGCCGCGGCCTGGGCGACCGCTTCCTGGGCCACGTCGAGCGCTGCAGCGTGCTGTTGCACCTGATCGACGGGACCGAGGATACCGAGGCCGCGTACGAGAAGATCCGGCACGAAATCGATGCCTACGGCCACGGCCTGGAGTCGAAGCCGGAGGTGGTCGCGCTCAACAAGGTCGATGCCCTGCCCGACGACCTGGCAGAGGAGCAGGCGCAGCTGCTCGCCAAGGCGTGCGGGCGCACGGTGCACAAGGTCTCGGGCATCGCCGGCACCGGCGTGGGCGCGCTGCTCGCCGAGCTGCACGGCTACATCGAACGCGACCGCGAAGCCGCCGCGGAAGCCGCCGCCGAGCCGTTCGACCCTCTGGCCCCCAACCGGGAACCCCGGTGATGGCCCCCGACAGCACCACCCAAAGCCCCGAATCGAACGAGGCCACCGGCCTGCCCGCTCTCGCCCGGATGAAGCGGGTGGTGGTCAAGATCGGCTCCGCTTTGCTGGTCGAGGAGGAGACCGGCCGGGTCAAGCGCAGCTGGCTGAACGCACTTGCCGACGATGTCGCGGCGCTGACCGCCGGCGGGACCGAGGTGGTTCTGGTGTCCTCCGGCGCGATCGCGGTCGGCCGCCGCCAGCTCGGCCTGACCCGCAAGACGATCCGGCTGGAAGAGAAGCAGGCCGCCGCGGCGACCGGGCAAATCCAGCTCGCCCATGCCTATCAGGAGGCGCTCCATCGCCACGGGCTCAGCGTCTCGCAGGTGCTGGTCACGCTCGCCGACACGGAGGAACGCCGGCGCCACCTGAACGCCCGCTCGACCGTGGCCACGCTGCTGCGCCTGGGCGCGGTGCCGGTGATCAACGAGAACGACACGGTCGCGACCAGCGAAATCCGCTTCGGCGACAACGACCGCCTCGCCGCGCGCGTCGCCGCGATGATCGACGCCGATGGCCTCGTACTCCTCTCCGACATCGACGGACTGTATTCCGGCGATCCCAAGCGAGATCCCAGCGCCCGCTTCATCGAACGGGTCGACGCGATCACACCGGAGATCGAGGCGATGGCGGGCGACGCCCTGCCCGGCTATTCCTCCGGCGGCATGGTGACCAAGCTGGCCGCCGCGCGGATCGCGGTCGCCGCCGGCTGCCACATGGCGATCGCCCAAGGCCGGCCCGCGCACGCCCTGCAATCGGTCGCCGACGGCGGCCGCTGCACCTGGTTCACCAGCCAGGTCGAACCGCGCCAAGCGCGCAAACGCTGGATCGCCGGCACGCTGAAACCGGCCGGGTCGGTGACGCTGGACGCCGGCGCGCTGACGGCACTGCAGGCCGGTAAATCGCTACTTCCCGCCGGGGTGACGCAGGTCGACGGCCGATTCGAGCGCGGCGACGCGGTGATCGTGCGCGACCCCCAAGGCCGTGAGGTGGCGCGCGGCCTGACCGCCTACTCCGACGATGCCGCCCGACAGATCATCGGCCACAAGTCGACCGACATCGAACAGATCCTCGGCTATCGCGGCCGCGAGGAACTGATCCACCGCGACGACCTGGTGTTGTCGTGAAATCGGACCTGCCGGCATACTAAACATGCCGTAGCCCCATTCCCCGTAAACCGGACGACCCCAGCCATGAGCGTTCAGGCACTGCACGACACTTCCGACCTCAAGACGCAAATGCAAGACGTCGGCGCGCGGGCGCGCACGGCCGCGCTGGCGCTGGCGAACGCCGACGGCGCGTCGAAGACCGCGGCCCTGACCGCCGCCGCGGCCACGCTGCGCCAACGCGCGGAGGACCTGAAGCAGGCCAACCAGGCCGACGTCGACGCGGCCGAAGGGCTGTCGGAGGCGCTGCTCGACCGGCTCAAGCTGACCGACGCGCGGATCGAGGGCATGGCCGCCGGGTTGGAGACGATCGCTCAGCTGCCGGACCCGGTGAACGCGACGCTGGCCGAATGGGACCGGCCCAACGGCCTCAAGATCGCGCGCGTCTCCGTCCCGATCGGCGTGATCGGCATCATCTACGAAAGCCGGCCGAACGTGACGGCGGACGCCGGCAGCCTGTGCCTGAAAGCCGGCAACGCCGCGATCCTGCGCGGCGGCTCGGAGAGCTGGCACTCCTCCGGGGTGATCCTGGAGTGCCTGCGCGCAGGTCTGGAAAGTGCTGGCCTGCCGGCCGATGCCGTGCAGCGTCCGCCGTCGGCCGACCGGGAGAACGTCGGCTACATGCTCGCGATGCCCGAGCACATCGACCTGATCGTGCCGCGCGGCGGCAAGGGCCTGATCCAGCGCGTGCTGGAGAATTCCCGCGTGCCGGTACTGGCGCACCTGGAAGGGATCAACCACACCTACGTCCACGCCAGCGCCGACGTCGAGCAGGCCGTCGCGGTCGTCCACAACGCCAAGCTGCGCCGGCCCGGCATCTGTGGGGCGACCGAGACGCTGCTGCTCGACCGCGCCGCGCTGGAGACGCACCTCAAGCCGATCGTCGACGATCTGACGGCCGCCGGCTGCGAACTGCGCGGCGACGCCGCCGTGTGCGCCACCGACAGTCGAATCGCGC
This sequence comes from Rhodovibrio salinarum DSM 9154, assembly GCF_000515255.1. Lineage (NCBI taxonomy): Bacteria > Pseudomonadati > Pseudomonadota > Alphaproteobacteria > Rhodospirillales > Rhodovibrionaceae > Rhodovibrio > Rhodovibrio salinarum. The sequence continues at coordinate 850,992 of NZ_KI911559.1, read as the reverse complement.
CGGCCACGGCTGCGGATTGGGACACCGAATACCTGGCCCCGATCCTGACCATCGGCGCGGTCGACGGGCTGGACGCCGCGATTCAGCACATCAATCGCCACGGCACCGGCCACACCGAGGCGATCCTGACATCCGACGAGACCGCGGCCGAGCGCTTCGGCCGCGAGGTCGACGCGGCGATCTGCATGGTCAACGCCTCCACCCAGTTCGCCGACGGCGGCGAGTTCGGCATGGGCGCGGAGATCGGCATCGCCACCGGCCGTCTGCACGCCCGCGGTCCGGTCGGCGCCCAGCAACTGACCAGTTACAAGTACATCGTCCGCGGCACCGGGCAGACCCGGCCCTAAGCCGCTACGCTCAGGATCGATCGGGGGCTGCGTGCGCGTAGCCCCCGACTGCTGGCATTTTTAGGCGACCGCGTGCCGGGCCCCTCAACCATTTCCTAACCCGCGCATGGCTAGCTGGTCTTGCGAGTCGAGCGTGCCGCAGGCGCGGGGACTTTAATGCGGTCAGAACAAGTAGATGGTGCAAGGGCGATCGCCGAACAGGCGATGACGGCGATGGCGCGTTACGACGTGCCAGCGACGCCGGAGAACTATACCATCTGGTACGCCTACGTCGCGGGCTCCGATCCCGAACTGGTCAAGGCGTTGAACGTGGTGATCTCCAACCACGGCACCTTCACCCCCGAACGCAACGCCGAGATCTACGAACGCTTCTTCTCCCGCTCGCGCCTGGACCAGACGGTGCAGAGCACCGGCGAGGGGCTGGAAAGCGCGATGACGCGTGTGCTGCGCCTGCTGGGCGACTTCGACGCCGATCAAACCGCCTACGGCCACAAGCTGGCGCAGATGTCGGGCGCGCTCGAAGGCGGCTCGACGGCGGAGACGGTGCAGGCGGTGCTGCGCCAGCTGCGCCAGGAAACCCGCGCCATCCTGGTCAAGAACCAGGAACTGGAACACCGGCTGGCCCGCTCCAAGCGGGAGATCGAACAGCTACGCCAGAACCTGGAAAGCGTGCGCCGGGACGCGCTCACCGACCCCCTGACCGGAATCGCCAACCGCAAACAGTTCGATCAGCGCCTGCGCGAAGCCTGCGCGGCGGCGCTGGAGGATGGCGGGGCGGTCGCGCTCGTGATGGTCGACATCGATCACTTCAAAGCGTTCAACGACCGCTTCGGCCACCGGGTCGGCGACGAGGTGCTGAAACTGGTCGCCCGCCACCTGCGCAACCAGGTGAAGGGGCGCGACACCCCGGCGCGCTATGGCGGCGAGGAGTTCGCTTTGATTCTGCCGTCGACCACGCTGGCCGGCGCCGGCGTGCTCGCCGAACAGATCCGCAAGAGCTTGGCCGAACACAGCCTGACCAGCCGCAAAACCGACCTGCGCTACGGCAAGGTGACGCTATCGCTCGGCATCGCCGTCTACCAACTGGGCGAACGGCTGGACGACCTGCTGCAGCGTGCCGACCGCGCGCTCTATCTGGCCAAGGACAAGGGCCGCAACCGCGTGTGTACGGAAGCCGACCTGCCGGCGGACGCGCAGGCCGAGGTGCCAGCGTTTACCACGGCCAAACTGGACCGGCTGGAAACGTAATGGGCCCTGAAGCCTGCCAAATGACCGCTCACATTTGACAGCCGGCCAGTGCCGGGGCAACTGTCCCCTGCCCCGTTCTTGGTCGCGGGGCGGTTCCCGACCTTACACCCCGTTGCCCCGAACAGGACCTTTAGGTGAGCGCACGCGCGATGCCCCACTCGGCAGGGCGCCCCTCCGACACGACGCCGCGGCGCATCCGCAACGCCTGGGCAGCCGCTGGCCCCTCGACATTGACCAGTCGGCCGGCGACGCCACGACGGCTCGCGCGGGCGCTGGGCGGGACGCTGCCGGCGCGCGGGCAGCGGATCGGCCTGTTGGGCGGCTCTTTCAATCCGGCCCACGGCGGTCACCTGCGGATTTCAGAGACGGCGTTGCAACGCCTGCGGCTGGATGCGGTTTGGTGGCTGGTTTCGCCGCAGAACCCCTTAAAACCCAAGACCGGCATGGCCCCGCTGGCCGAACGCCTGGCAAGCGCCCGGGCGGTGACCAACGGCCGCGCCCGCGTGCGCGCCACCGCGATCGAGGCGGAGCTGGGCACGCTCCGCACACTGGATACGCTGCGCGCCCTGACCTGCCGGTTCCCGGAAGTGCGTTTCGTCTGGCTGATGGGCGCGGACAATCTGGTGCAGATCGATCGTTGGGCGAACTGGCCACAAATATTTCGCAGCGTGCCCGTTGCCGTTTTCGACCGCCCCAATTATTCTTTAAGGGCGAATGCTGCAAAAGCGGCACAGCACTTCCGTCAGGCCCGGCTGCCAGAAAGCAAGTCGGGCCGACTGGCGGAGAGCAAGCCGCCGGCCTGGGTTTTCCTGCATGCGACCAGGGACCCGCGGTCGGCGACGGAAATCCGGGCGCAACGCCGCTAACGGCCGGTTTCGGTGCATCACCGGAACCGGTAACGAAGCAGCGTAGACCGCCAACGCAGGCAGACCTGCAGGCGAACCTGAAGGACACGACAGTACCCTTGCCGACCGCCGCGCGCCGCCGCACCGGTCCCACCCGCCGCCCCCCGGAAACGGGGATGTCGCGGATCAGGGCGGATCGGGCCAAGGCCCCGGCGGTTGCGTCGTTTTTGGCGCACGGCGGGCTGGCGGTGCGTGGCGGACGCCCGGCTCAGCAATCCCGTTCGGTGGAGAGGTAACCATACCAACCGCGCGCACAGCGGGCACGTCGACGCACGCGCCCCATCTCGAGGAGGCCAGCCGAGACATGCTCGAGCTGGTCAAAACATCGCTGGACGACGATCAGGCAGACAATGTCGTCGTCATCGAACTCGCCAGCAAGAGCGCCATGGCGGACTACATGGTGGTCGCCAGCGGGCGCTCCAGCCGCCAGGTCACCTCGATGGCGGACAAGCTGCGCGAGCGCATCAAGCAGACCGGCCGTGGCGAGGTCCCGGTCGAGGGCATGACCCGTGGCGACTGGGTGCTGGTCGACGCCGGTGACGTGATCGTCCATCTGTTCCGACCCGAGGTCCGGGCGTTCTACAATCTGGAGAAGATGTGGGGCGGTCCGACCATCGACGAGAACATGGACGACCCATCCAGCGAGAACGTGTTGACCTAACGTAGCCAAGTAACATCCGACCGGCGCGGCAGTCCGCGTGCTGTCGTGCCGCGTGTTCGGGTGAGTCTGCGCGGGCGCCGTACATAGCAGCGGGCCGCTCTTCATCTGTGGCGGAGAGGGCACGCGCTGCAAAGCTCTGCCAATGCCTCAATGGCTTAGGCTTTTTCGCATAAGATGACATCATGCGTCTGACCCTGGCTGCTGTGGGTCGCTGGAAGCGCGGGCCGCTGCCCGACCTGTTCGAGGACTATCGCAAACGCCTGTCCTGGCCGCTGACGCTGAAAGAGGTGACCGCGCGCAAGCCGCTGGAGGGCGCACCGCTGATGGCGCACGAGGCCGAGCTGCTGCAGGCTGCCCTGCCCGACCAGGCCGTGCTGATCGCGCTCGACGCAAGCGGCAAGACGCTTTCCAGCGAGCGCTTCGCCACCACCCTGGGCGCCTGGGAAGACGACGGGATCGGCGAGGTCGCGTTCGTGATCGGCGGCTCGGACGGGCTCGACGCCGCACTGCTTCAGCGCGCCGACCTCAAGCTGTCGCTCGGCGCGATGACCTGGCCGCACATGCTGGTCCGCGTCCTGCTGGCCGAGCAGCTGTATCGCGCCCAGACAATCCGCCAGGGCCACCCCTACCACAAATGACCCGCCCCGAGCCGCTACGGCGCGATGTCTCCCGGCGTCGGCGCGCCACGGCGCCGAAACGCCGCGCCAGCGCCCCTGTCGTGAGCCGTTCGGGTCGGCTATAACAGGAGGCGTCATGACCGAAGCGCACGCAACCCCGGCCGAACCCAACCCGAACCGGCCCCGTCCGGTCGTCCTGTGTGTCCTGGACGGCTGGGCGCTCAACCCCGATCCCACGAACAGCGCCGTCGCACAGGCGGAAACGCCGGTGATGGACCGGCTGTGGCAGGCGAGCCCGCACGCCACCCTCTCGACCTTCGGCGGCGACGTCGGCTTGCCGGAAGGCCAGATGGGCAACTCCGAAGTGGGCCACATGAACCTCGGCGCCGGCCGGATCGTGCCGCAGGATCTGGTGCGCGTCGACGAGGCCTGCGAGGACGGCACGATCGCGGAATCGCCCGCCATGAAGGAGGCGATGGCGCGGATGGTCGAGGACGACGCGACCTGCCATCTGATGGGGCTGGTCTCGCCGGGCGGCGTGCACAGCCACCAGAGCCACATCGCGCATCTTGCCACCGCGATGATCGCCGCGGGGCTGGATGTGAAGATCCATGTCTTCACCGACGGCCGCGACACCCCGCCGGACAAGGCCGCGGACTACATCCGCACCCTGCAGGAAGAGGCGCCTGAAGCCGAGATCGCGACCGTCACCGGCCGCTACTACGCGATGGACCGCGATAAGCGCTGGGACCGCGTGGAACAGGCCTATAACGCGATCGTCGACGCCGACGGCCAGCGCACCGCCCCGGACGCCGTGACGGCGGTCGAGCAGGCCCACGCCGACGGCGTCACAGACGAATTCGTGCCGGCAACCGTGATCGGCGACTACGCCGGCATCGCCGACGGCGACGTGCTGGTCTGCGCCAACTTCCGCGCCGACCGCGTGCGCGAATTGCTGGGCGCGCTGGTCGATCCGGAGTTCGATGGCTTCGCGCGCAAGCGGGTGCCGCAGTTCGCCGCCAAGGTCGGCATGGTCGAATATTCCGACCGGCTGAACGAGCTGATGGACCCGATCTTCCCGCCGCTCGAACTGGATAACATGTTCGGCGAGGTCATTTCCCACGCCGGTCTGACCCAGCTCCGCGCGGCGGAGACGGAGAAGTACCCGCATGTCACCTTCTTCTTCAACGGCGGGCGCGAAGAGCAGTTCCCGGGCGAGGCGCGCAAGATGGTGCCCTCGCCGAAGGTCGCGACCTACGACCTGCAACCGGAAATGTCGGCACCGGAGCTGACCGATGCCCTGGTCGAGGCGGTCGGCGACGGCACCTACGACGTGATCGTCGTGAACTATGCCAACGGCGACATGGTCGGCCACACGGGTGATATGCAGGCCGCCATCCGCGCGGTGGAGACGGTCGACAGCTGCCTCGGCCGGCTGAGCGAAGCGGTCGTCAAGGCCGGCGGCTGCATGCTGGTGACCGCCGACCATGGCAACGCCGACCAGATGGTCGATCCCGAAACCGGCGGCCCGCACACCGCGCACACCACCTTCCCGGTGCCGGTGCTGCTCGCCGGCGCGCCGGACGGCGTCAACGGCCTGCACGACGGCATCCTGGCCGATGTGGCCCCCACGCTGTTGGCGCTGCTCGACCTGCCCCAGCCGGAGGATATGGACGGCTTTTCGCTGCTCGACGGCGCCCCCGCCTACCGACGGACGGCCGCCGATCGTGCCACGGCGTGAGACCCGTCGCCCCCTCAAACTAACGGCGGCGCTTGGCGGCGCGCTGCTGGCGGCCTGGAATATGGGTCCTGCCGTCGCGCAGGACTCGCAGGGCGGCACTTCGCTGCAAACGATCGAGGACCGGGCGCAGGAGCGGCGTGAGCAAGCCGAAGAGTTCGAAGACAAGGCAGCCAAGCTCTCCGAACAGGTGCGCAGCCTGAAAGCGCGCTCGGTAACCACCGCCCGCCGGATCCAGGAACTGGAGCGTGCGCTGACGGATATCGAGGACAGGCTGTCCACCCTGGAGGCCAAGCGTCGGCGCAAGCACGGCCAGCTGGACCAACGCAAGGGCCAACTGGCCGAAACGCTGGCCGCCCTGCAGCGGATCGCGGTGCTGCCCCCGGAAGCGCTCGCCGTCGCGCGTGGCTCGCCACTTGAGATCGTGCGATCGGCGAACCTGCTTCAGGTCGCTGTTCCAGAGATCGAGCAGCGCGCCCAGGCGCTCAAGCAGGAGATCGCGGAACTGCGCCAGCTGAGCACGGAGATCACCGAGCAGCGCGCCGACCTGCGCGAGACCACCGGCAAGCTGCAGCAGGAACGCACGGAGCTGGAACAGCTGGCCACGCGCAAACGCGACCTGCGTGCGCAGGCCGTGGCACGTTCCAAGAGCGCCACCGAGGAAGCCGACGCACTCGCCCAGCGAGCGCAGAGCATGCGCGACCTGATGGCGGAACTGCGCGCCCAGCGCGACGCCCGCGAAGCGGCGATGCGACGGCGCCGCGCACAAGCCGCGCCCACACCCAACACCAAGCCGCCGACCCCAGCAGAACGCACCGACCGGACCGCCCCGCCGCAACCGCCAACACGCGACGACAGCGCACCTCAACAAACGCAAACGGCTGCGCGCACCACCGGCGAGCAGGCAGTCGAGCGCGACGCGTCCCCAAGCAGCGACTTGCGGTTGGGCAGGCCAAGCGACATCCGCGACTTCCCCGACAGCCGGCGCAGCCTGACGGTGCCGGCGGCGGGCCGGATCGTTACCCGCTACGGCGAGCGTATGCAGCGCGCCGGCGGCCGGGTCAGCGCCAAGGGCATCGAGATCGTCACCCGCCCAGGCGCGCAGGTGGTCGCGCCGTATGACGGGAAGGTGGTCTATGCCGGCCCGTTCCGTGGCTACGGGCGTATCTTGATCATAGAACACGGCGGGCGATATCATAGTCTCCTAGCCGGGCTCGAACGGATCGATGCGGTGGTCGGGCAATGGGTGCTCGCGGGGGAACCCGTTGGCGTGATGGCGGATGCAACCGGGACTGGCGGCCGGAGCAACTCATCGACGAACCGAACCCCGAAACTCTACGTGGAACTCAGGCGCACCGGGCAGCCCATCAATCCACTGCCCTGGCTCGCGCAAACCGGCGATAAGGTACGAGGTTAATGCGACATTTCCGACTGGCCGCGACGCTGTGCGCCGCGTTTCTAGCGTTTACCCCGATGGCTCCCGCGATTGCGCAAAGCGACGACGCCAGCAGCGCAGACGAGGAGCGGAGCGATACTTATCGCCAGTTGAAGCTCTTCGGTGATGTGTTCGAGCGCGTGCGCGCCGACTACGTCGAAAAGACCGGTGACAAGGAACTGGTCGAGGCCGCAATCCAGGGCATGCTGAGTTCCTTGGACCCGCACTCCAGTTATCTCTCCAAGGAGAACTTCCAGGAGATGCAGGTCCAGACCCAGGGCGAGTTCGGCGGCCTGGGCATCGAGGTCACGATGGAGCAGGGCGTGATCAAGGTCGTCTCGCCGATCGACGACACGCCAGCCGCCCGGGCCGGTATCCGCGCGGGCGATCTGATCATCGCGCTGGACGGCGAACCGATCACCGGGCTGTCGCTCTCCGAAGCGGTCGACCAGATGCGCGGCAAGGTCGGCAGCGAGATCGAGCTGACCATCCGCCGCGGCGAGCGCGAGCCGTTCAAGGTGGCGATCGAGCGCGAAAAGATCACCATCCAGTCGGTGCGGTCCAAGACCTTCGGCGACGTCGGCTACCTGCGGATCACCACCTTCAACGAGCAGACGCAGCCCGGCCTGGAGGAAGAGATCGCCGCCATCCAGGACGAGCTGGGCGATGACCTGCAGGGCTACGTAATCGACCTGCGCAACAACCCCGGCGGTTTGCTGGATCAAGCGATCTCGGTGTCCGACAGCTTCCTGAAGCAGGGCGAAATCGTCTCCACCCGGGGACGCGACGCCGAGGATAGCCAGCGTTACAACGCCGAGAACGGCGACCTGACGGGCGGCAAGCCGCTGGTCGTGCTGATCAACGGCGGCTCGGCCTCCGCTTCCGAGATCGTGGCCGGGGCGCTGCAAGACCACGGCCGGGCGATCGTCATGGGCACACAGTCGTTCGGCAAGGGTTCGGTGCAGACGATCATCCCGCTGCCGGGCCACGGGGCCATGCGCCTGACCACCGCCCGCTACTACACGCCGAGTGGCCGATCGATCCAGGCCAAGGGCATCTCGCCGGATATTCAGGTCGAGCCCGCGGACATCGAGGTGCTCGAGCGGCCGGAGGCCCGGCGCGAATCCGACCTGCGCGGCGCGCTGGCCAACCCGGAAGACAATGGGGCCGCGAACGACAATCAGCCGGCGGCCTCGGAAGCCGAGCAGGAGGTCAGTCAGGAAACCGCCCAGTTGAACGAGGACTATCAGCTGTCTCGGGCGGTCGACCTGCTGCGCGGCCTGACCCTGTTCAACCAGCGCGTGGCGAACTGATCGCCGGGCATTGGGCGCCGGCGCGCTGGAACCATCCCGGCCGCCGGTCCCCTGGCCAGTTAAGGAACGGGTACCTTGAGCAGCGCTGACGGCAGGCCGCGGCGACGCGGTCCGATCGCCCTGATGCTGGCTTGGCTGGCGGTACTGGCGGTTGGGGCGGGCGTTGCCGCCTATGCAGTCGTCATCGGGCCGGACACGCGACCGGTCGACGACCGGCCGCGCCTGTCGATGTCCGTGCCCAAGCCCCCTGCCCCAACCGGCCAAGCGGCGGCGGAAGGTCAGCAGAAGGCCGGCCCTTTAGCTCCGAGTGTTGCTGACGAATCGATGTCCGCAACCGGGGAGTCGCCTGAGGCGGCCGACGGCGGCGACGCAGCCGCTTCCGCCAACGACACGGCCGAGGCCGCTTCTCCCTCTCAATCGACGGCCACGGATGCCCCGGCCGGAGAAAGCGGCGGCAGCGCTGCCGCCCGCATACCCCAGCCTCCCACCCGCAACGGACAGGCACCGGTCAATCTCTTGGCAGGTGAGGCTGGCCAAGACGATGGGAACGGCCCCACCGAACCATCGGAAACCCAGCAGGCCGCTACCCAGACCGGCCGCACAGAAAGCGCACAACCTGCCACGCCCGCGCAGGACACCGCGCGGCCCCAGCTGCCGGTCAGCGACCCCAACGCCCCGGCCTGGAAACGCTATGCTCAGCGGATGACGCCGCCGCAGGGCATGCCGAAGATCGCCATCATCGTACGCGGGCTGGGCCTATCCAGCGCGGCCGCGCAGACGGCTACGAATCAGCTGCCGGCCAACGTCTCGCTCGCGTTCACGCCCTACGCCCGGGACCGCGCCAAGGCCTGGGCAGCGGAGGCGCGGCGCAACGGGCACGAGGTTCTGGTCGACCTGCCCATGCAACCGGCCAACTATCCGGCAACCGATCCTGGCCCGCAGGCGGTCATGACCGGGCTCAGCGCACAGCAGAACCTACAACGTCTGGACTGGCTGCTTGCCCAGGTGGACCAGGAGGTCGGCGCAGTGGCGCAGATGGGCGCAGCCGTGCTGTCCCGTCCACAGGTCGTGGAGCCCATACTACGCGACCTGAAGGATCGCGGGTTGATGTTCGTCGACAATGGCGTCGTCGCTGACAGCGCGGCGCGCCAGGTCGCGCAGCGTCTGGGCTTGCCCTACGCGGTGAACGATCGCACCCTGGATGGTGGCCAGGTCAGTCGGCGCGCCATCGAGGCCCGACTGGTCGAAGCCGAACGGATAGCCCGCGAACAGGGGTTGGCGGTGGTGATCGCACACCCCTACCCTGTGAGCCTGGAACTGCTGGTGAGCTGGACCGACGAGCTCGAGGCGCGTGGCTTCGTGTTGGTCCCGGCAACCTACGCGGCGATCGAACGCGCCGGCCAGAGCGCTGCACAGCTGCGCTAACCGCCGGCTGCGTCGGCAACAACAGAACGAGAGAAAGCGACCAAGCCCGCCATGGCCGCGCAGCACACATCCCGTCCCACGCCGGAGCAGATCGAACGTTTGCCCTACCGGCCGTGCGTCGGACTCATGCTGCTGAACTCCCGGGGACAGGTGTTCGTCGCCCAGCGCGTCGACGTACGCGGGGCCGCCTGGCAGATGCCCCAGGGCGGCATCGACGAAGGCGAGAGCCCGCGCGAGGCGGCGATGCGCGAGCTGAAGGAAGAGATCGGCACCGACAACGCCGAGATTGTGGGCGAAAGCGAACACTGGCACCGCTACGACCTGCCGGCACACCTGATCCCCAAGGTCTGGGGCGGGAAATACCGTGGCCAAAGCCAAAAGTGGTTCGCCCTGCGGTTCACCGGCTGCGACGCGGAGATCGACCTGGAAGCTCACGAGCAGGAGTTCCAGGCCTGGTGCTGGGCCGACGTGGACAAGCTGCCGTCGATGATCGTGCCCTTCAAGCGCGACGTCTACGACCAGGTGATCGACGAGTTCCGCACGCTCGTCGACCGCTTGCGTCAGGGGGGCGGGGACTAACCCGCGCCCTATCGGTCCTTTTCCGCGTGCGCCCTGCTGTCATCCCGGCCTGTTGGACGATCCAGCCACGATTCCCACAAGCCGAATATTAAAAAAGCCGCCGGTGGCTGGCCCCCCGGCGGCTTTCACAACGGTGCTGGCGTTTTCGCCGAGCCCGCCTACGCGTTCGCGGCGGCGAGGCGGGAAGCACGGTAGCGCACGAACCACCAAGCGCCCCGGGCGGCCATCTGGGCGTACCAGCTCTGCGGGTTGAACCCGGATGCCTTCAGGGTCATGGAAACCGCGCGCTCGATCTGCTTGGGGTGGTAGAATTCGAACGCCCGGCGCATGTAGGCCTTGTTATAAGTCTCGCGGTCGTAAGCCGTGCTCGGATCGCAGTTCGCCGCATAGTAGGCGTAGGACAGCTCGTCGTCCTCCGTCTCCAGCACGCGGCCGAGCGCCACCCGCAGGCGCTGAATCCGGGTCGGGTTCTCGCTCTCCAGGTAGCGTTTCATGTTCTTGTAGAACATTTTGTAGTGACGCAGCTCGTCGGCGGCGATCCGCTTGCAGATCTCGCGCAGCACCGGCTCTTCCGTGTGCTGGCCGATCGAGCCGTAATAGGACGAGGTCCCGATCTCGACCATGCAGCGCGCCACCATTTCGCCGGCGCGGCTGCCGCGAATCGACTGCGTGGCGTCAATGTCCGGCCGGAAGCCGGCAACGAAGCGGTCGAAGTGCTCCTTGTGGCTCCAGTTCGGGTCCGCGTACTCGGCCCACTTGCCAAGCGACTGACCATGCTGGACCTCCTCATAGGCCCAGTGGTTGAACTCCTCCACCGCCTCTTCGTCGTCGGCGAAGACATTGTTCAGGTAGGTCGCATAGTCCCAGGCATTGAACTCGACCATCGAAGCCGCCTTGACGATCTTCAGCAGCTCCGGGTCCACCTTCGACGGGTCGAATTCATCCCATGGGATGTCGACGTTCATATCCCAGTGACGGTGCGCCCCCACAGGCGTCTTGGTCTTCTGGGCAGCCGACTTCGGCGCCTGGGTTTCGGTGGCGGCGTGTGCCATCGTTGTCTGTGTTTCGGCCATCGGTCTGCACGCCTCGTCTTGGTCTTTGAAACGCGCCCGTCGGTTCGACAGACCACGTGGTTAAAGAAGTCCTAGAGCCTATAAAGCTATTGGCGTCGCGGGATTCAAGTCCTGCGCCACACTCGTCTCGGTTTGCTTTACCATGCCCATGAACGCACCTTGGCTGGGCGGGTTTCCTTTGGGACGGGCAAAATAAAACGGGACCCGCGTCACCACGGGCCCCGTACATTGTTCTCTATGGCCGAACGCTCGACCTCAGCCTTGCTCCGCTGCCTGCACGGCACGCAGCTTGGCGTCCGCGATTTCGACCCGCCGCTCGGCATCGGCCCGCTCGTCGTCGCTCTTGGCGTCCTGCACGTCCTCGCGGGCATTCTTGAGCTCCTGCTCCGCATCAGCGCGCGTGAGCTCAGAAACCTTGGTCGGATGCTCGGCAAGGACCGTGCAGCGTTCGTTCGTGATCTCGGCGAAACCGCCCGCCACGAAATAGCGGTCACGTACCGTTCGGCCGTCGTACAGCCCGACCACACCCGGCTTCAGCGAGGTGATCAGCGGCGCGTGCCGGTACATCGCACCGATGTCGCCGTCGGCCCCGGGGATGACGACCATGTCGGCCCCCTCGGACAGCAGTAGCTGCTCCGGCGAAACCAGCTCGAAGGCGATCTGTTCCTGTTCCGCCATCGGCGAAAACGCTCCCGGTTGAACCGCGTCGGCCGGCTAGCGCCGGACCGGGCGCGCCGTCGTGGGGCGTGCCCGATCCGGATCTGCCGGTCGTGCGCGGTGGTTACGCGGCTTCCTGGGCCAGCTTCTCCGCCTTCTCCATCGCCTCGTCGATCGTGCCGACCAGGTAGAAGGCGTTCTCGGGCAGGTGATCGTAATCGCCCTGGCAGATGCCCTTGAAGCCCTTAATGGTGTCCTCGACCGCAACCAGCTTGCCCGGCAGGCCGGTGAACACCTCGGCCACGTGGAAGGGCTGCGACAGGAAGCGTTGGATCTTACGCGCGCGGGCAACGGTGAGCTTGTCCTCCTCGGACAGCTCCTCCATGCCCAGGATCGCGATGATGTCCTGCAGCGACTTATACTGCTGCAGCACCCGCTGCACCTCACGCGCCGTCTCGTAGTGCTCCTGACCCAGCACGCGGCTGTCCAGGATGCGGCTGGTCGAGTCCAGCGGGTCCACGGCCGGGTAGATGCCCTGCTCGGCGATCGAGCGGGACAGCACCGTCGTGGCGTCCAAGTGGGAGAACGCCGTCGCCGGCGCCGGGTCGGTCAGGTCGTCGGCCGGGACGTAAATCGCCTGCACCGAGGTGATCGAGCCCTGCTTGGTCGTGGTAATCCGCTCCTGCAGCTCGCCCATGTCGGTGCCCAGCGTCGGCTGATAGCCCACGGCGGAGGGAATGCGGCCCAAGAGCGCCGAGACTTCCTGGCCAGCCTGGGTAAAGCGGAAGATGTTGTCGACGAACAGCAGGACGTCCTGGCCCTCCTGGTCGCGGAAGTACTCCGCCACGGTCAGGCCGGTCAGGCCGACGCGGGCACGCGCTCCCGGCGGCTCGTTCATCTGGCCGTAGATCAGCGCGGCCTTGCTGTCGCCATCGGGCTGGATAACGCCCGAGTCCATCATTTCGTGATAGAGGTCGTTACCCTCGCGGGTCCGCTCGCCGACGCCGGCGAACACGGAATAACCGCCGTGCGCCTTGGCAACGTTGTTGATCAGCTCCTGGATCAGCACCGTCTTGCCGACGCCAGCACCGCCAAACAGGCCGATCTTACCGCCGCGCGGATACGGCTCCAGCAGGTCGATCACCTTGATGCCGGTGACCAGCATCTCGGTTTCGGTGTTCTGATCGACGTAATCGGGGGCCTTGGCGTGGATCGGTGCGGTCTGCTTGGTCTTGATCGGACCGCGCTCGTCGATCGGCTCGCCGATCACGTTCATGATCCGGCCCAGGCACTCCGGCCCGACCGGGACCGAGATCGGCGCGCCGGTGTCGGTCACGTCCTGCCCGCGGGTCAGCCCCTCGGTGGCGTCCATTGCGATCGTGCGGACCTCGGTCTCGCCCAGGTGCTGCGCGACCTCGAGCACCAGACGGTTGCCGTGGTTGTCGCACTCCAGCGCGTTCATGATCGAAGGCAGGTCGCCCTCGAACTTGACGTCCACCACCGGGCCCAAGACCTGTGTGATCTTGCCGACCAGGTTCTTGCCCTGTGCCATGTGCGCTCTCGCTCCTTCGGGTTGAGCGTCGCGGACCGGACCGCCGCCTGCGCATCGCCGCAGACAGCGGGGCCGCGTCCTACTTCATCGACTCGGCAGCCGAGACGATCTCGTTCAGTTCGGTGGTGATCACGGCCTGACGCGTGCGGTTGTAGGTCTGCGTCAGGTCGTCGATCATCTCCTCGGCGTTGCGCGTGGCGCCGTCCATCGCCGTCATACGCGCGCCCTGCTCGCCGGCGTTGTTCTCCAAGAGCGAGCGGTAGATCTGCACCGCCAGATTGCGCGGCAACAGCTCGTTGAGGATCGATTCCTCGTCCGGCTCGAACTCGTAGGGGCCGCCACCGCCGGACTCCGTGCTCTCGCCCGCATTTTGCTGGACGAACTGCGCGGCGTCGTCCTTCTCCTTCTCGTGCTCGGCCAACTCTTCCTGAGCGGAGAAGGGCACCAGTTGCTGTACCGTTACGATCTGGCGCATCGCCGATTTGAAGCGGGAATACACCAGCTGGCAGACGTCGAACTCGCCATCCTGGAACAGCTTGGTGATCCGGTCGGCATAGGCCCGCGCCGTATCGTAGTCTAGCTCCTTGCCGATCTCGCCGGAGCCCTCGACCAGCATGTCCGGGTGTAGCCGGCGCATCTGGTCGTTGCCCTTGCGGCCAACGGCCAGGATCTTGACCGTCTTGCCCTCGTTGCGGAGCTGCTTGATCCGACGGTCGGCCTCGCGCACCAGGTTGGAGTTGAAGCCGCCACACAGACCGCGGTCAGCGGTGCAGAGGACGACCAGATAGCTCTCCTCGCTACCGGTGCCGGCCAGCATCTTCGGCGCATCCGGGCGCCCCTCGACGCTCGCGGCGAGGGCGGCCAGCATGCGCTGCATACGCTCGGCATACGGCCGCGCAGCCTCGGCCTGCTCCTGGGCGCGGCGCAGCTTGGCGGCCGCGACCATCTTCATGGCCTGCGTGATCTTGCGGGTCGACTTGACGCTGTCGATCCGGTTCTTGAGGTCCTTCAGACTAGCCACGGTGCTGTGCCGCTCCCGTTCGACGCGATCCCGTTAGACGATGGACGGATCCGTCCCGGCTCACGCGAACTTCTTGGAGAAGTCGTCGAGGAACTTGGAAATCCGCTTTTCGAGATCGTCGTCCAGCTTCTGCTTGTCGCGGATCGCCTTCAGGATTTCCTGGCCCTTGTCGCGCGCCTCGTCGAGCATCTGCAGCTCGAACCGGCGAACGTCGTCGGTCTCCAGGTTGTCGAGATAGCCGCGCGTACCGGCGAAGATCACCAGGACCTGCTCTTCCACGGTCAGTGGCGAGTACTGGTCCTGCTTCAGCGTCTCGACCAGACGCGCGCCGCGGCGCAACAGACGCTGGGTCGAGGCGTCGAGGTCGGAGGCGAACTGAGCGAAAGCCTCCATCTCACGGTACTGCGCAAGTTCCAGCTTAATCGGACCGGCGACCTGCTTCATCGCCTTGATCTGCGCGCTGGAGCCGACGCGGGACACCGAGATACCGACGTTCACGGCCGGGCGAATGCCCTTGTTGAACAGGTCGGTCTCCAGGAAGATCTGGCCATCGGTAATCGAAATGACGTTGGTCGGGATATACGCAGCGACGTCGCCGGCCTGCGTCTCGACGATCGGCAGTGCCGTGAGCGAGCCGCCGCCGCGCTCGTCGGACATCTTCGCCGCACGCTCCAGCAAGCGGCTGTGCAGGTAGAAGACGTCGCCCGGATAAGCCTCGCGGCCCGGGGGGCGGCGCAGCAGCAGCGACATCTGACGGTAGGCGACGGCCTGCTTGGACAGATCGTCGTAAACCGTGAGCGCGTGCATGCCATTGTCGCGGAAGTACTCGCCCATCGCGCAGCCCGCATACGGCGCCAGGAACTGCAGCGGCGCCGGCTCGGAGGCCGTGGCGGCGACGACGATGGAGTACTCCATCGCGCCCTGGTCTTCCAGCGTCTTCACCAGCTGCGCCACGGTGGAGCGCTTCTGGCCGACCGCGATGTAGATGCAGTAGAGCTTCTTGCTCTCGTCGGACGTCTGGTTGACCGACTTCTGATTCAGGATCGTGTCCAGCGCAATCGCCGACTTACCGGTCTGACGGTCGCCAATGATCAGCTCGCGCTGACCGCGGCCGATCGGGATCAGCGCGTCGATCGCCTTCAGGCCGGTCTGCATCGGCTCGCTGACCGACTGGCGCGGGATGATCCCCGGCGCCTTGACGTCGACCTGACGGGTCTCCGCGGTCTTGATCGGGCCCTTGCCGTCGATCGGATTGCCCAGCGCGTCGACGACGCGGCCGAGCATCTCCTTGCCGACGCCGACGGAGACGATCTGGCCGGTACGCTTGACCGTGTCGCCCTCGCGAATGCCCCGGTCGGAGCCGAACAGCACGACGCCGACGTTGTCGTGCTCCAGGTTCAGCGCCATGCCGGTGATGCCGCCCGGGAACTCGACCAGCTCGCCGGCCTGGACATTGTCGAGCCCGTACACGCGGGCGACGCCGTCACCCACCGAGAGCACCTGGCCGACCTCGGCGACATCCGCCTCGGCACCGAAGTTCTCGATCTGCTCCTTGAGGATCGCGGAGATTTCCGAAGCGCCGATGTCCATCAGCCAGCCCCTTTCATCTGCTGCTGCAGTCTATTGAGCTTACTGCGCAGGGAATTGTCGATCATACGGCTACCCACGTGCACCACCATGCCGCCGATCAGCTCGGGGTCGACGCGGGTCTCGATATTCACTTTGCCACCAACGCTGCGCTTGAGCGCATCCGTCAGCGCGGATTCCTGATCCTTGTTGAGCTCGCGGGCGACCGTCACCTTCGCGGTGACCTCGCCGCGCTTGCGCGCTAGCTCCTGGAGATAGCCGTCGATCATCTCCGGCAGCGCGAACAGCCGGCGGTTCTTGGACACCACCAAGCAGAAATTCTTGGTCACCGGGTCGACCCCGGCCTTGTCCAACACCGCCTTCATCGCGGCGTCCTGCTTGTCCCGGTCGAACAGCGGGTTCCGCAGCAGGCGGCGGAACTCCGCGCTCCCGTCGATCAGCGCGCGCAGGCCGCGCAGGTCCTCGGCTACCTGGTCGAGCTTCTTCTGCTGCTCGGCCAGATCCAGGAGCGCGTGCGCGTAGCGCGCAGCCAGACCTCCGACAGGCTTGCTTTCAGCTGGCAAGGCGGAAGGCCCCCTTAGGAAGATAAAGAAGGTCGCAACGGCGAGGTGATACCCACCGCTATGGCGATCTGCGTGCAAGGCGAACGGCGCTTCCGGGCCCTCCCGGCCCGAAAGCGCGCGTTTGGTATCATAGCCCCAACGGGGTTGCAAGGCGGTGGCTGTCCGTGTGGACCCTGCCTTTCGCAGGGCCGTGAAGCAAGCTCATGCGCCCCGCAAACCCTCAGACCGTGGTCAGCCGGCTATAACCCGCTACAGGAAGGTGTAGGGATCGACATCGACCGTCAGGCGCACCTTGCTCGGCACCTGCACCTGGGACAGCCAGGCACGCAGGATCGGCTGCGGGGCCAGGTCGCGACGGGTCTTGAACAAGAGGCGCCGGCGATGGCGCCCGCGCAGCACCGCCAGCGGCGCCGGCGCGGGCCCCAGCACCTCCACCCCTTCCCGGTCGGGTGCGGCGAGTGCGAGCGCGCGGGCGGTCTGGTCGACCGCGGCTTCATCCTCCGACGACAGCACCAACGCGGCCAAGCGGGTGAACGGCGGCATGCCGGCTGACTTGCGGCCCTCCGCCTCGACCTCCAGGAAACGGTCGCGATCTCCATCGACCAACGCCCGCAGCACCTCGTGATTCGGCTCGTACGTCTGCAGCAGCACCCGGCCCGGCCGCTCCGCCCGGCCCGCGCGGCCGGCCACCTGGTGCAGCATCTGGTAAGTGCGCTCGCCCGCGCGCAGATCACCCCCCGACAGGCCCAGATCCGCATCGACCACACCGACCAGCGTCAGGGCCGGAAAGTGGTTACCCTTGGCCACGATCTGCGTGCCGATCAGGAGGTCGACCTCGTGGTTCTGCACCGATTCCACGAAACGCTGCGCGCTCTCCGGCCCGCTCACCGTGTCAGAGGCCATGAGCGCCACGCGCGCGTCCGGGAACAGGGTGGCGACCTCCTCCCCAAGCCGCTCGACGCCGGGACCGCAGGCCGCGAAGGAGTCCGCATCGCCGCAGTCCGGGCACTTGGTCGGCGGACGCTGGGCAAAGCCGCAATGGTGGCACTGCAGCTGGTGGAGCAGCCGATGCTCGACCAGCCAGGCGGTGCAGTGTGGGCACTGCAAACGGAAGCCACAGGTCCGGCAGAGCGTCAGCGGTGCGTAGCCCCGCCGGTTCAGGAACAACAACGCCTGCTCGCCGCGGTCCAGCGTCTCCTGCAATGCCGCGCGCAGGCTAGGCGCGAGGTAGGAAGTGCCGTGGCCGGGGATCGGTTTCGGCCGGTCGTGGCGCAGATCGATCGGCAGGATTTCGGGCAACAGCGCCCCGGCGTGGCGTTCGGGTAGCTGCACCCGGTCGTAGCGCCCGGCGCGGACGTTCTCCATCGTCTCCAAAGACGGCGTCGCGGAGACCAGGATCGCCGGCATCCCACCCAACCGGGCGCGCACGACCGCCATGTCGCGGGCGTGATAGGGGACGCCCTCCTCCTGCTTGAACGCCTGCTCGTGCTCCTCGTCGACCACGATCAGGCCAAGCTCCGGATAGGGCAGGAACAGGGCCGACCGCGCACCGACCACCACCCGCGCTTCGCCCTCGGCAATCGCGCGCCAGGTGCGCCGGCGCTCGCCTTGGCTGAGCTCGGAATGCCAGACCGCCGGCTCCACGCCGAAGCGGCGCGCGAAGCGGTCAAGCCACTGCGCCGACAACGCGATCTCCGGCAGCAGCACCAACACCTGCCGCCCCGCCGCGAGCGCGCGGATCACCGCCTCGAAGTAGACCTCCGTCTTGCCAGAGCCGGTGACGCCGTCAATCAGCGTGACCGAGAAGGCATCGCCGTCGACCTTGGCACAGAGTTGATCGGCCGCCATCCGCTGCGCCTCCGACAGTGTGGGCCCGGGGGTCTCGGGGTCGGGCGCCTCGAACCGTCGGCCAAAGCCCATTTCCACCCGGTCGAGCAGGCCGGCGTCGGCCAGCCCCCGCACCACGCCATCGGAAACGCCCGCCTCCCTCGTCAGTTCCGAGAGCGTGCGCGCGGGCCCGTCCGCCAACACCTCCAGCACCCGCCGGCGTGCCCGCGTCAGCTTCAGACCCAGCGCATCGGCATCGGTGTGCGCGCGCAGGTAGCCGATCCGCGGGGCCGGCGGGTCGAGGGCGGCAGGCACCGACAGGCACATCTTCAAAACCGCGCCCGGCGCTGCGAGGTAATACGCGGCGACCCAGTCAACGAACCGCCGCAGCGGTTCGGGCAACGGCGGCGTATCGAAGCGGCGCTGCACCGGCCGCAGCTTGCCTTCCGGGACATCGCTGTCGCCCGGCTCGACGGTCCAAGCCGCGCCCGGCAACCGCTGCCGGCCGAGCGGCACCTCGACCAGCGCGCCCGGCTCCAGCGCCATGTCCGGGGGCAGGAGGTAATCGTAGGCACCATCAAGCGGCCGGGGCAGCAGCACGCGAACCCGCCGCACCGGCGCGTCGTCGAATAAACTGACGGCCGGCGCCGTCCCATCAGCAGCCGCATCGCCGCGGGCAGGGTTGGCGCGCTCTATGGCCATCGGATACACTTTGCGCCAAGCGGCCGCGATGCCCCGGCGACCTCGTTCCGCATCCGCTGCCAAGAAAGGACCCGGCGACCCGCCATGAAATTCTTCATCGATACCGCCGACATCGACGAGATTCGCGATCTGGCTGCCACCGGACTGGTGGACGGCGTGACCACCAACCCTTCGCTGGTGGCCAAGACCGGTCGCGACTTCTTTGAGGTACTGTCCGACATCTGCTCCATCGTGCCTGGCCCTGTGAGCGCGGAGGTCGCGGCGACCGACACCGAGACCATGCTGGCGGAGGGCCGTGCGCTCGCCAAGGTCGCGGATAACATCGCGGTCAAGGTCCCGCTGACCCCGGACGGCCTGAAGGCGTGCAAGACGCTCGCCGACGAGGGCACCCAGGTCAACGTGACGCTTTGCTTCTCGGCGCCGCAGGCGCTCCTGGCGGCCAAGGCCGGCGCCACCTTCGTGTCGCCGTTCGTCGGACGGCTGGACGATATCGGCCAGGACGGTATGGGCCTGATCGGCGAGATCTGCGAGATTTTCCAGGCGCAGCCGGAGATCACCACGGAAGTGTTGGTCGCCTCGATCCGTCATCCGATCCATGTCACCGATTCGGCCAAGATGGGCGCGGAAGTCGCCACCGTACCACCCAAGGTGCTGCGGCAGATGTTCCAGCATCCCCTGACCGATAAGGGGCTGGATGCCTTCCTCAACGACTGGGCCAAGACCGGCCAGTCGATCCTGAAAGCCAAGGCTGCGGAGTAGCATGACGCAGAAAGGCACCGATGCCGCCTCCGGCGAACCGGAGGGCGAGGACGGCGGTGGCGTTCGCCTTAGCGACGCGGCGGTCGCCGACTACCTGCGCCGCAATCCGGACTTCCTGAAACGGCATAGCCAACTGCTGGACGTGCTCGAGCCCCCGCGCCGGGTCGACGGGGAAGACATCGTCGACCTGCAGCAGTTCATGCTCGACCGCCTGCGTCGGGAAGTCGCGCAGCTGAAGGAATCGCGCGACGAGCTGCTCTACACGGGCCGCGCCAACATGGCCTCCACAGGACGCATCCATCAGGCGGTGCTGGCGATCCTGGAGGCGCGCTCGTTCGAGCACCTAATCGATACGGTGGTGACCGATATCAGCGTCATCCTGGACCTCGACGCGGTCACCTTGTGTGTCGAACAGGCTCAGGACGGCCCTGCCCCGACCCGAATCCGCGGCGTCCACCAGCTGGAGCCCGGCACGGTCGCAGCGCTGCTCGGCCCGAAACGGACCCACGCCTTCCTTTCGGATATCGAGGGCGAGCCGGAGCTGTTCGGCTCCGCCGCCGGACTGGT
Source organism: Rhodovibrio salinarum DSM 9154 (assembly GCF_000515255.1). NCBI lineage: Bacteria > Pseudomonadati > Pseudomonadota > Alphaproteobacteria > Rhodospirillales > Rhodovibrionaceae > Rhodovibrio > Rhodovibrio salinarum. The sequence goes on along the minus strand of NZ_KI911559.1, from coordinate 830,416 downwards.
CCGCTCGGCCGGCTTCCTGCGCATGTCGATCTCGAGCGCCACGCCGCCAGCGCTGCTGGCACTCGGCTCGCGCCAGCCCGACCATTTCGATCCCGGCCAGGGCAGCGAGTTGCTGCAGTTCCTCGCCCAGTCGCTGGAGGCCACGATCCGCCAATGGCTGGAACTGCCGGCGTAAACGCCGATCCCTCTAAGCGGCAGGCGTCAACGGGCAGCAGCTTGCCCGACCCAGCCACGGTCGCGGCCGACGATCTCGTCCGCGCGATCCAACGCTGGCAAGCCTGGCTCGCCGACGAGAAGCAGGCGAGCCCGCATACCCGCGATGCCTATGCCCGCGACCTGCAAGCTTTTCTGACCTTCATCGCCGGCCACCTGGGCGACCGCCCCGGCCTCAGCGAACTGGATTCCCTGACGGTCGCCGACTTCCGCGCCTGGCTCGCCCAGCGGCACGAACGCGGTCTGCAACGCACCTCGACCGCCCGGGCGCTCTCCACGGTGCGCAATTTCTTCGCCTGGGCCGCGCGCAACGAGCTTGCGCAAAACGCCGCCGTGCGCGCCGTGCGGGCGCCGCGCCTGCCCCGACAGGTGCCCAAGGCGCTCAACTCCGAAGACATGGAGGAGGTGCTGCGCAGTGTGCGCGAACTGGCGCCCGAACCGTGGGTGGCCAAACGCGACGTGGCGGTGATGCTGCTGCTCTACGGCTGCGGCCTGCGCATCGGGGAAGCGCTCGCGCTCACCGTGAAGGAAGCCCCAAGCGAGCAGGATGAAGTGTTGCTGGTGACGGGTAAGGGCAACAAGCAACGCCGCGTGCCGCTGCTGCCGATCGTGGGCCAAGCGGTGCAGGCCTACCTCGCCGCCTGCCCGCATCCCCTCCGGCCCGATGACCCGCTGTTCCTGGGCGTGCGCGGCGGCGCCCTCTCCGCCCGCCGACTGCAAGAACGGCTGCAGCAGATCCGTCGGCTGGTCGGGCTGTCGGAATCGACCACGCCGCACGCCCTGCGCCACACCTTCGCCACCCAGCTGCTGTCCGCCGGCGGCGACCTGCGGGCGATCCAGGAACTGCTGGGCCACGCCAGCCTGTCGACCACCCAACGCTACACCGCCGTCGACGCCGCAGGCCTGAGCCGCGTTTACGACCAGACGCATCCCCGCGCGAAAGGGTAGCAAAGACGGCGGCCAAGGCCCGTTCACGCACCGGCACAACGGGATTTGGATAGGCGACACGAAAAGGCCCACCGCCACGTTGGACGGTGGGCCCTTCCCGTTCGGGCGTCAGCTCAGTTGACCAGTTTCTGCCACCAGCCGCGCCGCTTGGGCGTACGGGGCTGATCGCCGATCTCGTCGACGCCATTGGGCTGGGCCGCTTCGCCGAAGGCGCTCTCGGCAGGCTGCTCCGCCTCGTTGCCGGTCGCGCCCTGGTCTGGCGCCTCCTGGTCTGGGGCTTCATCGCGCGTCGTCGAGGCGGGCACATGCGCCGACGTCTCCGGCGCGTCCGTCGGGGCAGAGGGCGCCGATTCGACCGGTGCCTCGGTGGGAGCACCACCCGATTGCTCGGCGGCCGCACGGTCCGCGCCTTGACCCTCGGACGCCTGAGCTTCGGCCGGTGTCCCGTCCGTCTCCGCCGGGGCCGTACTGGCGGGCTTGCGATCGGCCGGTGTCTCGGCGACCGGCGCCTCCTCCGCGCTTGGCTTGGCCTTCGATTTGGCGGCCTTACGACCGCCGCCCGACTTGCGCTTGCTGCTCTTGCCCGTGGGCGTCTCAGCCGCGCCATTGTCGGAGGCTTGCGCGTCGGCCGGGGCCGCTTCGCCTTCAGCCGGGTCGGCACCGGCTTCAGCCTGGGCGGGCGCCTCGGTCTTCTTACGCGACCGCCGCGACCGGCTGGAACGCTTGGTCTTGCTGCTGGACTGGGCCGGCGTCTCCGCCGCCTCGGCCGTGTCGCTTGATACGGTCTCATCCGTGGCAACAGCGCGCGCCTGATCGGCGTCCGCAGTCTCCGCGGCCGCAACGGGGCTGGCCGGGTCTTGGGCGGCCTGGCCGTTGTCGGTCTCAGCCTCATCTGCCGCCGCGTGCGGGGTCTCGACCTCGTCGCCCGACTGCGGCGCCGGCAGCATGTCGACCGCCTCGGATGACTCAGCGCGATGGTCGATCTCAGCCGGTTGCTCGTCAGAGGACGTGCCGTCCTGCACGTTCTGCTGTTCGGCGCCCTGCTCGTCCTCGCGGCGGCGCGAGCGGCGGCGGCCGCCACGCTTGCCCCGGCGACGCCGACGCTTGGCGGCCTGGTCTTCCGCACTGCCCTCGCCGGCCTGTTCTTCGGCTGGCTGGCGCTCGCTCCCTTCGGCCTGCGAGTCGTCGGCGGCGTCAACCGCCTGCTGCGCGGCCTCGCGCACCTCCTCGCCGTCATCGCCGCGCCTGTCGCCATTCGCGCGCTTGCGTCCACCGCGCCGGCTGCGCTTGGCGCTGCGCCCATTGCCGTCGGACTTTTCGTCCGGGCTGGACTCAGCCCCAGCGTCGGCACTGGCGTCCTCCATCAACTCCGCGTCCGCCGGCACGTCGATCGCTTCGGCGGTCACGCCGGGCTGGCGATCCTCTGTGGGGGTCGACGACAGGCGGTCGAGCCGGTGGGCCGGCGACACGAGTCGATCGTCGGTCTCGATGCGCACCCGGAAGCCGTAGCGCTGCTCGACGTCCATCAACCGGTCGCGCTTGTCGTTCAGCACGTAGAGGGCGACCTGCGTCGGCACGGTCAGCTGCACCTCGCCGCCGCCACGCTTAATGCCCTCTTCCTCGAGCGCACGCAGCACGTGCAGAGCCGTCGAATCCGGCGACCGGACGAAGCCGCTGCCCCCACAGGTCTTGCAGACCTCGGTCGACATCTCGTGCAGGCTGGGCCGCAAACGCTGACGCGACAGCTCCAGGAGGCCGAACGGCGAGATCCGGCCAAGCTGGATGCGCGCGCGGTCCTGGCGCATCGCCTCCTTCAGGCGCTGCTCGACCTCGCGGTTGTTCTTGGCCGCGTCCATGTCGATGAAGTCGATCACGATCAGCCCGGCCAGGTCGCGGAGCTTGAGCTGTCGGGCGATCTCGTCGGCGGCCTCGAGGTTGGTCTTGAACGCCGTCTCCTCGATGTGGCGCTCCTTGGTCGCCTTGCCGCTATTGACGTCGATCGCAACCAGCGCCTCGGTCTGGTTCAGGACGATGTAGCCACCCGACTTCAACTGGACGATCGGGTTGTGAATGTCGTCCAGCTGCCCCTCGACCTGGAAACGGTGCAAGATCGGGACCTTCGGATCTTCGTACTTCTTCACTTTCTTGGCGTGCGAAGGCATCAGCGAGCGCATGAACGTCTTCGCCGCCTTGTAGCCTTCCTCGCCCTCGACCAGGATTTCGTCCATCTCGCGGGTATAGAGATCCCGGATCGCCCGCTTGATCAGATCGGCTTCCTCGTAGATCAGCGAAGGCGCGGTGGACTCCAGCGTGGTCGAGCGAATCTGATCCCACAGCCTGAGCAGGTATTCGTAGTCCCGCTTGATCTCCAGCTTGGAGCGGTTGGACCCCGCCGTGCGCACGATCACCGCCATGCCGCCGGGGATGTGCAGTTCGGACAGCACCCCCTTCAGGCGTTTGCGGTCGGCAACGCTGGCAATTTTGCGGGAGATACCGCCGCCCTTGGCGGTGTTTGGCATCAGGACGCAGTAACGTCCGGCCAAGGAGAGGTAGGTGGTGAGCGCCGCGCCCTTATTGCCGCGCTCTTCCTTGACGACCTGCACCAGCATGACCTGCCGGCGCTTGATCACCTCCTGGATCTTGTAACGGCCCAGGCTGGCCGCGCGGCGGCGGGCGGCATCCTCGATGTCGTCGCCGGCCAGCGTCTCGACCGACTGAGCGGTCTCGACCTGCTCGACCTCGGGATCGGTCGTTTCCTCGCTTTCCCCAGCGCCGACCGTTTCCCCTTCATCGCCGCCCTTCCGCGACCGGCGCCGGCGACGGGTGGCGTCGGCCGCTGCCTCGGAAGCCGCATCGGGGCTGTCCGAATCCTCGTCGTCGTCTTCCGGCCCGGCGTTCTCGTCCTCGGACTGATGCTTCTGCGCCTCCTCTTCCTCGGCGATCAGCGCTTCGCGATCGGCAACCGGGAGACGGTAGTAGTCGGGATGAATTTCTGAAAACGGCAGAAAGCCATGCCGGTTGCCGCCGTAGTCAACGAAGGCGGCCTGAAGCGAAGGCTCTACCCGGGTCACTTTCGCCAGGTAGATATTGCCCTTGAGCTGCTTCTTGTCTTTTGTCTCGTAGTCGAATTCATCCAGTCGATTGCCGGACATGACGACCACCCGGGCTTCTTCCGGGTGGCTGGCGTCCAGGAGCATGCGTCGGGTCATGAATCTGCATCCTCGATCCGCGTCCTGCTGGGACCGCCTCAACAGCGGTCAGCGGCGCGAACGTGGTGATTGCGGAGCCGCACCCTCGGCGTTGGCCAGGGCGGGCGCGACGTGTGGTATGTGCGGGGGCGCCGATCGGGCCACGATCGGGCCGGCGCATGGGGGACCGGCGTCGGTCTGCCGGCATCATCCGGGGCCGTGGCAGCAACAGTTCAGCCGAAGCCGTCGGCCGTACCCCCTCCGGCACCGTCACAAACATCCCCGCGCCGGCGCTGGAGCGCGGAGCGCGGAGGGTCGTGCGGATGGCGGAGCGGATTGGCTTCAAGACGGCCTCTTCGGCAGGTGGCCCGGTCGTTCATGGGTCCGGCCGTTCGGCGATCCAAACGGCCGGTGGCCGCGCACGATCATGGGATTCTCCCGATAAACTGCGCGAACCTTGGCATCGCGACACGCGGGCAGAGGCCCCAGACGCGCCCGGCGCGGGCGTTCCTCGCCCCTTGCTATGGCGGTCGACCCAACCACCGAAGCGCGGTTGCATGACGGGCTCCGGTGGGAAACGACGGCACTCTTCGGGGCGGACGTGTCCCGCGCGGTAACGGACGGCTGCACCCGCGACGGCGGTCGTCCGAACCACCGCAACAGTGTGCGGCGGTCCGTCGCCTGCGCGACGCCGGCGCGGCCCTCCAGGACCGCGTATCACCGTCTAACATAGGACTTATCGGGCGAAGTCCACAATGGTTAATCGGCCAATCGAACGGGCATGGACGCCCCATGCAGGTGGGCGCCCCGCTCCGGCCCCTGTCATCCCCCATCCTGAGCCGGACACACGCCACCGCCCAGACCGGAAGCGGGTTTTTGATGCTAGAAAGCGGGTTTATCATTCACTGTTAACGTTCGATTCGGTATATCGTCGGAACATCCTCACGCGGGTCGACGTCTATTCTGGACGACCGGTCCTGGAGGTATGGGTGAGCGGATAATGGCCAAGCGGCTCGGACATCGACTGGCGGGACTGCTCGTCCTGCTGGTGCTGGCGGGGCTCGCCGCGCCGCAATCGGCGCAGGCGGACGACCCGACTGTGTCCGCCGTACGGCTGGGGCAGCACCCGGATAAAACCCGCTTCGTCATGGAGTTATCCACGGCCGCCCCGTACGAGGTGTTCACCCTGTCCAACCCGTACCGGGTGGTGATCGACCTGCCGCAAGTCGACTGGCAGATCCCGGAAAACAAGATGGGCGAAGCCGACGTCGGACTTGTCCGGGCGCTGCGTTTCGGCTTGTTCTCGCCGACCACGAGCCGCGTCGTACTGGATGCCAAAACGCCGGTGGCGATCGATAAGGTGTTCCGCTTGAGCCCCCGGGAGGGCTATCCGTACCGCCTTGTGGTCGACATGAAGCGGGTCAGCCAGACCAGGTTCGCGAGCCTGAGCGACCGGCGGATCACGTCCGAGGAGCCGCTGCCGAAACCCGACCCGCAGCAGCGCGCGCCCGAACCGGATCGCGGCGACAAGCGCCCGACGATCGTGCTCGACGCCGGCCACGGCGGCGTTGACCCCGGGGCGATCGGCGTGTCCGGAACGCACGAAAAGGACATTGTCCTCGACTACGCCAAGCATCTGCGCGAGTTGTTGGAAAGCACCGGTCGCTACCGCGTCGTCCTGACCCGCCAGCGGGATATCTTCCTGCGCCTGCGCGAGCGTATCAAGCTGGCGCAGGAGGCCGAGGGCGACCTGTTCATCTCGCTGCACGCCAACACGCACAACTCCGGCAAGATCCGGGGCGCGAGCGTCTACACCCTGTCGGAAAACGCCTCCGACAAGGAAGCCGCGCAACTGGCGGCGAAAGAGAACAAGTCCGACATCATCGCCGGCGTCAATCTGGGCGGTCAGACCAAGGTGGTCAGCCAGATCCTGATCGACCTCGCCCAGCGGGAGACGATGAACGAGTCCAAGCACTTCGCCAACGTTCTGGTGGACGAGCTTGGACAGTCGGTGAAACTTCTGGGCAACACGCACCGCTACGCCGGCTTCGCCGTGCTGAAGTCGCCGAACATCCCCAGCGTGCTGGTCGAGATCGGCTACATGACCAACCGCCAGGAGGAACAGCAACTCCTGACCGCCAGCCATCGTCGGAAGGTCAATCAGGAAATCCTGGACGCGGTCGACAGCTTTTTCGAATGGCAGGAAGCCCGCCGATTGCGGTAGTCAAGCGGGCTGGCGCCCTCTGAAGCTCAGGGCCAATCAAATTTGCGGCGCACACACGGTATCGAACAGCCCTATGCAGAGGGTCGCAATGCCCGTGCTGCCGACGGCCCGATCACCAACAGTGCACCGGAAGCTGACCAGGACGCCCCCGGTCAACGTAAGCGCCGCTGCCGTACCTTCGCCACACTGGTCCGCCAGATTGGCACGGCACTAGCGCTAAGGGGCACGCAGGGGACACAGTCCGAAAACACAGCGCCCACGCTGAACGCTGGTCGCGCGCCGGCCAGCCGACTATCTTAAGAAGTTGAACATCCCGAGACGGGTAAACGGGACACGCGCCGTTCACCCGCCGATCGAGACGCGACAACGGAAGCGACGATCTTTGCGTATTGTGATCTCTCTCGTAGCGCTCCTGCTGCTGGGCTGCCTGGTGGCCGCCGGCGGGACGCTGTACGTGTTCTGGACCTACGGCCAGGGTCTGCCGGACTATAAGCAGCTGGCCGACTATCAGCCACCGACCACCACGCGCGTCTACGCCGAAGATGGTCGGCTGCTGGAAGAATACGCCAAGGAGAAGCGTGTCTTCGTCCCGATCGAGGCGATGCCGCGGCGCGTGATCAATGCCTTCCTGTCGGCGGAAGACAAGAACTTCTATCAGCACCCGGGCGTGGACTTCCCCTCGATCATCGCCGCCGCCTACAACAACCTGAAGCGCCTGGGCACCGACCAGCGCCCGGTGGGCGCGTCGACCATCACCCAGCAGGTGGCCAAGAACTTCCTGCTGACCAACGAGGTGTCGATCGAACGCAAGATCCGCGAGGCGATCCTGGCCTTCCGGATGGAGCAGACGTTCACCAAGGACCGCATCCTCGAGCTGTACCTGAACGAGATATACCTCGGCAGCCGCTCCTACGGGGTCGCCGCGGCGGCGCTGAATTACTTCAACAAGTCGCTCGACAACCTCACCGTGGCCGAGGCCGCCTACCTCGCCGCCCTGCCCAAGGCCCCGAACAACTATCAGGTCGACCTCCACCCGGACGCGGCCAAGGCCCGGCGCGACTGGGTCATCCGGCAGATGCACGAAAACGGCTATATCGACGCCGACACCGCGCAACATGCCCAGGACGCGCCGATCGAGACCCGTCGGCGCGACGCCACCGAGATCGCCGAGGCCGACTACTTCGGCGAGGAAGTGCGCCGCGAACTGATCCAGTTGTATGGCGAGGACAAGGTCTACGGTGGCGGGATGAGCGTGCGTGCCACGCTTGACCCGGAACTGCAGCGCTACGCCAAGAACGCCCTGCAGGACGGCCTGATCGCCTACGACCGCGAGCATGGCTGGCGCGGGGCGCAGCGGACGCTCGACATCGAAGGCCGTGACGCCCCCTGGCAAAGCAAGCTGCAGGACCTGAGCCCGCCCGGAGGCATGCCGGAAAGCTGGCGCCAGGCGGTCGTGGTCGCCGTCGGGCCGGACGCCGCCCGGGTCGGCTTCACCGACGGAAGCACGGGCCTGATCCTGATGTCGGGCATGGACTGGGCTCGGCCGCAACTGAAGAACCAGCGGGTCGGCGCCAAGCCACGGCGCCCGGAACAGGTGGTCTCGATCGGCGACGTCGTGCTGGTTTCGGCGATCCAGGACAGCGACAACTTCCGCCTGGAACAGATGCCGCAGGTGTCCGGCGCGATTATCGCGCTCGACCCCCACACCGGCCGCGTTCTGGCGATGCAGGGCGGCTTCTCGTTCGACAGCAGCCAGTTCAACCGCGCCACCCAGGCAGGCCGCCAGCCGGGTTCCTCGTTCAAGCCGTTCGTCTATCTCTCCGCCCTGGAGAACGGCTATACCCCGGCAACGATCATCCTCGACGCCCCCTTCGTGATCGACCAGGGCCAGGGCCTCGGCAAGTGGAAGCCGGCGAACTACTCCGGCAACTTCTACGGCCCGACCCCGATGCGCGTTGGCATCGAGCAGTCCAAGAACCTGATGACCGTGCGCCTGGCGCAGTCGGTCGGGATGGACAAGATATCCAACACGGCCGAGCGGTTCGGGATCTACGATCACCTGCCGCACCAGCTGGCCATGGCGTTGGGCGCGGGCGAGACCAAACTGCTCAAGCTGGCCACCGCGTACGGCCAGCTGGTCAACGGCGGCAAGAATATCAAGCCGACCCTGATCGACCGGGTGCAGGACCGTGAGGGCAAGACGATCTTCAAGCACGACGACCGCCCCTGCCCCGGCTGCGACGCCGATCTGTGGCTGAACCAGCAGCCACCCGAAATCCCAGACGACCGGGCGCAGGTGACCGATCCGGCCTCCGCCTACCAGATCGTCTCCATGCTGCGCGGCGTGGTGGAGCGCGGCACCGGCCGGCGGATGCGGTCGCTCAACCGTCCGCTGGCGGGCAAGACCGGCACCACCAACGACAGCGTCGACACCTGGTTCATGGGCTTTTCGCCGGACCTCGTGGCGGGCGTCTACGTCGGCTTCGACAATCCCCGCACCCTGGGGCCGAACTCCTTCGGCTCCAACACCGCCGGGCCGATCTGGAAGCAGTTCATGCAGAACGCGCTCGAAGGCGAGCCCAAGGTGCCTTTCCGCATCCCTTCGGGCATCAAGCTGGTGCGCATGAACCTGGACACCGGCCAGCCGGCGCGGCCAGGCGACGACAACGTCATCCTGGAGGCGTTCAAGACCGGCAACAGTCCGGCCCAGGATCGTCGCGTGATCGGCCAGGGCCAGACAGCCGCCAACGACAATTCAGGCAGTTCCAGCGGGCAGAACGGCGGCGCCCAGGCACCGGCGGACACCGGCACCGGCGGCGGCCTGTACTGACGGCATCGTGAGCCCGTACCTCCCGGCACGGCCCTTGCGCCGGTGCGGGCTGGCTTCCTATACCCAGAACCGTCCACCAATCACAGACCAGCTTGAAGGAGCGCTGCGACATGCGCGCGGAAACCGAAAGCTTGGCCAGCGCGATTCGCGAATCGCTGGCCCTGCTGAGGAGGCATCTTTGACTGGGATAACGCCCGGCGCCGCCTCGACGAACTGAACGCCTACGCCGAAGACCCGAACATCTGGAACGATCCGGACCGGGCCCAGGAGCTGATGAAGGAGCGTCAGCATCTGGAGACCCGGATCAAGACCGTCCAGCAGTTCGATCAGGAACTGGAAGACGCGATCGAACTGGAATCCCTCGGAGATTCGGAAGAGGACGAGGATACCGTCCAGGAAGCGCAGGAAGCCCTGCGCGACCTGCAGGGTCGTGTCCAGAAGATGGAGATCGAGTCCCTCCTCTCCGGCGAGGCGGACGCCAACGATACCTACCTCGAAGTCAACGCCGGCGCCGGCGGCACGGAGGCGCAGGACTGGGCGCACATGCTCCGGCGCATGTACGTCCGCTGGGCCGAGAGCCAAGGCTACAAGGTCGAGCAGATCGCCGAGACGCCCGGCGAGGAAGCCGGCATCAAGTCGGCGACGCTGCGCATCTCCGGCCACAACGCCTTCGGCTGGCTGAAGAGCGAGAGCGGCGTGCACCGGCTGGTACGGATTTCGCCGTTCGACAGCCAGGCACGCCGACACACCTCGTTCGCCAGCGTCTGGGTCTACCCGGTGATCGACGACCGGATCGAGGTCGAGATCCTGGACAAGGATGTGCGCGTTGACACCTTCCGCTCCTCCGGCGCGGGCGGACAGCACGTCAACACGACCGATTCGGCCGTGCGCCTGACCCACATCCCCACCGGCATCGTGGTCGGCTGCCAGTCCGGCCGCTCGCAGCACCAGAACCGGGCACAAGCTTGGGACATGCTGCGCGCGCGCCTGTACGAGCGCGAACTCAAGCGCCGCGAGGAAGCGGCTCAGGCAACCGCCGACCAGAAGTCGGACATCGGCTGGGGCAACCAGCTCCGCTCCTACGTTCTGCAGCCCTACCAGATGGTCAAGGACGTGCGCACCGGCGTCGAACGCACCGACAGCAAGAAGGTGCTGGACGGCGACATCACCGACTTCCTGGAAGCCGCCCTCGCCCAGAAGGTCGCGCCGGACCAGGACGCGGAGGACGAGGACGCCCGCGCCTAAAGGAGAAGCTCACCACCAAGGCACGAAGGCACCAAGAGGCCGTGCGAACACGGCCCAAAGGGGAGTCTCGCCTCGGATCAAATCGCGGGCGCTTTTACCAACTGGAGGCCGACTACCGAACGAGCTCCTTCTTCTAGATCGCGGGCTTCACGGCCTCTTGGTGCCTTCGTGCCTTGGTGGTGAACCGCCCTACAGGTCTTGCGCGACCAGGGCCAAGGTGTCGCCGCGGCCGCACCAGCCCTGGACGCGGCGGCAGTAGAGCAGGCCGGAGATCGGGGCGGTGTAGGCGACCGGTGCATGCCCGCCGTCCTCCAGGAAGTGCACGCGGGCGATCTCCTGCCCGGCCTTGACCTCCTCCCCCAACTCGACCAGCGGCTCGTACAGGCCGGCGTGATGGGACATCGTGTAGGCACCGTCCGGGGTGGTCATCATCCGGCTTTGGTGGCCGCTCGGCGCCCCCTCGATCATGCCGAAGTGCTTGAGCAGGTTGTCGAGCCCGCGATCGGCGACGCCCACCGTCTCCGGCGTCACCATCGCCGCGCCGCCGAGCTCGGTGGAGATGAACAGCTTGCCCATCTCCTCCGCCGCCGTATCGAGCATGCCAACCGCGTCGAGCTCGACGAGCTGCAGGGCCACCGGCGCACCGAACGCCTTCAGCGCGGCCTCCGTCTTCGCCTGCAGCTCCTTGTCGGGCAGCTCGTGCATCACCGCCGACGGCACGAAGTTGAGCGAATGTCCGCCGGAGTGCAGGTCGACCACGATATCCGCGCGCGGCATCAATTGTTGCCAGACGAAGTGCGCCACCCGCTGGGTGACGGTACCGCGCGGATGGCCGGGGAAGGCCCGGTTCATGTTGCCGTTGTCCTGCGGGCTGACCCGGGTGTCGGCGCGCTGAGCCAGCAGGTTGAGCGCCGGGATCGCGATCAGCTGTCCCTTGAAGCCGTCGGCACTGAGCCGGTTCAACAGCTTGAGCACCGCCAGCTGGCCCTCGTACTCGTCGCCGTGGTTGCCGGCCGTGACCAGCATGACCGGCCCATCGCCGTTCTTCACGCTGGCGATCGGCACCATCAGCGTGCCCCACGCGCTCTCGTTGCGGGAATGCGGCACCATCATGTGGCCGTGCTGCTTGCCATTGGCCGACAGGTCGATGGAGCAGCCGACCTGGGAAGGCTGGTCGATATCGCGCATGGGGAAGTATCCGGCTTTCGTGGGTGAGGGGATCGGGTGAGATCAGCCGTAGCGTAGCGTTGCCGCCACGACAAGGCACGCGCTCACCACCACTGGGCCCCACTTACCCCAAAACACGCGTGCTGAAGCCGCCGACCGAAGATCGGAGAGTTGCAGGGGCCTCACGGATCTTATCGCCTGGCCCCCGCCCGTGACCTCGCCGTGCCAGGGTTGGCCGGCGGCGCAAGCCCGCGCTAAAGTATTACCGAACGTTAACGAAAGGCGCCCGCGATGAAAGCTTGGCTGAAGGCGGTCGCGATCTCTTGCGCGATCCTGATCACCCTTGGAGTCGCCGTGGGCGGGGCGATGATGGCCTCGCCGGCGCTGGCGCAGGACGCACGCGCGGTCAGCAACGATCTGGTCGCGGTGTGGGTCGAAACCGCCCTCTCGTTCACGAGCGATCTGCGCACGGACTAACCGACGGCCTCAAGCCCGCTCGGCGAGCGGCAAGTTGAGCAGCAGGTTCTGCGGCTTGAGCTTGAGGCGTTTGTCCTCGGTCATCATCAGCGCGAGATAGACCGGCCTCCCCTGGATGTCGGCGATCATCACGCTGGGGTCCTGGAACTCCAGGCGGAACAGCGAGAGCAGACGCGCCAACCGCGCGTCCCCCACCTCCGCGCCGTGCCACAGGTCGTCGAGCAGCCGGCTCGCCTCCTTGTCCAGGCCGACGTGCCAGACCCAGCGGGCGTCGGTGATCTGCTGCACCGGCTGGATCGCCACGCGGACGCCTAGCATGTGGGCCACCCACGCCTCCAGCACCCGGCAGAAGGCGTCCAACCCGTCGCCCGCGAAGTTCAGGTTCAGCACCGTGTCGTGCTTGTGCGCGCGCGCCCAGTAGGTGTGCGCGGTCTCGCTGTCCAGCACGTCCAGATCGACGGTGCGCAGCGGCGTTTGCGCCTGCTGGACCAGCCGGCCGAGATCGCCGAAGCCGCCGCCCTCGGCATGCCTCTCCACCACCGCGTGGTCGGCGGTCATGATGAAGCCCTCGTTGATCGTCACCGCCTGCTCGCGGAACAACAACTCGGCCGCACGCGCCCTCAACGCGTCCTGCGTGCCCGCGATCAGGTGCCGGACGATCGCCTGAGCCAGCAGATCGACGAACAGGGGCGGCACCGGCACACCGCCGTGCGCGCCCGGGTTCAGGAACAGGCCCAGATAGGCCGCTTCCAGCGTTCCCGACTGCACCAGCCGGTCGCGGAAGGCGAGCGCGACCTGATAGTTCTCCACCGCATCCGGATCGCCCAGCGCATCCAGCCGGCTGTCGGGCACCGCCATGCGGGGTCTGTCCAGCAGCTCGGCATGCAGCTGGCGCTCGGCCGCGTTGGACTCGGCCACCGGCGCGAGTTCGGGGCGTTGCAGGAAACGACGGAGATAGGCGTCGGTGACGGCGAGCCGGCCGTCGTCGCGCACCTGCAGCAGGTCGTAGCCGCTGTCGGGCCAGAAATCGGTCTGAGGCGAATCGGTCATGGATCGAGGGGTAGGCTGCACGCGCCCGGCTGTCCAGAGCGCCAAGGCTCACCCCGGATCGTAGAGGTACAGTTCCCGGCTCGGCCGCTGACCCGGATCACCCAGCGGTCGGAACCCGGCACGGGCGAGCACCCGCTGACTGGCGGTATTGTCCGGATGGCACTCGGCAATCAGGCGACGGTCAGGAAACGCACGCGCGTAGACGGCAGCCGCAGCAGGCGCGACGGTGCCAGCGATGCCGTGGCCGTGATAGCGGCCGGGTAGCCAATAGCCGATTTCGATCTCCTCCGCCCCGCGCAGGTGGACGCCCAACACCCCCAGGAGCGTGCCCGCGGGCACCTCCGGCACCACACCGTCGCGACCAGCGCGGATACCGAGGTAGAGGTCGCGTCCCTGCGCCGTCCGGGCGAGCAGCGCCTCGGCCTGCTGCAGACCGAACGGCTCCGGCAGAAAAGGAATGACCGAAGTGACGGCGGGGTCGCTGGTGACCGCGCGAAGTTCCTCGACGTCATCGACGCCGAGCGGCAGCAGCCTCAGCTGTCCCGCCGCGATCTCGCCGATGTCGAGGGGATGGGCGGCGGCGTGCTCGCCGGGTAAGACCACGGTTAGTTGCGCACGCGCACGCGGTAGCTCAGCACGGTCTCGCCGCCGGCCGGCACCTCCAGCGTCCAGACGGGCGTGCTGGCATCCTCCGAATCGTGGGAATGGCTTTCCCGACGCATCTCCCAGTCCGCTGGGAAGTGGCCCCGGACCTTCACCTGCACCGCCTGATCCTTGGCGTTGCTCACCGTGATTTCCTGCGCGGTCTCGTAGCTGCGCTCGCTCAACTGGGTGTAGTCGGTCTGCCGCGCCGTCGCAGTGACGTCGAATGCCCGGCCCAGATTGACCGTCAGCTCGCCACCAACCGGGATATCGTCGATCTGCTGCGCCCCCCGATAAAGATCGCCAGCATAGACGCGCAGCGTGCCCGCCGGCAGCGGCTGGCCGAACCCGGCCTCCGAGGTGTCCGGCACACGCAGCCGCACACTGGCGGCCGACGGCCCGCGCACGCCGTTGTAGGGATAGGCCGTAGCCAGGCCGGTCAGGCGATACTCCCGCTCGACGGGCACCTCTTCCACCTGCATCAGCGGCACCTGCACCTGGCCACCGGCGGGCAGGTCCAGGGCATCCGGCAGGGGATAGACCTTCAGGTCCGCCTGCGTCTGCGGCGTGGGCACGCGCGCATCCTCCACCCGGGCGGCCATCGCCGCCATCTTCCGGGGGCCGGGGCCGCCGCCCTCGTCGCCGTTAACTTGCGACACCTGCCCGGCCAGCAGGCGCACCTGCCGGGCACCGAAGGCAACCGGCAGGTCGTTTTCGATCCGTGCCATGCCGGAGAGGTCCATGACCCCAGCCTCCGCGTCGTAGCGCGCGACGTACTGGGTCGACCAGGACAGCCCTTGGGTCAGGTAGCGCAGGGTCAGGCGTCGGTCGCCGGCCTCTTCGACATTGACGCGGATATCCGCGCGCGGACTGGTGGACAGGCTGTCGGGCAGGTCGGGAAAGACGATCCGTCCGGCGGGATCGACCTCGATCCGGTCGTCGACGCGCAACACCAAGCCATTTTCGATCGACAGCAGCGTGGCGGTCACCCGCGCGCCGTCACCGCCGTTCGCCCCCGGACGCACCAGCGTTACCTCGCGGCCCAGGTGCGCCGCCAGGAGCGCGCGGCGGTCGAGCGGCCAGGGCGCCAGCCGCTGCTGCGTGACCTGCAGGCCCGGGGCCGCCACGTCCAGGCTGCCGGGGACGATACGCGGACTGATCCGGTCGATCTGCAATTGCGCGGTACCGGGCTCCAGCGTGACCGACCGCGCGGTCGTGACCAGCGCCAGATCGTCCTGGTAGATCGCCAGCCGATCGCCGCCTGCTGCGGCCGGCACATCCGGGGCGCTATCCTGCTGCGCGGCGGCCGGGCCGGCGACAAGCGCGGCGACAGTGGCAAGCGCGGTCAGGGTGCTGCGCGTCATATCCATGTTCCTGCTCGATCCCTCACATGAAGCGTGCTGAGGCACTATGGCGATTGCGCGGCCCTACTTCCGTGCGTTGAGCGCAGCGGTCAAAGTGCCGTCATCCAGGTAGTCAAGTTCGCCGCCGACCGGAACGCCGTGAGCCAGGCGCGTGACTGCCACGCCGTGGGCGCGGAGCTTTTCGGCGATGTAGTGGGCGGTCGTCTGGCCATCGACAGTGGCGGAAAGGGCGAGGATCACCTCGTCCACGCCCTGCTCCTGCACCCGCCGGACCAGCCGGTCCAGGTTCAGCTGTTCCGGCCCGCGACCATCGAGCGCCGACAGCGTGCCGCCGAGGACGTGGTAGCGCCCCTTGAACGCACTGGTACGTTCCAGCGCCCAAAGGTCGCCCACGTCCTCGACCACACAGATCACATGGCTGTCGCGCTCGGGATCGCGGCAGACGGCACAAGGGTCCTGCGCATCCAGGTTGCCGCATTCCGAGCAGGCCCGAATCTTCTCCGCAGCGGCCTGCATCGCCTGAGCCAGCGGCACCATCAACTGGTCGCGGCGCTTCATCAGGTACAGCACCGCCCGCCGGGCCGAGCGCGGCCCAAGCCCAGGCAGACGGCCCAGCAGCTGGATCAGCTTGTCGATCTCGTTGACGGCCACGACGGCTCAGCGTGCTCGCGTTGGATCAGGTCTCGAGCCCGATATCCTTCCGCCGCTTGTCGTCCTGACGCACGATCGCGCGCGCCTGGGCCCGGTGCTTCGGGCGCTCCTTGGGCGGAAACTGCTTGAGGAAGTCCTCGCGCTTGCGGTGCTTGTGGGCGCGGTACTCCTCGATCTCCATATCGGTCACGCTCTTGGTATGACTGTTCGCCATCTGTGGTCTCCAGTGTTGGTGTGACGGACAACGCGGGCGCCCAGGGGCTTGCCGCGCGCGGATTTACATGCCCGGCAGCTTGAAGCCGGCCGGCAGGTCCATGCCGCCGGTCAGTTCGGACATCTGCTGCTGGGTATACTCGTCCAGCTTCTGACGTGCATCGTTATTGGCCGCGGCGACCAGATCTTCCAGCACGCCACCCTCGTTCGGATCGATCAGCGAGGGATCGATCGACACCTTGCTGGTCTGCCCCTTGCCGGTAATCGTGACCTGCACCATGCCGCCGCCGGCCGTGCCGGTGATCTCTTCCTGGGCCAGGCGCTCCTGCATCTCCTGCATTTTTTCCTGCATCTGCTGCGCCTGCTTCATCATGTTGCTCAGGTTCTTCATCTCGGCCTCGCCTCCTCGCGGGGGAATTCGGAAGTATCCAGGCGGTGTCCTAGACTGCCGCCCACACCTAGTTCATGCGCCGTCAGCCTTCATGTGGGGTCACTGAAAGCGCGGGTCATTAGGATCGATTTCATCGCCGTAGCCGTCGTGGTCCGGATCGTCGATCTGATCCAGCCCATCGTCGCCCGGCGCCTCGGCCGACGCTTCGCCGTCATCATCGGATGCGTCATCCGGCACCGCCGGCGCGCTTCCCGGCCCGTCAGCGCCTGTGTAGTTGATCAGCTTGGCACCTGGAAAGGTTTCGAGCACGGCCTGCACCTTGGGGTGCTGCAGCAGGCGCGCGCGTTCTTCCGCCTTGCGTTGCTGCTCCTGCTCGAACAGCGTCGGATCGCCCGCGTCCTGGGACAGGGAAACGACCCACCGCCGACCCGTCCAGTCCGACAGCAGCCGCCCCAGATTGCCGGCCAGATCCTTGGGCGCGTTGGCGTTCGGTCGGACCTCGATATGCCCCGGCTCGAAACGCACCAGATGAACCGCATTGCGTAGATCGGCGGCCAGCTTCAGCTCGCGTTTGTCGCTGGCCAGCTTGACCACGTCCTGAAAGCTCTGCGGCTGCGGCAGCTCCGGGGTGGCCTCGGTCTGTGCCTGATCGGCGGGCTCCGGCGTCTGCTCGGGCGCGGGGGCGGCCTGACGCTGTGCGGTCGCGCCACCGGCTCCCTGAACCGCCCGGGTCTGCGTTCCGCCGCCGCCCGACGCCTCGACCGACGACCGCGACGCCTGCGCGCTACCGGCGTTTCCCGCGGACGCACCGCCACCGCCGACAGATCCACCGCGCCCCCCGCCGGAAACGGCGCCGCCCTCCCCCTTCAGCTGCTTAACCAACTCTCCCGGGGTCGGCAGCTCGCCGGCGTAGACCAGGCGCAACAGCACCATCTCCGCGGCCTGGCGCGGCTGCGGCGCGTTCTGGGTTTCCTGCAGGCCCTTCAACAGCATTTGCCAGTTGCGCGCCAACTGGGCGGGATTGAGCGCCTTGGCCATCTCCGCCCCGCGCGTGCGTTCGACCTCCGGCAGACCGGCCAGCGCCTCGCCCGCCCCCACGACCTGCAAACGGGTCAGGGTGTGGGTGACCTCCAGCAGGTCCTGCAACACCACCGCGGGATCGGCGCCGGCATCGTACAGATCGGCCAAGACATCGAGCGCCTGCTTCGCCTGTCCGCCCAGGACAGCATCGTACAGATCGTAGACCCGCCCCCGGTCGGCCAGGCCCAGCATATCCTTCACGACCGGCTCGCCGATCTCACCGCCGGACAGCGCGGAGGCCTGGTCGAGCAGCGACAGCCCGTCGCGCACCGAGCCATCGGCCGCCCGCGCGACCATGGCGAGCGCCTGATCCTCGGCCGCGATGCCTTCCTTGGTCAGCAGGTTGCGGAAATGCTGGACCAGCGTGTCCTGGTCGACCCGGCGCAGGTCAAAGCGCATGCAGCGCGACAGCACCGTGACCGGGACCTTGCGGATTTCAGTGGTGGCGAAGACAAAGGTGACGTGTTCCGGCGGCTCCTCCAGCGTCTTCAACAACGCGTTGAAGGCGTTCTTGGAGAGCATGTGGACCTCGTCCACGATGTAGACCTTCCGCCGGGCGGTCACCGGGCGATAGCGCACGCCGTCGATCAGATCGCGGATGTCGTCAACGCCGGTGCGGCTCGCGGCGTCCATCTCGATGACGTCGACGTGCCGGTCCTGCGCGATCGCGGTGCAGTGCTCGCACACCCCGCAGGGCCGCGGTGTCGGTCCGCCCTGCCCATCCGGACCGATGCAGTTCAACGCCCGGGCGATGATCCGGGCGGTCGTGGTCTTGCCGACCCCACGCACGCCGGTCAGGACGAAGGCCTGGGGCATCCGCCCGGCCTGCAGTGCATTGGTCAGGGTCCGCACCAGCGCATCCTGACCGATCAGATCGTCGAACGTCTCCGGCCGGTATTTCCGGGCGAGCACGCGGTAGGGATCGGGCGCCCCGACGTTGGAAGACGTGGCTGCGCCGCTCCCGCCATCGGCTGGATCGGCGGGCGGTGCGGCGTCGTGCGAATCGGACATGGAAAGCGCCGGGAACCGCTGTCGGGGCGTACACGTTAAAAAACACCACCGCCTGCGCCGCGTCGCTGAACAGGCGCTGGTTGGCCTATACCAAGACCAGCGGCGCGCGACGCCCGCGCGCGGCGGCGGCGAGCAAGGGGTGGGAGACTGAACGGACGACCCAGGCCTGACCGGTTACGGCTGCTTCCTTCCGGACCTGACCGGGTTACCCGGCGGCCCGTCCGCCGCCAGTCTCCCTGTGCAGGTTATGGACCCTGGAGCGACATGAATCAAGGATCGCCCGGACGCACGAACGCTTCGCACCAAGTTGCCACGGCACAACAGCTGTGCGATGGGTGCAGATGATGGAATCCGTGCCAACATCGCCCGCTGGGCCAATCCCCTACACCGGCTGCTCGCTCGACCGCGCCGCGCAGATGCGCAGCGACCCGGCGTGGGTCGCCGCGCGCCTGCTCGACCGGCAAACGCGTTTCGTGCCGGTGTGGAACAACCGCAACCTGGTCAGCGATCCCGACCGGCCGCAGCCCTGCTTCCTGATGGGAGAGCAGGCGTCGCTCGCGCTCGAACTCGCAGACGAGGTGGTGTTGCTCGGCCTCCAGGATGGCGCCGCGATCTTCGCCATCGACCTGTCGCCGCTGGAGGAGGTGGAAGCACACCAAGCCGTGGGCGACGGGGCTACCTTCCGCGACCTGCGCGAAGTCGGCCCGAACATGGCCCAAGGTGATGGCGCGTTGATGGCCTACGCGCGGGCGCTGGTGCACTGGCATGGCCACCACCAATACTGCCCGCGCTGCGGCCAGCCGAACGAGAGCAAGGATGCCGGCTTCGCCCGGATCTGCTGCGGGCGTCAGTGCGGCACCACGCAATTCCCGCGCACCGACCCGGCCGTGATCATGCTGGTGCACGACGGCGGCGAGCATTGCGTGCTCGGCCGTCACGCCCGTTTCCCGCCGGGCATGCATTCCACCCTGGCCGGCTTCGTCGAACCAGGCGAGTGCCTTGAGGAAGCCGTCGTCCGCGAGGTCAAGGAAGAGGTCGGCATCACCGTGCCGCTTGAGGGGGTGCGCTACTTCGCTTCACAACCCTGGCCGTTTCCGGCCTCGCTGATGCTGGGATTCCACGCCGCCTGCGAATGCCTGCCGCTAACGGTCGACGAAGCGGAACTGGTGGGCGCGCGCTGGTTCCATCGGGACGAACTGCTGAACGCCCCCGGGGACGAGACGCTTAGCCTGCCCCGGAAGGATTCGATCGCGCGCAAGCTGATCGAGGCCTGGCTGCACGGCCAAGCGTAAGCGGATGGGAAGGACGCGATCGCGCTAGACGAGCTTTAGCCCGATCAGCGGATCGACGCCGAAAAGCCAGACGTGCAAACCGCCCAGCAATGCAGCGGCGGCCAGAATCCCCAGAAGCAGGGCGACCCCATCGGTCACCTGGAACCGCGGCAGGCCGCGCGCGAACGGCAGCGTGGGCGCGGCCGCGCTTAAACGGTTCCACCCGCGCGCGCCCAATTGGCGACGATGCCGCCGATCAACCAACCAGAAGCCGGCGAGCGAGAACAGCCCGAGCGCGCCGAACAGGCTGACGGCGACGACATCGCCATTGGCCGGGATATGACCGGCCGCCCAGAACAGAAACCCCCACAGCACGGGATGCCGGGTGACCCCGGCCAGACCTGGGCGCTCGGGGTCGAAGCCGCGGGTGACAAAGCCGATCGACAGCGGATTCGCCCGGACGAGACCGGCGACCACCAATACAGTGCCAATCGGCGCCAACAGCAGCGTCAGGTGATAGGCCCAGACCGGCGGGGTCCACAGCGCAACATAGGGCGCCCGAATCGCGGCGGAAAGCAACCACGCCAGCAGCACCAGCGACGACACGCTGAACGCCACGGCATAGCCACGCGGGCCGAGCGTGTTGCGCAGCCAGGCCCGCGCGGGCGGGATCGACGGCAGACTATGTGCGGCCAGGAAGACGAGTCCGGCAAGCGCGAATTCGGTCATGACGCGCGGCACTTCTCAGCAGGAGGTCTTGGCGGGCAACGACGCGCGCACAAAAGAACCCGATCCACGCCGGAGGCAAGCTCACCTCCGGCAATCAAGCCCTAGAGGGTCTTCAGGAAGGCCACCGTCTGCTCGCCGACGTTGGATAGCCTGGCGAGCGCGTTCATGTCCGCGCGACGGACGTCGTCGACCGAGATGATGCCGTGCTCGTACAGGCTCCAGGCAGCCTTCTTGTCGATCTCCGGAATGTCCAGCAGATCGACGAGGGCGTGGTACGGCTTTTGCGGTTGCTTGTCGTACTCAACCTCCCAATAGCTGCTGAGCAGGGTAAAGGGATCGAAACCGTCGAGCCCCTTCGGCGGACCGTTATGCCCCTTGCTGCCAGAGTTGACGACATCCGAGTTGACCGGTTCCGGCCCCGTGCGGATCAGCTTGCGCAGCTCGTCCCGGCTCGTTGGCACCGCCAAGTGGTAGCGCCAAGCGCGGAACACGCTATCGAGCCCCTCGACGATCTTGGTCAGCATCGTATCTGCGTTCCCATGGTTGGGACGCGCCCCCCCGAAGCCATGCCCCCTTCGGAGGTGCCGGCCGGGCGGCGCGCGCCGCATGTTGATGTCTCTCGCCAGCTGTCGGGCGCAGAATACGCGCCAGGTTGACGTCGATCGGGCAGGACAGAGCGCTGCCGGGACCAGCCATGGCCGACCGTCGCCCGACTCCCGCCCGAGGCGAGCGATCTAACTTGCATATGACGATGCCCCTGCCGGGCACAAGCCCCCGCAACGGATGAACGCGCCCCAGGCACACTCTTCACACTACGCGGGCGGGCGCGCTAGCCGGCTTCCGCATCCTGCCGGAAGGGCGACGCCGGATAGACGCCCAGGATCTTCACCTCGCGGGAGAAGAATCCGAGTTCCTCCAGCGCCAGGCGCACCAGCCGGTTGTCGGGATGCCCTTCCACGTCGGCATAGAACTGCGCAACCGTGAAGCGGGAGTCCAGGATATAGCTCTCCAGCTTGGTGATGTTGACGCCGTTGGTCGCGAACCCGCCCAGCGCCTTGTACAGCGCCGCGGGGACGGAACGCACCCGAAACACCAGCGACGTGACGATCCGCCCCTGTTCGGGGTCCGGATCGATCGGCTCGTGCGCCATGATCAGGAAGCGGGTGGTGTTGTGCTCCAGGTCCTCGATGTCGTTTGCCAGGAACTCCAGACCGTAGGTCTCGGCAGCCAGACGGGAGGCGATCGCCGCCTCCGCCGGGTCGCCGCGCTCTGCCACCTCGGCAGCCGCACCGGCGGTGTCGGCGTGCACCACAGGCTCCAGGCCACGGTCGCGCAGATACTGCCGACACTGACTAAGGGCCTGGATGTGACTGTGCACCTTCCGGATGCCCTCCAACGTCGCCCCCGGCGCCCCCAGCAGGTTGTGGTTCACCGGCTGAAAATGCTCGCCCACGATATGGAGGCCGCTGTCTGGTAGCAGATGGTGGATGTCCGCGACCCGTCCGGCGGACGAGTTATCGATCGGAATCATGGCGTAACGCGCCAAGCCGTCCCGCACGGCGGCGAAAGTATCCTCGAACGACGGGCACGGCAGGGTGGTGAACGCTGGAAACACGACCCGGCAGGCCATGTCGGAGTAGGCGCCGTGGGCGCCCTGAAAAGCGATCGTCTGTTCCGGATCGGTCTCGACGCCCGCCACGCGCGGGCTTGTATAGTCAGTCTCGGACATCGGCATTCCCGGTTGCGTGGCTCGGCCGTTGAGCTTGCCAGCCACGTTCGACAAGGCGGGTCGGTGGTCGTCGACGCCCCAACCTGGCAGGTCGGCGGCGCGCGCGGTCAGGAAGAAGCGTTCACGGCGCGCATCGCGGCGGAGTATCGAGAGCCGCTTCGGGGGTGTCAACGCGCGCCCGGGTCCTACATGGCGCGCGCGGTGTTCCCCGTTCACGACGGTTTCACATTTGGCGCGGCATAGCGACGCACACCGATGGACAGCGGTACCGGGAAGGCGAGATTGGCACGCGAAACATGGCAGGAATTTCACCCGCCACCCCTGACCCCGAACTATTGAACGCCTGCAAGGCTGCGGCTATTGTCGCGCCGCTTCACACGCGAGGCTGCAAGGAAAGTCCGAATGTCTCTGGAACTGAACAAGATCGCGGCGGCTGTTCTCACCGGCGGCGTGGTTGCGATGGCCTCTGGCTTCGTGGCCGATTTGCTGGTCAGCCCCCATGCGCCTGAAGAGCCGGTCTATACGGTTGCCACCAAAGAAGGCTCCGGTGGTGGTTCCGGTGGGTCCGGCGGTTCCGGCGGCGAGGAGCAGGCGCCGGATCTGGCGACGCTTCTCGCTAACGCTTCCGCCAGCGAGGGCGAGAGCGGCGTGCGCGCCTGCCAGGCCTGCCACTCCTTCGAGGAGGGCGGCGCAAACAAGGTCGGCCCGCACCTGTTCAATGTCGTCGGGCGCGAGATCGCCAGCGTCGACGGGTTCGGCTACTCCAGCGCCCTTAAGGGGAAGGAGGGTGAGTGGACCTACAAG
Source organism: Rhodovibrio salinarum DSM 9154 (assembly GCF_000515255.1). NCBI lineage: Bacteria > Pseudomonadati > Pseudomonadota > Alphaproteobacteria > Rhodospirillales > Rhodovibrionaceae > Rhodovibrio > Rhodovibrio salinarum. Next base: position 807,189 of record NZ_KI911559.1, on the reverse strand, counting down.
AAGCTGGACGCCTGGCTGGAAAACCCGAGCGGTTGGGCATCTGGGACCAGCATGTCCTACCCTGGTATCAAGGATGCGGAGAAGCGTGCCGACGTGATCCTGTATCTGCGGGAGCAGTCGAATAACCCGCCGCCATTGCCCGAACCCGAGCAGCAGTCGGCCGACGCCAGCGGGAGCGACGAAGGCGCCAACGGCGAGCAAGCATCGGACAGTTCCGGCGACACGCAGTCCGGCGACAGTGGTTCCGGTGACAGCGGTGCGGGGGAGACCCAGAGCGCGAAGGCTGACGCCAGCGGGGGCGGCTCTGGTGGCGGTTCCGAGCTGGAGCAGCAGATCGCTTCCGCCGATCCGTCGGCCGGGAAGTCCGCCGTGGCGGTTTGCAGCGCTTGCCACTCCTTCGAAAAGGGCGGTCCGAACAAGGTCGGCCCCAACCTCTACAACGTTCTGAACCACAAGATCGCAAGTCACGACGGGTTCAACTACTCCGACGCGCTCAAGAGCAAGGAAGGCGAGTGGAACCTGGAAAAGATGGATGCGTGGCTCGAAAACCCGAACGAGTTCGCGTCCGGCAACCGGATGACCTATCCGGGTGTGAAGGACGCGCAGAAGCGCCATAACATCATCGCCTACATGCTCCAGCAGTCGGAGAACGCCGGCGGCAACTAAGCCCCGACGCTTCACTGCAGCCTGATGCGAGCCGGCGGGTGGCGACACCCGCCGGCGTTTTTCTTTTGCCCTCGCCCCGCTCCCATCGCCGCATCGTGCGCGCCAATTTCGTGGCCAGCGCGTGACCTCCCTTGTGTCACGCCTGCCGTCAGGACCATTTCAGACCGACGCGTTAAACGACGTGCACGATAGATCTAACTGAAAAGGACCGGGACCATGGTGAAGCGTTGGAGTGCTGCTGCTCTTGCCCTACTGATGCTGGGTAGCGTTGCGGCCTGCGGCGAAAGCGATAACGACACCGCCGCCGAGGAAGCTGGCGACGCGGTCGAAGAGGCCGGCGATCAGGCCTCGGACGCCGTCGAGGACGCCGGCGACGCTGCCGAGGACGCGGCCGACGAGGCCACCGAGTAAAGCGCCTTCCAGCAAACGGCCCGCCGACACAGATGCCGGCGGGCCGTTTTCATGCAAACTGGTGCGGGTAGCGCGGCCGGCACGCGGCCTCAGCCCGACAGGATGTACAGGCCGCCACCGCCGCCAACCAGGGCGACTGCCAGCCCAATGGCGGTGATCAGTCCGTCTGCGGTCAAAAGGCCCAGGCCGATCACCGTGATCGCGGCCGCAACCGGCAAAACGCCCCAGGGAACCAGCGCAAGGGGGTACATCAATACCGCCAGCGCGCACAGCCCAAGCACGACCGCATGTAGGGCCGGCCGGGACAACAGCACCGACCAGCGCGCCTGCGTGAGCCGGTCGAGCCAACGCAGGTATGGCTCCACTCGTTCGATCGAGCGTCGGCCCAGGTCGCCGTCGACCTCCAGCCGACGCAGCGCGCCAGGCACCCAGGGCGTATGACTCCCAAAGCTCATCTGTACAGCCAGCAGCACGATCAAGGTCGCACAGACGACAGAGGCTCCCGGAATCGCTCCAATCGGCGATAGCGCGATCAAACCAATGGTGAAAAAGAGCGGGCCGTAGGTGCGCTGGCCCAGCTGGTCGATCAACGTGCCGAGCGAGACACGGTCCTGCCGGGCGGCGCGCTTCAAGGCGTGCAGAGTGCTGGTGATGCTGTCGGCCTGACCATCGTCTGCCGTTCGTTCGCTCATCTCAGGTTCTGTTCCCCTTATGATGCCTTGTTATAATGCCTTGCCGGGCGTACGCCCCTTGCGCGCCGCCTTCGCTGAGCGATGTGTGTGCGATTGTCGCACGAACAATGCCCGAGAGCGCCGACGATCTGTGTCAACCAAGCGGCCTCTTCGAAGCGAAGCCGCCATCGGCATTCGGACCACACGCCATATCCGCCCTCCCTACGTCCTTCGCCATGCCAAGTAAGCCCTAGGCGCCGACGGGCCGGGACAGATACAGTGGCGGCCCAGTTCGTCTTGAACGGCTCCGGATAGCTATCTCCCTGCGCTCCGGTTGCCGTCCGCCCCAGTTCTGCGGTCAAGCGAGAACCCCTCACGTGAGTGACGCCAACGCCCGCCCGCCCGCCGCGCGGCCCCAAGACTCCACCGACACGCCGAGCGACGCGCTCGTGGCGCTTGCCGAACGGCTGGCCGACGCCGGCCGCCAAACCGCCCGGCACCATTTCCGCACCCCCGTCGCGGTCGACGACAAGCCGGACGCCAGCCCGGTCACGGTGGCCGACCGGGAAGCCGAATCGGCGATGCGCCGGATTATCGAGGAAACGCATCCCGAGCACGGCATCGTCGGCGAGGAACACGGCACCGTGCGTGCCGGTGCCGAAAACGTGTGGGTGCTCGACCCGATCGACGGGACCAAGCAGTTCATTTCCGGCAAGCCGACCTTCGGCTGCCTAGTCGCGCTGGTCCACCGAGACCGTCCGGTGCTGGGCGTGATCGACATGCCCGCGATTCAGGAACGCTGGGTCGGCGCCGCCGGCCGGACGACCCTGTTCGCCGACGCCCACGGCGAGATGCCGGCGCAGACCCGAGCCTGCCCAAGCCTGGACGCGGCCACGCTGTGCGCTACCTCCCCCGGCATGTTCGCCCAGGCCGAAGAGAACGCCGCGTTCGAGCGTCTGCGCCAGCACGCCAAGCTGACGCTCTACGGCGGCGACTGCCATAACTATGGCCTGCTCGCCGCCGGCTACCTCGACCTCGTCTGCGAGGCCGGCATGAGCTACTACGATTTCGCCGCGCTGGTCCCGGTGATCGAGGGCGCGGGCGGCGTCATCACCGACTGGCAAGGACGCCCGCTCGGCCCGGATTCAGACGGGCGCGTGCTCGCGGCCGGCGACCCTGCCCTACACGCCCAGGCACTGGAGCAGGTGGCGACGTGAGGGGGATAACCTCGTTTCTTGCGGCCGGCGTGCTCGCGCTGGCGGTCAACCTGCCGGCGCTGCCGGCCCTGGCGCAGACTACGGACATCGCCGCCGCATCGTCGCAGCAAACCGCCCAGGCGCCCGAGCCCGACCTGCCCCAAAGCACGCTGCGCGAACTGGAAGGCGTGCCGCCGCGCCACGGCGTAGCGATGCACGGCGAGGTCAAATACAAGACAGACTTCCAGCACTTCGACTACGTCAATCCCGATGCTCCCAAAGGCGGCACCCTCAAGATGGCCGCCGACGGCACCTACGACAGCTTCAACCCCTACATCCTCAAGGGGCAGGCGGCGGAAGCGATGGGGCTGGCGTTCGAGACGCTGATGACCTCGAGCGACGACGAGGCGTTCAGCCAGTACGGCCTGATCGCCAAGTACATCTACATGCCCGAGGACCGCGACTGGGTCGCCTACACCCTGCGCAAGGACGCGCGCTGGCACGACGGGGAACCGATCACGGTCGAAGATGTGATCTGGAGTTTCAATACCCTGAAGGAACAGGGCCATCCCCAATACCGCTTCTACTACAAGAACGTCAAAAGCGCCCGGCAGATCGGCCCGCGCACCGTCCGGTTCGAGTTCAGCGAGGGGCTGAACCGCGAACTGCCGCTGATCCTGGGCCAGCTGCCGGTCCTGCCAAAGCACTACTGGACAGCCGAGGGACGCACGTTCGGAAAGTCCACGCTGGAGCCGCCGCTGGGCTCCGGCCCTTATAAAGTCACTGACTACGAGCCCGGCCGCTACGTCGTGTTCGAACGGGTCGAGGACTATTGGGGCCGCGACCTGGCGGTGAACCGCGGACGCTGGAACTACGACAAGATCCGCTACGACTACTTCCGTGATCCCACCGTAATCCGTTCGGCGATCAAAGCCGGCAATGTCGACTTCCGGCTGGAGAACACCGCCAAGGCCTGGGCGACCGCCTACGACGTGCCCGCGGTGCGCCAGGGCCGGCTGAAGAAGGTCAAGCTGGAAAACAGCCGACCGACCGGCATGCAGGCGTTCGTCATGAACACCCGGCGCGCGCCGTTCGACCAGCCGAAGGTCCGCGAGGCGATGAGCTACGCCTTCGATTTCGGCTGGACCAACAAGAACCTCTTCTTCGGCCAGTACATCCGCACCGAAAGCTACTTCTCCAACTCCGAACTGGCTTCCGACGGGCTGCCGACCGGCCGCGAGAAGGAAATCCTGGAGCAGTTCCGCGGCCAGGTGCCCCCGGAAGTCTTCACCCAGGAGTACGACCCGCCGGAAACCGACGGCAACGGCTACCCACGCGACAACCTGAAAAAGGCGCTCGGGCTGCTGCGCGAGGCCGGCTTCGAGGTGCGCGACATGAAGCTCATCGATCCGCGCACCGGCCGGCCCGTGACGTTCGAAATCCTTTTGAACAGCCAAGCTTTCGAACGCGTCGTGCTGCCCTACGTCGCCAACCTGAACCGGTTGGGCATTGAGGTCGACGTCTCGCTGGTGGACAGCGTGCAGTACCAGAACCGGCTGGATTCCTATGACTTCGACATGACGGTCGGGGGCTGGCCGCAATCCCTGTCGCCAGGCAACGAGCAACGCAGCTTCTGGGGCTCCGCGGCCGCCGAGCGCCCCGGCACGCGCAATTGGGCCGGCATCCAGGATCCGGTGATCGACAAGCTGATCGACATGGTGATCGCCGCACCCAGCCGGGAAGAGCTGGTTGCCCGGACCCGGGCACTCGACCGCGTGCTGCTGTGGCACCACTACGTGGTGCCGAACTGGCACATGGGCGCCTGGCCGCTGGTCTACTGGGACAAGTTCCGCCGGCCGGAGACGACGGCCCCCTACGCCCTGAACCTGCTGGACGCCTGGTGGATCGCGCCAGAGAAGGAACAGCAGATCGCCCGGGCGCAGGCCGAGGCGAATGGCGACGCGGCGCAGGATACCGGCAGGAGCGGCGTCTGGCTGACCGCGCTCGGCGTGCTCGTCCTGGCCGGGCTCGCGCTCCTCTTCTTCCGCCGCGGTTTCCACCGCAAGGCCAGCCAGCAGGGCACGGAGTGAGGCGGCCATGACCAGCTACATCATCCGCCGTATCCTGCTCATGGTGCCCACCCTGTTGGGCGCGATGCTGATCAACTTCCTGATCGTCCAGGCCGCCCCCGGCGGGCCGGTGCAGCAGGTGATCAGTCAGGTCACCGGCACCGGCGTCGCCGCGACCCAGCGGATCACCCAGGCCGGCGGCGATGGCGGCGCCGGCGGATCCGCCCAGAGCCAACCCAGCGGCGGCACCGGCCCGCGCGGCGACTACCGCGGCGCGCAGGGCCTGCCGCCGGAATTCATCGAGGACCTGGAGGCACAGTTCGGCTTCGACAAACCACCGGCCGAGCGCTTCCTGATGATGGTCGGCGACTACGCCACCTTCGACTTCGGGGAGAGCTTCTTCCGCAGCCGCTCGGTCACCGAGCTGATCGTCGACAAGCTGCCGGTGTCGATCTCGCTCGGCCTGTGGACGACGCTCCTGACCTACCTGATCTCGATCCCACTGGGCGTGGCGAAGGCAACGCGCGACGGCACGCCGTTCGACTTCTGGACGTCCGTCGTGGTGATCGTCGGCAACGCGATCCCGGCCTTCCTGTTCGCGGTGCTGCTGATCGTGGTGTTCGCCGGCGGCGCCTATCTCGACTGGTTCCCGCTGCGTGGCCTGGTCTCCGACGACTGGGAGACGCTCACCTGGCCGATGCAGATCGTCGACTACTTCTGGCATATGGCGCTGCCGATCACCGCGCTGGTGATCGGTTCGTTCGCCGCGCTCACGATGCTAACCAAGAACTCCTTCCTGGATCAGATCAACCAGCAGTACGTCGTCACCGCCCGCGCCAAGGGGCTGGCGGAACGCCGGGTGCTGTACGGCCACGTCTTCCGCAACGCCATGCTGATCGTGATCGCCGGCTTCCCGGTGGCGTTCGTGAACATCCTGTTCACCGGCGCGGTGCTGATCGAGATCCTGTTCTCGCTCGACGGCCTCGGCCTGCTCGGCTTCGAGGCGGTGGTCAACCGCGACTATCCGGTGATGTTCGGCACGCTCTACATCTTCACCCTGATGGGTCTGATCCTGCAGCTCGTGAACGACATCATGTACACCGTGATCGATCCCCGGATCGACTTCGAGGCGCGGGAGACCTGAGGATGACCGTCTGCCCGACCCCCGACCATCCGGAGGTGCGCGCATGACCGCCGCCCCGCGCTATACCTTCCTGGGCCGCGATATCTCGCCGATCACCGCGCGGCGGCTGGCGAACTTCCGGGCGAACACACGCGGCTTCTGGTCGCTGTGGATCTTCCTGTTCTTCTTCGTCCTGTCGCTGTTCGCCGAGGTGGTCGCCAACGACGACCCGATCGCGGTCTGGTACGACGGCAACCTCTACACGCCGATCTTCCAGGACTATCCCGAGACCACCTTCGGCGGCTTCTTCCCGACCAAGACCGACTACTCCGACCCGTTCGTCGAGCAGCAGATCGCCGAAAACGGCTTCATGATCCGCGCGCTGATCCCCTACGACCACCGCACGGTCGACTGGCACCTGACCGACCCCGCCCCCACGCCGCCATCGGCCACGCACTGGCTGGGCACCGACGACCAGGCGCGCGACGTGGTCGCCCGGGTGATCTACGGCTTCCGCATCTCGGTGCTGTTCGGCCTGGCGATGACCGCCCTGACCACGCTCATCGGCGTCGCGGCGGGCGCGGTGCAGGGCTACTTCGGCGGCTGGACCGACCTGATCTTCCAGCGGGTGATGGAGGTGTTCGGCACCCTGCCGATGCTGCTGGTGCTGATCATCCTGGCCTCGGTCGTGGAGCCGAACTTCTGGTGGCTGTTGGGCGTGATGGTGCTGTTCGGCTGGCCCTGGCCGGTCGGCTACGTCCGCGCGGAATTCCTGCGCGCGCGCAACTTCGACTTCGTCAAGGCGGCGAAGGCGCTCGGCGTCTCCGACACGATGGTGATGTTCCGCCACATCCTGCCCAACGCGATGGTGGCCACCCTCACCTTCCTCCCCTTCACGCTGGCCGGCTCGATCACCACCCTGACCGCGCTCGACTTCATCGGCTTCGGCCTGCCGCCCGGGTCGGCCTCGCTGGGCGAGGTGCTGGCGCAGGGCAAGGCGAACCTGCAGGCGCCCTGGCTCGGCCTGACCGGCTTCTTCGTGCTCGCGATCATGCTGAGCCTCCTGTTCTTCATCGGCGAGGCGGTGCGCGACGCCTTCGACCCGCGCAAGCTGTTCCAGAACGAACCGACCCCGGCCGAACCCGGCGTCGGCCCCGAAGGCGCCGTCGCCGCCAGCCGCGCCCAGGGCGGCGGGGCGTGATGATGCAGGGAACAGACCCGCGATCCGTGCCGCCGCTCCTTCTCCCTCAAGACACACCACGCGAGCGCCGACCATGACCGACCGCCTGCTCGAGGTTGAGAACCTGGGCGTCACCTTCGGCCAGGGCGCCACGGCCGTCCCGGCCGTGCGCGAGCTGTCGTTCGGCCTGGACCGGGGCCAGACGCTGTCACTGGTCGGCGAAAGCGGGTCCGGCAAGTCGGTGACCGCGCTGTCGGTGATGCAGCTCCTGCCCTACCCGCAGGCGCGCCACACCCCCGGCTCCTCGATCCGCTTCAAGGGCGAGGAACTGGCCAACGCCAGCGAGGCGCGGATGCGCCAGATCCGCGGCAACGAGATCGCGATGATCTTCCAGGAGCCGATGACCTCGCTGAACCCGCTGCACCACATCGAAAAGCAGGTGACCGAGCCGCTTCTGGTGCACAAGGGCATGGACCGCACCCAGGCGCGCAAGCGCTGCCTGGAGCTGCTGGACATGGTCGGCATCCCGGAAGCGCGCCAGCGCCTCACCGCCTACCCGCACGAACTCTCCGGCGGGCAACGCCAGCGGGTGATGATCGCGATGGCGCTGGCGAACGAGCCGGACCTCCTGATCGCCGACGAGCCGACCACCGCGCTCGACGTCACCATCCAGGCGCAGATCCTCAAATTGCTGCGCCAGCTCGCCGGCGAGTTCAACATGGCGCTGATGCTGATCACCCACGACCTGGGCGTGGTCCGCAAGATGGCCGACGAGGTGGTGGTGATGACCCAGGGCCATGCGGTCGAGCAGGGCCCGGCCCGGCGCCTGTTCGCCGACCCGCAGCACAGCTATACCCGCCGCCTCTTGGCCGCCGAGCCGTCCGGCAAGCCGGTCGGCCCCCGCGCCGACGCGCCGGTGGTGATGCAGGGATCACACGTGAAGGTGCACTTCCCGATCAAGCAGGGCCTGCTCAAGCGTACGGTCGACTACGTCCGCGCGGTCGACGGCATCGACGTCACGATCCGCGCCGGCCACACGGTAGGCGTCGTCGGCGAAAGCGGCAGCGGCAAGACCACGCTTGGCATGGCGCTTTTGCGCCTGATCCAGAGCCAGGGTGAGATCGGCTTCGACGGCCGGCGGATCTCCGACATGCGCCCCAAGGCGCTGCGCCCGCTGCGCCGCGAGATGCAGGTGGTGTTCCAGGACCCCTTCGGCTCGCTCTCCCCGCGCCTGTCGGTCGGGCAGATCGTCGAGGAAGGGCTGAAGGTGCACGAGCCCGGGATGTCCGAAAAGGACCGGGAAGCCCGGATCGTGCAGGCGCTGCAGGAGGTCGGCCTCGACCCCGACAGCCGCTTCCGCTATCCGCACGAGTTCTCCGGCGGCCAGCGCCAGCGCATCGCGATCGCCCGCGCAATGGTGCTCAAGCCCCGCTTCGTCGTGCTGGACGAGCCGACCAGCGCGCTCGACATGAGCGTGCAGGCACAGATCGTCGACCTGCTGCGGGACCTGCAGCGCCGCCACGACCTGGCCTACCTGTTCATCAGCCACGACCTGCGCGTGGTGCGCGCGCTCGCCGACGACGTGATCGTGATGAAGGACGGCCAAGTCGTCGAACAAGGCCCCGCCGCCGACATTTTCGACCGCCCCCAGGCGGCCTATACTCAGGCGCTGATGAAGGCCGCGTTCGAGCTGGAGGCGACGGAAAGCGGGGTTGTGAGTGTGTAGAGATGGGGCAAACGATTTTTAGTCTCTATAATCGATTGCCCCATTTTTTATTTCACGAAGTTGACGGAGCCAATCTTGCGCTTCTCGATCTTTCGGATTCACGAAAAGGACATAATTCACCTGCCCCATCAGATGATCAAGAAAATTTCGCCGATTGTTTTTCGTTTTGCTGAGATGCTCATCCAACCCAAATTTTTTAATGTAATACACTGACTGCCTAAGTACTCGCCTCTTTTTTCGGGGAACTTGGAGATGTTTATTTACGACGATCCCAGTTACTCTCTTCTGTCTGCCAGGCCCTAAAACCCTAATTTTATCCGGATGTATTTTGAATCCGTGCTCGCGGCATACTTTCTTGACGAACTGAAGAACTTCGGCCGGTTCCATATCTCCGGAAACGGAGATGTCGTCGGAGTATCGGGTATATCTCAACCCATTCTTCTTTGCATATCCGAACAATCTCTCATCGAGAGGTCGGCACACCAAGTTCGAAATATAAGGGCTAGTTGGCGCGCCTTGAGGCAGAACACCATCAAGGCAACAGAGTTGCGTAAGTAGCTCACCAACTTCAGGGCTATATCCAGCTTTTAGGAAGATCATCCTAATCTGTCTATGAGTTATGCTCGGAAAAAAGTCCTTAACATCCACATTTATAACAATCCTCTGATTGCGGTGAAATCGAGCGTTATCTCTGACATCGCGACCAACAACAAAGGCTTTCGCACACGGATTCACGGACATCGCGCCAAGTATATTATCTAATATCCAACGTTGAATTTCCTTGAGGCTTGGAAGCGGTTCATTAATTTGACGCACCCCACCAGATTTTTTCGGGACGTTAAACGTCCGGTAAAAATGTTCGGGATCGTTCGACGCCCGTCGTATATACGAAATATCGTATCCTACTCGATCTGAAAAATGTGCCTGATCATAGATTACTGGTAGGTTACTTAAATGTAGTTTTTTCGCGTAAGACAGGCATGTTCGAACGTCATCATCCGAATACCCCCGTCGACGGGCTTCAATTATGAAAGCGGCTTCGTAAGCAGCCCAAGACGAGGCGAGGTCACGGTGCGTTCGCATGGTCACTACCGAGGAGTCTGATCCCGAACGTGTTCGAGGTGAAGACCTCGAACACGTTCGCGCGTCGTGCTTTGCCGACGCACGAGCGGGCGGGGTTCGCCAAATCCTTTTGGGGAACCCCGCCCGCTCGCTGGCTCGAAGGAGCGTTCTTCCTCGAGTGGCGACTCGCCACTCGTGTGGTCAAACCACATAGGACTAGTGACCCAAGCGTCTTAACGAACGCACCGTAGACCTCGGTGGAAGGTATAGTTCGTTATCACCCAGCGGCTCAACCTTTTCTTCCTCCAATGGGCGAATCCATCCTTTATCATACAAATTACTAAGAGCCGCCTTGTTGAGGGAATTAAAACCACGATCCGTAAGCGCAATCTGCCCATCGGTAATCGTTATCAGTCCCTCTTTCTCAGCCAGGTTAAGCAAACTGGCAACTTGAGAATATGAATACCCTCGTTCCAGCAACGGGTTTAGTTTTGCGTTATGGTAGATTAAACGCAAAAACAGCTTTATGTCACCGCTTTTGTCCGTGCTCACCGTGGAAATGGGGCTGGCCATGGCACGCCTTTAACCTTTTTAGTTGTCCAATACATTGGAAATGTATTGTTCGGTGTTCTTGCTAATTTAATCAGTGCTTCTGATTGTTTGTATCCTCTTTGGTATTCCGAGCTCACATTTATCCTTTTTTCGATGTTATCAACAAGCCTTAGCGCCTTTTCCTTGTCGCCAATAATGTCTGAGTCGGTGATGCCTCTTTTCTGCATAACAGAATACAACATTTTATATCCACGTTCGGTTATTGACTTGTAGCCAGACTCTAACGCACTTATCGCAATGATGGCGAGACTGTCTTCTTTTTTTAGGTAATTATTCTCCATTTCATCTATAAATTTATGGCATGTGTCACCTGATCCAACGAAATCATCGAGAGCTATTATCAAGGAGGGCCCTCTCTCAGCAAAATAATCATTAAGGGCTTCTTCCGAATACAAGGCCTCTTTTTGATTTTTTTGGAACTTCCCTAATACGGGTATAACATTGCTTACAAAGAAATATGGCAAAGAGCTTGAACTTTTTGCCTTACCTTTTCTCTTATCCTCAGGGGACCTTAAAGGAACAACAAACACCCTGGTCTTTTCGCATATATTTGTATCGTCAAATTTCTCGAAAGCGGCCCGTAAATGAAAAACATAGTCACTGATATCAATCTCAACGAACGCTTCGGTCAAGCAAATAGCTAAATTTCGTTCTTCAACATCAAGTTTATCGAGAAATTCACAGAAAATCTCAAATCTTTCAACACTAGCGTCTTGTGTGCCTAAGTCGTGCCAACCTTGATTTTGAAATATGCGGTTTAGCGCAGATATTTCAGTTGGCGTCAACGGCATGTTTGTGGCCTTCTTAGGGTGCTTTCCTACCCGTTAGAGACCACAGTAGACTAGTCTTATCAACCTGTGCGCACCTTCCCCCACATCCCGCTTGACCCTGCGGCGCTTCGCCCGCATTGAGCAGCCATGACAGGCGGTCCCCGGAAGCTGCTGGAAGGTGTGGTGCACGCGCGGGCCCTGCGCGGCGACGGCGCGGGGCCGGCGGTGGATTCGCCGTGGGCGGACTGGCTGCATCTGGATGCGACCAAGGCCGACAGCGTCTATTGGTTGCGGCACGCCAGCGGCATCCCGCCGCTGGCGGTCGACGGGCTGCTGGCGCCGGAGACGCGGCCGCGTTGCGAGGCGATCGACGGCGGACTTCTGTTGATCCTACGCGGGGTCAACCTGAACGCCGGCGCCGACCCGGACGACATGGTCAGCTTGCGCGTCTGGATCGGGCCGACGGGGCCCGACGGCAAGGGACCGGGCATCGTCAGCGTGCGGCTGCGCCGGCTGATGGCGGTGCAGGACGTGGTCGACGCGCTCGACACCGGATGCGGGCCCAGCAGCGCCGGCGAGGCCGCGGTTGCCCTCGCCGAACGGCTGGCCGCCCGCATGGCACCCACGATCGATGCGCTGGACGACGAGCTGGACGCGCTGGAAGCCGCCATGTCCGACGCGGCCGAAGGCGCCGCCAAATCGAACGCCCGGGTGCGCCCGCGCCTGCTGCGCCTGCGCCACCAGGCGCTGACGCTGCGCCGCTACCTCTCCCCGCAGCGCGCCGCCCTGCAGCGGCTGATCGAGCTGGCGCCCGACTGGTTGAGCGATACCCTGCGCCAGCGCCTGCGCGAATCGCTGGACGCCGTCACCCGTTACGTTGAGGCGCTGGACACCGGGCGCGAACGCGCCGCCGTGATTCAGGACGAGTTGGCGAACGCGGTCGCCGAACGGCTGAACACCCGGATGTACGTGCTGTCGGTGGTGGCGGCGGTGTTTTTGCCGCTCGGCTTCGTGACCGGCCTGTTGGGCGTCAACGTCGCCGGTATGCCGGGGGCCGACACGCCCTGGGCGTTCGCCGCCGTTGCGGGCGGCTCGGCCGGCGTCGCGGCGGTCGAGATCTGGCTGTTCCGACGCCTGGGCTGGCTGTAAGGCACGCCTCACCAAGCCAACTCGTCGGCTATTGGCGATTAGAAAAACTCTAATCGTAAAGCCCCGATTAATACCCGATATCCTTTAGTATGCGCTCGGGGGCTACCTGGCCTGCACACAACCGCCAGCTAGAGGGGGACACAATGCTGACGGACTTTATTGGCCGATTGCGCCTGATCACGCGCACAACGCTTGTCACCATCGCCTTGATCGCGATGTCGATCCTGGGCGTGGCCGTGGTTACGCTGATCCAGATCAACCAGGAGATCGAGCGCGAGACGATCCAGAGCCAGAACGCCAGCCTGCGGGCGGCCGCGGCGGTGATGGCGGAACGCTATCCGGAGTTGGAGGTCACCTGGGGGTCCAACAAACGGGTGCAACGCCTGACCCTGCCGAAGATGCCGACGTTCGACAATCACAAGATGATCGACCGCGTAGGCCTGCTCACCGGCGAAACCGCGACCGTTTTCGCCTACGAGCCGGGAAACGGCGACTTCTGGCGGCGCACCACCAACATCGTGAAGCCGGACGGCAACCGGGCGGTCGGAACGAACCTGGGCAAGAACGGCGCGGTCTACCCCGTGATCATGTCTGGGGAGACCTACCTGGGTGAAGCGACGATCCTGGACCGTGAATATTTCACCATTTATGAGCCGATCTTCGACCCGGGCGGCGACATCATCGGCATCCTGTACGCCGGTGTGGAGAAGGCGAGCCTGACCGCGATCAAGGATCGCCTGACCTTCGATCTCGTCACGGTCGCCGCCGTGCTGCTGCTGCTCACGACCGCGGTGACCTGGTGGCTGTTCCGGCGGATGCTGCGGCCGATCCCGCGTCTGACACAGACAATGTCGCATCTGGCCGAAACCAGCGATACCAGCACGCAGGTGCCCGACCAGACGCGCCAGGACGAGGTCGGCGACATGGCCCGTGCGCTCGAGACCTTCCGCGCCAGTCTGGCCGACAAGCAGCGGCTGGAAGCCGAACAGGCCGAAGCCGAGCAGCGGGCTGAGGAGGAAAAGCGCCAAACCGCCCGTGCCCTCGCCGACAAGTTCGAGGAATCCGTCGGTCAGGTGGTGCAGCTGCTCAGCGACTCTGCCGGCCAACTGGAACGCTCGGCGCAGAGCATGTCCAGCACCTCCGAGCAGACCGTCCAGCAGGCCCAGGCCGTCGGCACCGCCGCCGAGGAGGCAAGCTCAAACGTCCAGACGGTGTCCAGCGCCTCCGAACAGCTGGCGGGCTCGATCCAGGAGATCAGCCGCCAGGTCAGCGAGTCCTCACGCATTTCGGCCGAAGCCGCGCAGCAGGCGCAAAGCACCAACACGCAGGTCGAAGGCCTGAAAGCAGCGGCGGACAAGATCGGCGAGGTGGTGCAGATCATCTCCGACATCGCCGAACAGACCAACCTGCTGGCGCTCAACGCGACGATCGAGGCGGCCCGCGCCGGCGATGCGGGCAAGGGTTTCGCCGTGGTGGCGAACGAGGTGAAATCGCTCGCCAACCAGACCGCCAAGGCGACCGAAGAGATCCGCACCCAGGTCACCCAGATTCAGACCGAAACCGGCTCGGCCGTGGATGCGATCCAGGGCATCTCGGAAACGGTCGAGCGGATCAACGAGATCGCGCAATCGGTCGCCTCCGCGGTCGAAGAGCAGGGCGCGGCGACCCAGGAGATCGCCCGCAACGTTCAGGAAGCAAGCCAAGGCACCCAGGAGGTTGCGCGCAACATCTCCGGCGTGCGCGAGGCCGCCCAGCAGGCTGGCGAAGGCTCGAACCAGGTGCTGTCGGTCGCAAGCGGGGTTTCCGAGCAGGCCGAACGTCTGCGCACGGAAGTGGACGGCTTCATCGGCGAAGTCCGCGCGGCCTGACCCACCGGCCTACCGGGCAGTAGTCACGCCTCCAAGTCAGGGCACAATGGGCGGCGTCCACACCGGTGGGCGCCGCCGCTTTGGTGCGCCGGACCCGCAAGCGTTGGGAGGCCGAATTGACCTTCGGCGATTTCCCTTCAATCCTGGCGCGGCAAGACAAGCCCTTCCCATCGTGCGCCAACCAGAAGGAGCCCGCCGGAGACATGGTGATCCTGTTCCAGTCCAAGGCCGACGATCCCGAGAAGTGGCGCCAGGCGTTCGCCGCCGCCCTCCCCGAAGCCGACCTGCGGATCGGCGCGGACTCGGTTTCGGACGTGCGCGAGGTCGACTACGCGGTCGCCTGGAAACCGCCCAAGGGCCTGCTGAAGCAGTATCCCAACCTGAAGGCGATCCTGTCGCTAGGCGCCGGGGTCGACCATCTGGCAAGCGATCCGGACTTGCCGACCGACGTGCCGGTCGTCCGGCTGATCGATCCCGGGCTGACCTGGGGGATGACGGAATACGTCCTCTGGGCCGTTCTGGGCCATCATCGGCGCACGCGCGAATACCGCCAACTGCAGGCCGAACACCGTTGGGAACGCTTGGAGGTCCCTCTGGGTCCGAGCCGGCGGGTCGGCGTGATGGGACTGGGCGAACTGGGGGCCGACGCCGCCCGCGCGCTTGCGGCGATGCGCTTCGAGGTCGCCGGCTGGTCGAACCGGCGCAAAGAGATCGATGGGATCGAGAGCTTTGCCGGCCAGGACGAACTCGGCAAGTTCCTGGCCCGGACCGAGGTCCTGGTGAACCTGCTGCCGCTGACAGAGCAGACGACCGGCCTGTTGAACCGGCATACCCTGGGCGCGCTGCCCAAGGGCGCCTGCCTGGTCAACGTTGCCCGCGGCGGGCATCTGGTCGAAGCGGACCTGCTGGAACTGCTCGGCACCGGCCAGATCGCCGAAGCCACGCTCGACGTCTTCGCCGAGGAACCGCTGCCCGCCAGCCATCCTTTCTGGGATCATCCGCGGATCACCATCACCCCGCACGAGGCGGCGGTCACCCCGCCCGAAACCGCCGCCGCCACGATTGCCGAGAACATCCGGAAGATGGAACGCGGCGCGGCGCCCAGCCCGATCGTGGATTTCTCGAAAGGCTATTGATCGGCGCGCGCATCATCGGGATCGACCGCTTGGCGTCAGGTGCGCGCACGACTGCGCACCGGCCACACCTCCAGCACGCCGGCGGCGACCACGAACGCGCCGCCGATCAGTTCCAGCGGGGCGATCCGCTCCCCCGCGATCACGGCGGCCGACGCGGTGCCGATCAGCACCTCGGCCATCAGGAGGATACCGACACGCGCCGGCTCCAGCCGGGCCGCCGCCCACATCAGGGCCGCCATCGACAGCCCCCACCAGAGCGCGCCCCCAGCCACCGCCCAGCCGGCCGCAGGCCCGAGCGCAGCGGCGGCAACGCTCGGCAGTGGCTCCAGCACCGGCGCCAGCACGCCCGCGCACAAGCAGGCGCCGAGCGCGAACACGAACGCCGTTTCACCGGGACCGGTATCGCCCCGCGCCCGAATCGCCGTGGTCGCCACCGCCCACAGCAGGCCAGAGGCCAGGCCGAGCCAGTCGCCCAGACCGCGCGGCATCGGCACGCCGCCGTCCGCGCTCAACACGCACACCAGCCCGGCGACGCCGACCGCGATCGCCGCCAGGCGCAGCCAGGGCGTGGTCCAACCCATGACGTAGCGGGCGAGCAACGTGCTCCACACCGGCGTCAGAAAAAACAGCAGGATGACGATCGCCACCCGGCCATAGACCAGCCCCGTGGAGTACAGCACGAACGCCACCCCACCCAGCGCGGTCGCGGCGAGCGCGACCGGATCGCCGTGCACCAGTCGCTGGCGCGCCCGTACCGCGCAGGGGCTCAGCACGACCGCCGCCGTGGCGACGATCGCCAGCGTGCCCCAGGCGCCGGACAGGCCGAGCTCCGCCAGCCGGCGCACCGGCAGCCAGTAGAAGCCCCACAGACTGCCGGTCGCGACGACGAACAGCGTGGCCAGCGTCGTTGTCCGGGACGCATGCATGGAACCATCCAATGTGGTGCGGCGGGACTGACCGATCGGCGCGCTTACCCGCGGGTCAGGGCGCGCAAACGCTCGATCACGGCCTGGCGTTCGTCGTCGGAGACCACCTGGAGGCCGAACAGGTCGTTCATCCACAGCCCGTCCGCGGCAAGGCGGACCAGCGCGGCGGTCGCGGGATCGATGCCGTCGTCCCGCTGCGCGGCTTGCCAGCTTTTCTGTCGGGCATAGAGCGGCGCCAGCAGCGCAGTATCGGAGGCCCCGGCGGCCAGCATCGCGGTCGCCAGCCGATCCATCGGATCGTCCCCGGCCCGGTCCACCGTCGAGGCGTCGAGGTAAGCGCGCGTCCAGGCGCCCGGCGCGTCGTCGGCCTGCATCGCCTCCCGCATCCGCCCGTCGATCAGCTCGACGAATTCGCCCACCATGCCGGTCAGGAGCGCGTCCTTGGAGGCGAAGTGATACAGCAACCCGCCCTTGCTGACGCCCGCCTCCTTGGCGACGGCTTCCAGCGTCAGCGCCTTGACGCCCTGCTGCAGCACCACCCGCCCGGCGGCATGCAACACACGCTGTCGGGTCTTGCTCTCGGCCATGCCCGCAAACTATACCGTCCAGACGGTATAGTCAAGCTTTGCGGCAGTGCCTGGTGTGGCCAGGGCAGCGAGTCATTTGGTTACTCGCCCGCGTTCTGCGCGGCCACCGGTTCCGGCGGCGCGTCGGCGTCGGCGTGTTGGCGGAACCACATCTGGGCGTAGGCGCCGCCGTGGTGCAGCAGTTGGGTGTGGGTGCCGCGTTCGACGATCCGGCCATGATCGAGCACCAGGATCTCGTCGCTGTCGACCACGGTCGACAGACGGTGGGCGACCACCAGCGTGGTGCGGCCCTGCGCGACGTCTGCCAGCGCGGTCTGAATCTCCTGCTCCGTCTTGGTGTCGAGCGCGCTGGTCGCCTCGTCGAACAGCATGATCGCCGGGCGCTTCAGGATCGCGCGGGCGATCGCGACGCGCTGCTTCTCGCCGCCGGAGAGCTTCAGGCCGCGCTCGCCCACGATCGAGTTGTAGCCGTCCGGCAGGCTTTGCACGAAGTCGTGGATACGCGCCATCCGGGCGGCCTCGTACACCTCCTCCGCGCTGGCGGAGGGGCGGCCGTAGTTGATGTTGTAGTAGACCGTGTCGTTGAACAGCACGGTGTCCTGGGGAACGATCCCGATCGCCTGGCGCACGCTGTCCTGGGTGACCTCGCGCACGTCCTGGCCGTCGATCTTCACCGCCCCGGCGGAGACATCGTAGAAGCGGAACAGCAGCCGGCTGATCGTCGACTTGCCAGCCCCCGTCGGCCCGACGATCGCCACCCGCGCCCCGGACGGCACGGCGAAGGAAACGTCGTGCAGGATCTCCCGCCGGCTGTCGTAGGCGAAGTGGACCTGCTCGAAGTCGATCCGCCCCTGCGTCACGTTCAGCGGCGGCGCGCCCGGCTTGTCGACGACCTCCGGCGGCTGGTCGAGGATCTCGAACATCGTCTCCATGTCGACCAGCGACTGCTTGATCTCGCGGTAGACGGTACCGAGCAGGTTGAGCGGGATCGACAACTGGATCAGGTAGGCGTTGACCATGACGAAGTCGCCCACCGTCATGCGTCCGGCGGCCACGCCGAACGCCGCCATGGTCATCAGCGCGGTGATCCCCGCCGCCATCACCGCCGCCTGGCCGCTGTTGAGCGCGGACAGCGAGACCTTGGACTTGGCGGCGGCCTCCTCGTAGACGCGCAGGCCGCGGTCGTAACGCTCGGCCTCGTGCGCCTCGTTGTTGAAGTACTTGACCGTCTCGTAGTTGAGCAGGCTGTCGACCGCGCGGGTATTGGCGCCGCTGTCGGCGTCGTTCATCTCGCGGCGGAAGCGGATCCGCCACTCCGTCATCTTGAAGGTGACCCAGACGTAGGCGGCGATCGTGACGAAAGTGACGGCGGCGAAGCGCCAGTCGAACATCGCCCACAGGATGCCGCAGACGATCAGGATCTCGATCAGCGTCGGCAGAATGTTGAACAGCACGAAGGAGAGCAGGAACTCCACGCCCTTGGTGCCGCGCTCGACCGCGCGGGACAGCCCGCCCGTCCGCCGCTCCAGATGGTAGCGCAGGCTCAGGCGGTGCAGATGCCGGAACACCTGCAGACCGACGCGGCGGATCGCGTTCTGCGCCACCCGGGCGAACACCGCATCGCGCAGCTCGCCGAACCCGCGACTGGCCAGGCGCACGCCGCCATAGGCCAGCAGCAGGCCGACCGGAACGGCGACCAGCAGGTTCTCCGCCTCCGGGGCCAGCGCGTCCGTGGCGTGCTTCAGCACGATCGGCACGTAGACGTTCGCGACCTTCGCCGCGATCATCAGGACAAGCGCGATCCCGACCCGGATGCGCAGATCGCGGCGGTTGCGCGGCCACAGGTAAGGCAGCAGACGGCGGACCACCTGGAGCTGTTTCTTAAACTCCAGCTTGGCCTCGCTGGAGGCGGTGGTGGGGCGCATGGCCTCCTCTAGGGCGGTGGAACGGCAAAGCTCGCGCCCAGGACATGGCGCGACCGGGCGCGCGAGTCACGGGCCGACGGTGCGGCCAATCGCACGCTTCCACCGCCGCAACAATCGTCAACGCCCGTCGAGACGGCCCTGTGCGCCGTTTCAGGGGGAGGCGCGGCTCCTGAACTCATTGAACGAAAGCCGCGTCTCGCCCCTACGAAACGGGTCGCCTAAGCGCCGCTCACGCCTTCTTCACGGTACGCAGCTTGTCGATATCGGTGCCGGCCTTGGGCGTGCCCTGGGCGCTGATCGCGCCCTTGAGCCCTTGCGCGTACTCGTAGCCCTCGATCTCGAAGTCGTCGAAGCGGTAGCCGTCGATCCCCTCCGGCGTGCGGTGGATCTTCAGCTTCGGCGGCTGCTTGACCTCGCGGGTGAGCTGCTCGCGGACCTGATCGACGTGGTTCTCGTAGATGTGCACGTCGCCGCCCATCCAGGTGAACTCGCCCGCCGTGCAGCCGAGCTGATGCGCCACCAGATGGCACAGCAGGGAATACTGCGCGATGTTGAACGGCACGCCCAGGAAGGTGTCGCAGGAGCGCTGGGTCAGCAGCAGCGAGACCTCATCACCCACCCGGTAGAACTGCAGGTAGACGTGGCAGGGCTTGATCGACATCGCCTTCAGCCAGTCCGGCCGCCAGGCGGTGATGACGTGGCTGCGCGCCTCGGGCCGCTCCTTCAGCGTGGTCATCACCTGAGCGAGCTGGTCGATCTCGGTGCGCCCGCCATTGACGTCGACCAGGTTCGGATCGACCCACCAATTGCGCCACATGTAGCCGTAGAGCGGGCCGACGTCGTTTTCCTCGTTGGCCCAGATATCCCAGATCTTGACGTTGTTCTCGTGCAGCAGGTCGATCTTGGAGGAGCCGGAGATGAACCACAGCATCTCCACCGCCAGCGACTTCCACTGCATCCGCTTGGTGGTGAGCAGCGGCAGCTTGTTGTCCCGCAGGTCGAACTTCAGCGGCTGGGCGAACGCCTCGTAGCGGCCCTCTTCGTCGTCCGGCTTGCGGTAGGCGCCCTGGTCCAGGATCCGCCGGCACATGTCGAGATAGGCGTGCTCGCCCCAAAGGCGCTGCGCGCTGCTTGCATCCATCGTCGTTCGTCTCCTCCGCTGAGGCGCGCGTTCGTTCCCCGCGCGCCGAGATTCTTCACTAGCCGTTCAGGCGGCTCGCCTGCGGGCCCTGTTGGCCCTGGTAGCGGCCGCCCTTTTCGCCGTAGTCGCGCTCGACCGGGGTCGACAGCTTCTCGAAGCTGACCGCGCAGATGCGCACGCCCGGGTGCAGCGCCAGCGCGACGTTACCGGCGTTAAAGAACTCCAGGGTGATCGCGCCGTCCCAGCCGGGCTCCAGCGTGTGGGCCGTGGCGTGCACCATCAAGCCGACACGCGCCAGGCTGCTGCGCCCGTCCAGCCAGCCGGCGAGGTCGTTTGGCAGCGACACCCGCTCGACCGTCGAGCCGAGCGCGAACTGGCCGGGCTGCAGGATGAACTTACCCTCGTGCCCGACGTCGATCTCGTCCATCAGGTCGGCCTGCTTCAGCTCATCCTTCAGCGTGCTTTCGCGCACGTTGATCAGCTCCAGCTGGGAGTGCTTGAAGAACAGGAAGCGGGTGGCCAGCGACAGATCGACCGACATCGGCCCGATGTGGCGCTCCACCAGCGGGTCGATGGCGAGCCAGCCTGCCTCCAGGTACCGCCGGATATCTATATCTGAGAGCTTCATGGCGCTGCGCCCACTAAATGTAGCTCACGCCATCCTATCAGCCCCGCCCGACAGCGTGAAGCGCAGACCCCGGCACAGACGCCGGCGGTCAGCACCTGGGGCTGTGGAAAACGGGGATAAGTCGGGGCGCATGAGGACGCTTTTCGGTAGCCCTCTCCCTTCAAAGGAGAGGGCTACCGACGCAACCCGGTTAAGGGCCGCGAGGGTGGCGTCGTCAAAACAGCGGCAACCTACCAGCCGCGTCCCCCACCAACGGCACTGACGCGAAACTTATTTCGACAGCACGTACCTGCCGAGTTCCTCGCGCAGCGTGACCTCGAGTTCCTCGTCCATATCGGCCATCAGCTTCTCGGTCAGTTCGTACCAGGTGCGCTCGCGCTCGAACACCGAGGCACCCTCGGGCACCGTGGTGGCGCGCTGGCCGGTGACGCGGATCGAGCCGGTCCCGTCCGGATGATCGACGGAGAGACGAACGGCCATCTTCAGGGTGTAGCGTTCGGCCTGCTCGGTGGTGAAGTAGTCGGACAGGCTCTGGTCGGTGCCGAGGTCCTCCACCACCGCCGACGCGTCAGTCACGGTGTAGGTCGCGACCCCGTCGTCGCCCATCGCAACCAGCCGGTCCTGCCCCCAGGACATCAGCGCCTTCGCCGGCTGAACCGGGAAGAGATGATCGACGTTCGGCGATTCCATCGGCGCCTGATATTCCTGCTGCACCACGATATCGCCGACGTCCATCTCGATGTCGGGACGATGCTCGAAGGTGATGTCGGCGAATTGCGGCGCCTCTGGCGGCGTGGTGCAGGCCGCCAGTAACGGCAGCGCAAGCGTGATGGTCGCGGCGACGCGGGTCAGCGCGGACATGAAACCCTCCCGGCAGCGGTTCATTAACCCTAGCAGGGATCATGCGCAGCCGGCGGCGCGGCGATCAAGAGCGCGCGCGTGACCGCTGGATGAAGCGGCAGCGCGTCAGGCCGTACCGCTTTGTCCATGATCGCTGTCGCCGTCGGTGTCGTGCAGCGCATTCAGCTGGGCGTCGTCGAAGCGGTAGACGGTCGAGCAATATTGGCAGGTCACCTCGACCACGCCGTCTTCGGTCTTCATCTCGCCGAGCTCGTCGCGGTCCATCTGCATCAGCACCGTCTCGACCCGCTCGCGCGAACAGCGGCACTGGTCCTTGAGCGGCCAGGTGTCGTAGACCCGCACGCCTTCCTCGTGGAACAGCCGGAACAGCAGCTCGTGCGCGGTCAGATCGGGGCGGACCATCTCGGTCTGGGTGACACTGGACATCAGGATCACCGAGCGGCGCCAGTCCTCGTCCGGGTCCTCGACCGTGCGCTCGCCCGCCTCCCCCGGCAGGCGCTGCAGCATCAGCCCGCCGGCGCGCCAGCGCTGCGTGCCGTCGCCCTCGGTCAGGCGCCCACAGGTGAGCTGGATCGAGGAGACCACCTGCTCCGACTGCTGGAAGTAGTGGTGCATGCACTCCGCCAGCGTGGCGCCGTTCAGCTCGACGATCCCCTGATAACGGTCCTTCGCGCCCTGGTGATCGACCGTGTAGGCGAGCCGGCCCTGGCCCAGCAGCTTGATCACCTCCGCGTTCGGGGCGCTGTCATCGAGATTCAGGGCCGCCACCCGCTCGGCGTCGAAGTCGGCGTAGCCGCGCACCGCGCCATCGCTGCTGAAGTCCGCAACCAGCATCTTGACCGGCCCGTCGCCCACCATCTGCAAGGTGAACAGGCCGTCGTACTTCATCATCCCGGACATCAGCCCGGCGAGCGCCAGCGCCTCGCCCAGAAGCTGCGCGACCGGGGCGGGATAGGCGTGCCGGGTCAGGATCGCGTCGACCATCGGCCCGGCGCGCACCAGCCGGCCGCGCACGCCGGTGCGCTCCAGCATGAACGGCTGGATCACATCGTCGTCGCCGCGTACCGCTGCCAGGTCCGGATAACCGCCATGTTTGCCGTTGCCGTCGCTCATGTCAGGCACCAGAGCAGGATTCCCTTCTGCGCGTGCAGGCGGTTGCCCGCCTCCTCGAAGACGACCGAGCGCGGCCCCTCGATCACCGCGTCGGTGACCTCCTCGCCACGGTGGGCGGGCAGGCAGTGCATAAAGATCGCGTGGTCGGCCGCCAGGCTCATCACCCGCTCGTCAACCTGGTAGGGCCGCAGGTCCTTGCGCCGCTGGTCGATCGTCTCGTCGCTGTCACCCATCGACACCCAGGTGTCGGTGACCACCGCGTCCGCGCCGGTGACGGCCGCCTCGACGTCGTCGGTGACGGTGATCGCCGCCCCCTCGGCGCGCGCCCAGTCGACCACGTCCTGCGGCGGCTGCAGGCTGTCCGGCGTCGCCAGCTTCAGCTCGAAGTCGAACCGCGCGGCGGCGTGCAGCCAGGAGGTCGCCATGTTGTTGCCGTCGCCGACCCAGACCACCGTCCGACCGGCGATCGCGCCGACATGCTCCTCGAAGGTCAGGACGTCGGCCATCAACTGGCAGGGGTGCGTACGGTCGGTCAGGCCGTTGATTACCGGCACGCGGGCGTGCTCGGCGAGTTCCAGCAGCTTCTCCTCGGCGGTCGTCCGCAACATGATCGCGTCGACGTACTGCGAGAGCACGCGCGCGGTGTCCGCCACCGTCTCGCCGCGGCCGAGCTGCATGCCCGAGGGCTCGAGCACGATCGGCTCGCCGCCGAGTTGACGCATGCCGACCTCGAAGGAGACGCGGGTGCGGGTCGATGGCTTCTCGAAGATCAGCGCCAGCGTCTTGTTGCCAAGCGGGCGGGGATCGCCGCCGGGGCTGTCGCCGCGCTTCATCGCCTTGGCGGATTCGATCATGCCGCGCAGCGTCTCCCGGTCAAACCGGTCGAGGTCCAGGAAATGCTTCGGGGTTCCGGCAGGTGTCAGAGCGGTCATCGCAAGGATCGCTTTCTTGGCAAGGAACGACGTCAGGCCGCGGGCGCAACCTGGCGGCAGCCGGCGTCGATCATCTCGACGGCCTGGCGCACGTGGGTCTCGTCGATCACCAGCGGCGGCAACAAACGAACGATGTTGTCCCCCGCCGGCACGGTGAGCAGGCCCTGCTGGCGCAGCGCCGCCCCCAGATCGGTGTTGGCCACCTGGTCGTGGCAGCGGATGCCCAGCATCAGCCCGGCGCCGCGGACCTCCTGGATCACCGACGGATGCGCGGGCGCCAGCTCCTGCAGGCGGTGCCACAGCGCGCGCGCCACGCGGTCGACCCCGTCCAGGAAACCAGGCTCCAGCACGACATCCAGCACGGCGTTTCCGACGGCGGTCGCCAGCGGGTTGCCGCCGAAGGTGCTGCCGTGGGTGCCGGCGGTCATGCCCTTGGCGGCCTGTTCGGTGGCCAGGCAGGCGCCGATCGGCATGCCGCCGCCCAGCCCCTTGGCGGACATCATCACGTCCGGAGTGATGCCGGCCCACTCATGAGCGAACAGCTTGCCGGTCCGGCCCATGCCGCACTGGATCTCGTCGAACACCAACAGCAGGCCGTGCTCGTCGCAGATCCGGCGCAACGCCTTCAGGTACTCCAGGTCCGCCGGGCGGATGCCGCCGTCGCCCTGCACCGGTTCCACCAGGATCGCCGCGGTTTCGTCGGTGATCGCGTTGACCAGCTCGTTGGTGTTGTTGAAGCCGACATGGTCGAAGCTGTCGACCAGGGGCGCGAACCCCTTCACCAACTTCTCGCCGCCCGCCGCGGAGATCGCGTTCAACGACCGGCCGTGGAAGGCGCCCTCGACGGTGATCACGCGGTGACGCTGCGGCTGGCCGTTGTCGTCGTGATACTTGCGCACCAGCTTGATCGCGGCCTCGAACGCCTCGACCCCGGAATTGCAGAAGAACACCGTGTCCGCGAAGGTCGTCTCGACCAGCCGCTGAGCCAGGCGCTCGCCGTCTTTGATCCGCCACAGGTTGGAGACGTGCCAGACCTTGGCCGCCTGCTCCTGCAACGTCTTCACCAGATGCGGATGCGCGTGGCCGAGGTTGGTGGTGGCGATGCCGCTGGCGAAATCCAGATATCGCTGCCCCTGATCCGTGACCAGATACGGACCCTCGCCGGCCTCGAAGCTGAGGTCGACCCGGTTGTAGATGGGCATCAGGGCATCAATCACGAGGGAGCCTCCTCTCGTGCGGACAGGACCGCGTCGTTGCAAGCGCTTGGAAAACCGTCCGCCGCCCGCACGCCTACCCCGTGTGCAGGCGTCCGGGCGCGGAAACGGAACCGCGACCTAAGCGGGAACGCCGGCTGGCGTCAAGGTGCGCCTGACCGCCAAGGGTACTGACGGCGGATACCAGGGGTGCAAACTTTCCGCATCCTCGCTGACCCTCAGCATCGCGGGCACGGGCGAGCGCCTCAGGCCTTGATCTTCCACCCGATGGAGAACAGCCGCAGGGACAGGGCGGCGGCCGCA
This sequence comes from Rhodovibrio salinarum DSM 9154, assembly GCF_000515255.1. Classification (NCBI taxonomy): domain Bacteria; kingdom Pseudomonadati; phylum Pseudomonadota; class Alphaproteobacteria; order Rhodospirillales; family Rhodovibrionaceae; genus Rhodovibrio; species Rhodovibrio salinarum. The sequence goes on along the minus strand of NZ_KI911559.1, from coordinate 781,920 downwards.
ACCGTCAGGCATGCCACGACCGCGACCGCGATCACCGGGTTGGTCGCGTGCCAACCGGAAACGCCGAAGCGCAGCACGTCGATCGCATAGGCGACCGGGTTCAAGCGGATCAGCACCCCCGCCACGCCGGACACGCGGTCGAGCGCGAAGAAGGCGCCCGACAGGAACGCCAGCGGCAACATCAGGAAGGTGGCGACGACCGAGAGCTGGTCCCACTTCTGCGCCCACAGCCCCGTGACCGTGCCGAGAAACGCGAAAGCGAACGCGGCCAGAACCGCAACCACGACCGTCAACAGCGGGTTGGCAAAGGGCAACGCCACGAACGCCGAGGCGATCCCGAGCACGCCCGCGCCCACGAACAAGCCTGCCGTCGCCCCGACCAGCGCGTAGCCGACCGCGATCTCCCACTCCATCAGCGGGCTCATGATCTGGTCGGCGAGCGTGCCTTCCAGCTTGTCGTAGACCACCGGGAAGGCAGCCATCTGGTAGGCCCCCTGAATCATCGCGAAAGCGGCGATCCCGGGGACCAGGAACTGCAGGAAACCGACCTCACCCCCGAAGTCCTGAGTGTCGGAGAGCGCGATCGCGAACACTGCCAGGAACAGCAGCGAGGAGAGGATCGGCCCGACGATCGTTTCCAGCACGATCCGGCTCAGCCGCATCACGCCCAGCCGATAGACCGTCCACAGGCCGCGCCAGTGCGGCCGGGAGATCGGGCGCACACGCGGGGCGGTGCCGCCGGGCACCTGACCGCTCACGCCTTCAGCTTGTAGCCGGTGGCCATCATCCGGTGCGCCCAGGTGAACAGCGCGACGTTCACCAGCAGCACCAGCAGCGCGCCGACCATCACGTTGCCGTCGGCATAGCCGGTAAAGCCATAGCGCAGCCCGTCGATCATATAGAAGAACGGGTTCACGTGCGCGGCGATGTGCCAGTTCTCCGGCAGGCGGTCGAGCGAATAGAAAGTTCCGGAGAGGAACGACAGCGGGGTGATCACGAAGTTCGTCACCGCCGCGATGTGGTCGAACTTCTCCGCCCAGATGCCGCCGATCATGCCGAGCAGCGACAGCATCAGCGACGCCATGAAGGCGAAATAGATGGCGACCAACGGGCTGTGGACGCTGATCGGCGCGAACGGCAGCAGGCCCAGGAACACGGCGAAGGCGACCAGCATACCCCGGCTGACGCCGCCCATCGCGAAGCCGATGGTCAATTCCCACGGCGCCAGGGGCGGCATCAGAACGTCGACGATGTTGCCCTGCACCTTCGAGATCAGGATCGACGAGGAGGTGTTGGCGAAGGCGTTCTGCACCAGGGTCATCATGATCAGACCCGGGGCCAGGAACTCCTCGTAGGTGACGCCCTCCCATGCCGGCGCCGCACGGCCGAGCGCCAGGTTGAAGATGGCGAAGAACAATAGCGCGGTCACGACCGGGGCCGCCAACGTCTGGGTGAAGACGTTGATGAACCGCATCACTTCCTTGCGGTACAGCGTCCACAAACCGAGCCAGTTGACCCGGCCCATCGGACGTGGGCGCGGCGGATGGGAAGAAAATTTCTCGAAGGCCATGGCGGCCAGATAGAGCCAAGCAGCCTGATGTGCAAGCACCGCCTCTGCATCGGGGCTATGCGGCGGTAGGGACGCCCCCAAACAAAAAGGCCCGCCGCGGCTACGCGGCGGGCCTTGGAAGCTGCCGTCAAGGCAGTCCAGCGGTACAGATCAGGCCGCGCGGACCTCCTGCACGAATTCGGTGGCGGAGGTGTCGAGCCGCTGGGCCTGCTGGTTCAGCTCGCCCACCGCCTGGGTCATCTGCGTCGCCGCCGCCCCGGTCGCCTGGGACGCCTGCGTAACGCCGGAGATGTTGCTCGTCATCTCGGTAGTGCCGTGACTGGCTTCCTGGATGTTGCGGGCGATCTCACGGGTCGCCGCCCCCTGTTCCTCAACGGCGGAGGCAATGGCGGCACCGGTCTCGTTCATCGTGCGGATCTGAGCGGCGATCTCCTCGATCGCGGAGACCGCAACGCCGGTCTCCTTCTGCACGGTGGCGATCCGGCTGGAGATTTCCTCGGTCGCCTTGGCCGTCTGGGTTGCCAGCTGCTTGACCTCCTGGGCGACCACGGCGAAGCCCTTGCCCGCATCGCCCGCGCGGGCGGCCTCGATGGTGGCGTTGAGCGCCAGAAGGTTGGTCTGCTCGGCGACGTCCTGGATCAATTCGACGACATTGCCGATGTTGTCCGCCGCCTCGGCCAGCGATTTTACCTTTTGCGCCGCGCCGTCCGCGTTCTCCACCGCCGTGGCCGCCATCTTGGTCGATTGCGTAACCTGCGTGTTGATCTCGTCGATCGACGCGGTCAGCTCCTCGGTCGCCGACGCCACTGTTTCGACGTTACTCGACGACTCCTCCGCAGCGGCGGCCACGACGCCTGCCTGGGCGCTGGTCTCCTCGGCGATCGAACTCATCGACTGCGCGGTCGAGTCCAACTCCGTAATGGTGGACGAAAGCGACTTGACGATCTGCCCGACCCGATCCTCGAACTTGGTCGCCAACGTCTCCAGCTCGCGCCGGCGCGCCTCGGCCGCCCGCTTCTCATCCTCGACCTGCTTGGCGCGCAGGCGCTCGGTCTCGTGCATGTTCTCCTTGAACACCTGCATCGCCCCGGCGATATCGCCGATCTCGTCTCGCCGGCCGACACCGAACACCTCGGTATCGAGCTTGCCCTGCGCCAGGCTGTTCAGCGACCGCAGCGCCCCGTTCAACGGCTTGACCACACCAAACCGCGCGATCGCCCAACCAAGCGCGAAGCCGCCCAATACCGCAACCGCGCCGACGAGCAGGATCACCCGTTCCGCCAACGCTCCCGTCTGCACCGCATTCGCTGCCGCCTGATCCCCAAGGTCCTCGGCCTGGTTCACATAGGCATCGAACTTGGTTTCAAGCGTGCCGGACAACTCCTTATTGTCGCGAATCGCCGTGACGATTGCCTCGCGTTCGGGCGAATTGTTTACGCCTACCGCGCGTTCAGCGACCGCGATCGTTTGCCCGACCGCTTGAATGTAGCTATCGATCCGATCCCGCAGTTCGTCGAGCGTGCGCCCCCGCTGGCCATCCGCGCTCTCCCGAAGCAAGCCCATGCGCCGGTCAAGCTCAGCCTCGATGGCAGCCATGCGCTCGCGCGCCTCATCGGCGAAGGCCGGATCCGCGGCAACGCGGTACTCGATCCGGCGCAAGTTCAGCACCGCCTCGTTGCTGCGTGCACCGTGCTTGACCTCCTGCGCGGCCAAGTCGAGTTGCCGTGTCGCGGTCGATAGACGGCTCTCCGCCCAGATCCCGGCCCCGCCCGCCAGCAACGTGCCGGTCAGCAATACGACCACAAGCAACAAGATTTTCTTTGAGATCGTTAGATCGGTGATACGGCTTTGCCGCAATGCATAGCTGGTCATCTGCTCACCCTTCAGATAGGCCCTCGGGCCGTCACTGCTTAATCGAAACCGATATTCTTTGCGTAGATACCCACCCGATACTTTCTGAAGCGTTAATCAACTCCAACTCTGAAATAAACCAGATTCCTGAATACCGGCTATAAATCCGAAATAAATAAAAATATTCGTATTGTACTACCTAGACCCGAGAAATGTCAGAGGCGAACGAATGAGCATCGGAGCAATTTTGAGGTGTAAAAATTCGATCTTCGGCGTCGAATAACCCAACCCACGCATCACCCGATACGTGTAAGGCAAGCGTCAGACACGCGGCAAACGGTGGCGACTACACACCCGAAACTTTTGTCTTGAAGCTCACGCGCTTTGTTCCGGGCAACACGCGCCAAGCGTGTCACGGAAGTGGCCAGCCAGCCTTGGCGCAGGCGCAGCACGCGCGCTATCTCTACGCCATGAGCGACTCTCACGACCCTTCAGGCGCAGCTCCCGCGGGCAGACCGAGCCGCGGCGACAAGCGCCGCAAACCCAAGGGGCCGAAAAAGGCAACCCCCGACTATCTGGAAAAGGCGGCGCTGCACTATCTGGAGCGCTATGCCTCTTCGCGCGCCAACCTGCGGCGCGTGCTGTTGGGCAAGGTCGAGCGGTCTGCCCGCGCCCACGGCACCGACCGGGACGACGGCGCCCAGGCGGTCGAGCAGCTGCTGGACCGCCTGGGCCGCGCTGGCTACCTCGACGACACCGCCTATGCCCGCGGCCGGGCGATCAGTCTGCACCGGGCCGGTCACGGCGCGCAGGCGATCTGGATGAAGCTGCGCCAGAAGGGGATCGACGAAGATACGGCCCGGGCCGCGCTGGAGACCCTTCAGGAGGAGGCCGACACGCCCGAACTGGCCGCCGCCCTCCGCTACGCTCGCAAACGCCGGATCGGTCCCTACCGCGCTCCCGAACAGCAGGCAGCAAACATAGACCGCGACATGGCCGCGCTCGCCCGCAAAGGCTTCTCCCTCGACCTCGCCCGACAGGTTGTCCAATGCGATGACCTGGAGACGCTGGAACAGGAAGCCGGCGCGCAGCCGGGCCCGCTGGGATAAACCCAACACCGCGACAGGCGTAACGACTGTTCGACAGGCTTGGCCGCGCCAGGCCCTCCCGGACGCCCCGCGGTGTTCTGCCACCACACCAACGACGTCATGCCGAACGCGCAGGAAGCGCGGTGGTGCAGCGTCCCTGACGGGCCCTTAACCGACGCCCTACTCCGCGTCCGGGTCGTCGGTCGGGGTGGTCGAACTGGTCTGGCTCGGCGCGCTGGTCTCCAGCTCGCCCTCGCCCCCACGCGGCGGGCGCTGCAAGGCGACGCGGGCGGGCGGCGCCTCGCCCTGGCGGTCCTGGCCGAAGTAGAGCGTACGGTGAGGATAGGGGATCTCCACCCCACGCTCGTCGAACTTCTGCTTGGCCCGGCGCAGGAACTCCCGGCGCATACCCCAGTGCGCCAGCGTCTTAGTCTTCAGGCGCACACGGATTTCCACGCTGGAATCGCCCAGATTGTTGACGCCGAACACCTCCAGCTCGCCGATGATCTTCGGCCCCCAGTCGGAATCGTTCTTCAGATCTTCGGCGACTTCCTGCAGCAACTGGATCACCGCATCCGTGTCCTCGCGATAGGCGACACCGATGTCGATCACCGCATAGCCGTAGTCACGCGCCATGTTCAGGATCGAGGTGACGTCGGAGAAGGGCACGACGTGGATATGCCCGTGCAGGTCGCGCAGCGTGATCGTGCGGATGGTCATGCTCTCGACCTCACCGCCGTGCCCGCCGAGGTCGACCCAGTCGCCGATCGCCAGGCTGTCTTCCAGCAGGATGAACACGCCGGTGATCACGTCCTTCACCAGGGTCTGCGCGCCAAAGCCGATCGCCAGGCCGATCACGCCGGCACCGGCGAGTAGCGGGCCGATGTCCACGCCGATCTCCGACAGCACGATCAGCGAGACCACCACAATCAGAAGGATTCTGAGCGCGTTGCGCAGTAACGGCAGCAGGGTCGCCAGCCGCTGGCTACGCTTGGCCGTGTCGCGCTGGCTGGAACGGGTCAGCACGCGTTCGATCGTGGCGCTGACGATCTCCCAGAACGCGAAGGTCAGGCCCAGGATCATGGCGACCGTGATAACGGTCCCCAGCAGATCGCGGCCGACCGATGAGGTCAGCCAGTCGAGCGCCCCCGCGCCCCAGACCTGCAGGATCATCAAGGCGGCAACCAACGTGACCAGCGCGCGCAGGATCCGCTTGACCGTCGGCAGGTAACGATTGGCGCGCGCCTCCAAGCCCGGATAGCGCCGGCGTATATCGTCGCTCAGCTGGAAACCGCGATTGATCAGCTTATCCAGCCCCAGATTAATCAGCCGGGCGGCAATCAGCACCGCGATCGTGACCAGGGTCGCCCGGGCCAGGAAGACGAAGCCACCCGGCACCTCCAGCGCCCAGACGCCGTAGACCACGAGCACGTAAACCACGCCCAGTACGTGCCAAAGTTCCGCCAAGCGGGTACGCAGACCGCGGATGCTGGCGTACTCATCAGCCGGCCCCCGTAGCCAGCGGGCGACCGGCTGACGGTTTTGCAGAACGAACACGATCACCATCAGCGCGATGGCGAAGCCGATCAGCTTCTGCACCGTCACCACCGCGGCCGTGCTGAGTCCCAGCAGGCCCAGCGCCTCGCTGGCGACGTAGCCGTAGATGGCCGTGCGCGCGACCCGGCGCAGCCAGATGAACAAATAGTGCGCCGTCTCGTCGGTCAGCTTGGGCAGACGCAGCCCCCCCGCATCCGGCGCCAGGATCGCCCGGCCGAGCAACGCGACGACACGCGAGAGCACGCTGGCGTTGATCAGCGCGACCACGATCACCTGTGCCACCTCGCGAGGCTGCACGACCGTCATGGTGCCGAAAGCGGCAGCCGCGAACAGGGCGATCGGAACGGCGTCCAAGAGCGTCCGGGCGATCAGGAACAGCACCTGGACAAGCACATTGTCGTTCGCCCGCGCTTCAATTCGCCGGCGCGGGATCCGCAGCGACCAGTGGGCAAGACGCTCGACGACGATCGCAGCGCCGAGGATCAGCAGCAGGTTGATCGCCGTCGCCGTCCACAGCTGTCGCTGCTGGTCGTTCTGCACCTCGCTCCACAGTTCAAGCGCGATCGCCGGCACCTGCTTGACCGTGTCGACCATCCCGGCCAGGGCACTGCCCGCCTGATCCAGCCGCTCGGTGATCGCCCGCAGCAACTGCGCGCCCAGGCCATCGGGACCCGCCTTGGATGCACCGTTGCCCGCGTCCGCACCGCCTTGCCCGCTGTCGGCCTGCTTGGCCTCGATCAAGGCGTTCAGCTTGCCGACAAAGTCCTGACGCTGCTGGTCGTCCTGCAGCGTGTCGACCAGGTCCTGCAGTTTCTCCGCGCTTGCCGAGACGGCGCCCGGCGGCAGGCTTTCGGCAGCCGCGCCACTGCCACCGCTGCTGCCCCCCGTATCCGATGCACCGGATCCGCCACCGGACTGCGCAGCCGCCGGTAGCGCCGCCATAAGCAGCATCAGCAGACCGACCAGAACGGCGATCGACAAACGGGCGTGACCGGCGGCGCGCGACACCATCGGACGAAGTCTCCGGAATTTGTGAATCATAAGTCCGCGCCGGGATAGCGACGGGATCAGCGGCTTGCAAGTAATCAAAAGGCCATCGTGGCCGTACGCAGAAGGCAAGAGACAATTGACTTCCCCGTCCGCGCGCCCAGTTCATCGCTCCGAGATCGCCGGGATCCAAGCCCGAGCCGACAGGTCGAAGGAGGCTGCAAGAATGCCTGAGATGCGCCTGACCACCGTCTTGTGTGCGGCTCTGATGCTGGCCGTACTGCCGCCACGCCTGGGAACCGGGGCCGAAGCTTCGGAGCGAAGCGCGCACGCCTTCTCCTTCACCTCGATCACCGGCGCGCCGATGGATCTGGCGCGCTTCGACGGGCAACCGATCCTGCTGGTCAACACGGCCTCGCGCTGCGGCTACACCGACCAATATGCCGACCTCGAGACGCTGTGGGACCGCTACAAGAATAAAGGGCTGGTCGTGCTCGCCGTGCCGTCGAACGACTTTCGGCAGGAACTGGCAAGCGAAGCAGCGGTCAAGCAGTTCTGCGAGGCCACCTTCGACGTTTCCTTCCCGATGACGGAGATCAGCCACGTCACCGGGCAGGACGCCCACCCGCTCTACCAGTGGCTGGGGCGGAAGCTGGGCCGTGACGGGCGCCCGCGCTGGAACTTCCATAAGGTGCTGGTCAACGGGCAGGGCCAGCCGGTCGCTGGCTGGCCCTCCGGCGTGCGCCCGACCGACACAGCGATCGTCAGCCGGATCGAGCGCCTGTTGCCGAGCGGCTGATAGCGCGGACGTCGCATCCGCGGCAGACGACGTCGCACGCGGCCGTTTGACCATTCCTGAGTGGTGTGTAGGGTAATTTATCGCCGATGCCGCGCCCACTGCACGGCGTCCTTGGCATGCGACACCTTCGATCAAAGACGGGCAGTTGAACGTGACCGACGAATTCCGCGACGACAGCGACCGCCGCGAGACAATTGAGCCGAGCGCCGACGCGAACGCCTCGTCGGTCGAGGATGCGCGCGCGCAACGCCGGGCGGAGCGCCGCCGCCGGGTGCGCGAGCGTACTTTCGACACCACCGTCGCCTCGCCCTGCATCGCGGTCTGCCAGCTCGGCCCCGACGATCTGTGCGTCGGCTGCCTACGCTCGATCGACGAAATACGCGATTGGCCAATCATGACGGCCGATGAAAAGCGCACCGTCCTCGACCGGATCGACGCGCGCAAGACGGACTGACGTCCACCCTCATACCCCATACGAAAAAGCCGCCGAGGCGCCCGCCCCGGCGGCTTTTTCAGTCTTCAGCGCTGGAACGCGCGCACGTCTACGCCGTCTCGCGCACCTCGCCCGTCTCGACGTCCTCGCCGCGCAAGTACGTGTCGACGGCCAGACGGCTTGGCTGGAACGCCTCGCGGATCACCTCGACCGCCTTTTCGGGCGCACTATCGCCGCACATGAACACGTCGAGCGCGCCGTAGTCGCGCTCCGGCCAGGTGTGGATCGAGATGTGCGATTCCGCGAGCACCGCCACCCCGGACACCCCGCCATTGGGCGTAAAGTGATGCAGATGGGTGTGCAGCAGCGTCGCGCCGGCTGCCGTCACGGCATCGTGCATCATCTGGCGGATGTGCTCGATGTCGTCCAAACGGCTGCCGCCATAGACGTCAATGATCAGGTGCGTGCCGGCATAGGTCTTGCCGTCGCGCGTGATGAAATGGTCGGCATTCTCGTCCGATTGCGTATCTGCATCCTGGACGGATGCCGGATGGGCCGCGGCCTGTCGCTGGGCGGTCTGCTCCACGGCAGCCTCGCCCTCGTGCGGGAAGCGGTAAATCTCAGCCTGGGCGTCGCTCGGAACCTCTTCCGAGTTCATCCCCAATTTGAGGGTGGTGGTGGCCGGCATTCTTAGGACCCCCTAAACCAGCAGATGAACCAGAAGGCCGGGCCGTCCGGGCGCCCGGCACTCCATTCCGTCCGCGCTCGGACCCCGCGTGGCACGCGGCGCCAGGCCCGGAAAAAGAACAACGGACGGGGTGGGTGGCTGCATGCAGCCCCGGCACCGTCCGTCCGTTCGGGTGTACGACGCTTGGATCGACAACGACCGTGCTTTGCCCGGGTCCGCCCTCCAGCCCAGCTCCGCATCATCGCGGGAGACAGGTTGGAATGCGTGTCGCGTCGATGGACCTCGCGGCCCTACGCCGTCCCACAGATATGCAAGAACGGCGATACAAAGTCAAGGCCGCTCAAGTAATCATACTTTAGCGGACCTACGATAAACCATTAAGATCGCAGGTTCTTTTAGAAGATGGCGCGGCACGGCACAAAAACGACAGGGAATTGCCAAATCGCCTTCGCGCCTCACACGCGAAGCGATGGTCATCCTGGCAATACCGCCTCGATCGCCGCACGCACCTCGGCATCCTGCGGGCTGACCGAACTGGGCCATACGCCCGCAAGCTCACCCTGCGGGTCCAACAGCACCTTATGGAAATTCCAGCGCGGTGCGGCCGCTTCGCCCGCTTCTTCGTGCACCCAGTGGTAGAAGCGGTGCGCGCCGGCTCCCACCACCTGCTGCTTGCCGGTGATGGGGAACGTCAGACCCAACTCGTTCCGATAATGCTGAGCGATCTCGCCTTCCGAGAGCGGCTCCTGCTCGCCGAAATCATTCGACGGCACCGCAATCACCATCAGCCCGCGTTCCCCCAGGTCGTCGTAGAGCTGCTGCAGCTCGGTGAACTGACCGGCATAGCCACAGGCACTTGCAGTGTTGACCAGCAGCAGCGCCCGATTGGCGAAGATCGCCAAGTTGATGTCACCGCCTTCCAGCGCGGGAAAGGTGAAGTCGTGCGCGGACATGTCCGGTCTTTCGTGCCTGCGTTCCATGGACCCAAGGTCTTGCACAGGCTACCGTGCCCCGTTTACAGCCGTCACGCAAACGCCCTCTACGCGACCGTCACGCGCCCGACACAACGCGGGAGCCCCGGCTGCTGCGCCTTGGGCCGTGTGAGATTTTCATGAACTGCTTGAACTTGACCACCGTTGCCTCCCTATTGTCGCGCCGCCGCGCCGGCCATGGCCGTGGATGCGAGGCGGGTTGAGCCCGATCGCCGTCCCCAAGGGGGACCCCGAAACAAACATAGAGACGCAGCGCACCCCTCGCGCGCACACTGACGAAGGACGCTAAAGATGAAGCTCTTGCGGACTCCCCTACGACCGCTGACGGTCCTGGCGCTGATGGCCGGCGTTCTTGCCGGACACAACGCAGCTGCCGATGAACCGCGCGCAATCGTGGGCTGGAAGGAAAAAGTCCGCATTCCAGCCCTGGACCTGACCCTGGCATCAAAGAACGACACCGGGGCGGAAAGCGCCTCCCTGCACGCCGAAAACATCGAGAAATTCGAGAAGGACGGCGAGGATTGGGTCCGCTTCGACGTGGTTATTTCCGAGGACGAGGAAGAAAAAGCCGAGTTCGAGCAAGAAACCATCCGGTACGAAGCCCCGATCCAGGACACGGTCCTGATCAAGCAGAAGGGCGAAGAGTCGAACGAGCGCTACATGATCAAGCTTGATCTGTGCATGGCGCACCTGCACCGCACGGTCGAGGTGAACCTGGCCGACCGCAGCGGCTTCTCCACCCGGATGCTGCTCGGCCGCGAGTTCCTGAGTGGCGCCGCGCTCGTGGACTCCAGCGCGGAGTTCACCACCGACCCGAAATGCATCGGGCCAGCGGTCGATGCGGTGGACGACTAAACCATGCGCCGCAACCTGCACGTCGTCGTCCTCGCGGCGATACTGGCCGCGGTCGGTACCGCGATCTTTCTGTACAAGGTGACCAGCCTGGGCTTCCCGCTAAGCGCCGGGCAGCAGGCGAACTCTTGGAACGTCGAGTTAAAAATGTCGTTCCAGGATACACCCGGCCCGTTCAAGGCAACGCTCGCGCTGCCCAGCAAGACCGGGCACTACGTTATCAGCCGGCAAGCCTACGTCTCCGGCGACTACGGCGTCACCCATGACGGCGACGCCGCAGGCAACCAACTGGTGATCTTCTCCAAACGGGACGGCGAAGGGGACGAAACCCTTTATTACCGCGCCCACGTCGCGAGCTATCCGCAGATCGACGACAAGGTGCAGGCGCCTGAACCGCGCGTAAGCCCGCCCGCCTGGACCGGCAGTGAACGGGCCGCCGCCAACAGTCTGCTCGATAACATCCGGGCCAACAGCGCCGACCGGGAGACGCTGGCGCTCAACCTGATCGACGAGCTCACCGCAAGCTCGCCCGGCGAGAACGTCACCGCGCTGCTGCCGCCCGACGCCAGCCAGGACCAGCTTGCGCAGACGGCGGCCAAGGTGCTGCGCACCGACGACATCCCCGCGCGCAGCGTCCATGGACTGGACCTGAGCAAGGGGGCCGCGAGCAATGTAGCGCTCGCGCACTGGATCGAGGTCTACGACAACGGTTTCTGGCGCCCGATCGGCTTGGAAAGCGAAACCCGCGCCCTGCCGGAGGGGCACCTGCCATGGTGGCGTGGTGACCGGCCGCTGGTGCAGTGGGAAGGCGCCGAAGAGATCGAGCTCAACATGTCGTTCGCGCACACGCGTGAAAACGCGCTGGAAGCCGCGGTCCAGCGCGGGCTGGCGATGGATGCCCCGCTGCTGCGCTTCTCCTTGTTCAACACCTCGCTTGAGACGCAGCTGCTCTACCAGGTGCTGCTGTTGATCCCCGTGGGCGCGCTCGTGCTGACCCTCATGCGTCAGGTGGTCGGCATCGCCACGTTCGGCACCTTCATGCCCGTGTTGATCGCGTTGGCGTTCCGGGAAACCCAGTTGCTCAACGGCGTGCTGCTGTTCACCGTGATCGTCAGCCTGGGGCTATTGGTGCGCTTCTACTTCGAACGGCTGAAGCTGCTGTTGGTTCCACGGCTGGCCTCGATGCTGATCGTGGTCGTACTGATGATGGCGGCGTTCAGCGTGCTGACGGAACAGATCGGAACAAGCGCTGGTCTATCCATCGCCCTGTTCCCGATGGTGATCCTGACCATGACGATCGAGCGTATGTCGATCGTCTGGGAAGAGGACGGCCCCAAGGATGCCATCCAGCAAGGATTGGGCAGTCTGGGCGTGGCAACACTTGTCTATCTCGTGATGTTTAACGATCTGGTCGAATACCTGACCTTCACGTTCCCGGAACTGCTGCTCATCCTGCTTGCGCTGACACTCCTGCTGGGCCGCTATACCGGCTACCGGCTGGTCGAGTTGTGGCGGTTCCGCGACATTGCAAAGGAGCGCACCGCATGATCTGGAAACGCGTTCGCGACCTGAAGAACGCCGGCGTCGTCGGCGTCAACGCCCGCAACGCGACCTATGTGCTCCCCCATAATGCCCGCCATCTTCAGGCCGCGGTGAACTGCAAGCTGCAGACCAAGCGCCTTGCCCAGGAAGTCGGTATCAAGGTGCCGGAACTGTTCGGGGCGATCTCGGTCAATGGCGAGGTCAGCAAGCTCCGGAATATCTTGGAAGGGCGCGATTCCTTCGCCATCAAGCCCGCCCATGGGGCCGGCGGCGACGGTATCCTGGTGGTCACCGGCCAAGTGAACGGCTACTGGCGAATGGCCGGCGGGCGCATGCTGGAGACCGCGGACCTGCAGTTCCACCTGTCCAACGTCCTCTCCGGCATGTACTCGCTGGGCGGACAGCCGGATACGGCTTTCATCGAGGACTTCGTGGACGTCGATCCCGTGTTCGCCGAGATCGCCTGGGGCGGGGTGCCGGACATACGTGTCCTGGTCTACCGCGGCGTGCCGGCGATGGCGATGGCACGCCTGCCCACCGCAGCCTCGGGCGGCAAGGCCAACCTGCACAAGGGCGGGCTCGGCGCCGGCGTCGACATCTCCTCGGGCGTCACCACGACGGCCGTGTGCAACGACCATGCCGTGCAGTGCCATCCCGACACCGGAAAGGACATTGCTGGCGTGGCCGTCCCACACTGGGAGGAGATGATGCACATGTCCGCGCGCGCACAGGAGATCACCCAGCTAGACTACCTGGGCGTCGACATCGTGCTCGACCGGCTACAGGGTCCGTTGTTGCTCGAACTGAACGCCCGCCCGGGCCTTGCGATCCAGATCGCCAACAATACCGGCCAACGCCATCGACTGGATGCCATCGATCAGGCGATCGACGATCTGCCCGATGTCGAAAGCCGGGTGGCGTTCGCCCAGGAGAGGCTCGGCTCCGGCAAGCGCCCGCCGGAACCGGGAGAGTGGACGGCTCCGGTCGGCCGCCTGGGCCTGATGGCGGCGAAGTAGCCGCCGCCCCATCCTCCGTCCCCCTGCGCCGCCGGTCAGTCCAGCGCCAGGACCTGGCATTTCAGGTAGCTGGTCTCCGGCAGCCAGGGGTGGACCGGATGATCCACGTCCGCCCCGGCGAAACGCAGGATACGGCCATCCCGCCCGGCCTGTCCCAGGCCGCGGCGAATCTGGTCGGCGAAGGTGTCCGGCTCGACATGGTGCGAGCAGGAACAGACCGCCAGGATGCCGCCCGGCGCGACCAGCGGGGCGGCCAGGCGGGTCATCTTGCGGTAGCCCTTGATGCCCTGCCAGTAGTCCTTCTTGCTTTTGACGAACGCCGGCGGGTCGACCACGACGACATCGTACCGCTCCCCCGCCTGCGCGCGGGCGGCCAGGTCCTGGAACACCTCCCGCTTTTCGAACCGGCAGACGTCGGCCACCCCGTTCAAGGCCGCCGATTTCCGTGCAAGCTCAAGCGCGTCCTTGGAGCGGTCGACCGCCGTCACCTGCTTCGCACCAGCAAGCGCCGCCTGCACCGTAAAACCGCCGGCGAAGGCGTAGCAGTCGAGCACCCGCGCCCCCTTGGAAAGGCCGGCGACAAAGGCGCGATTGGCACGCTGGTCGTAGAACCAGCCGGTCTTCTGCCCTTCACCAGGATCGGCCTGGAAGCGGGCGCCGTTCTCGACCAGTTCGACCGGCCCGTCGACCGTGCCCTTCACCACCTCGACCTGGGTGGACAGGCCTTCCAGCTCGCGCGCTGGGTTATCGTTACGCAACACCACCGTCTGGGGGGCGACGACCCGATCGAGCGCTTCAAGCAACGATGGGCGCAGGCGATCCAGACCGGCGGTGTTGACCTGCAGCACCAGCGTGTCGCCGTAGCGGTCGATCACCGTGCCGGGCAGACCGTCTCCTTCGGCATGCGCCAGGCGGTAGTAGGGCACGCCGACCAGCTTGTCGCGCAGTTCGACCGCCGCGCGGATACGCGCCTCGAAGAAATCGCGATCCAGGACCGCGTCGGGATCGCGCGAAATCAACCGGGCACAGATCAGTGGATGGCGGTTGAACAGAAAGCATCCAAGCGGTGCCCCCTCCGCCGTTTCCAAGCGTACCGGCGTGCCAGGATCGAGCGCCTTGGCCTCCGGCGTCATCTGGACCTCGTTGGCGTAGATCCAGGGGCTGCCGAAGTGCGGGCGCTTCTTCTTGCCCGCGGGTCTCAGGCGAACGGTCGGACGGGCCGCCGGATCGACGGCGGCGGAAGGAACAGACGACTGGGTCATGGCCCGCGTCTCATGGCAGGGATCGCGCCTGGGCGCAACGGGCAAGGCGGTCCGTGACGACAAGCCCGGCGCCGGGCTGTCGCGACTCAGTCGAACCAGCCAGACTGGCGCTCGATACGCACTTTCCGCCCAGCAGTCGCCTCGGACCCGGCATCGGCGACATTGTCGCCGGTCGCCAGCCGCTCGATCAGCTCCGGCGACGCGGCGCGCTCGTCACCAGACGTCCCCTCTTCCGCGGGAACAGCCTTGGCCAGAAAGGCTCGGCTGCCATCCGAAAGACCGGGGATCTCGGCGATCCGGGCCGGAATATCCTGCTCCTGGCCGCTCGGCTCGCGAAACACGGTCGGCCCGTCATCGGCGAGCGTGCCGTCCGTGTCGAGTTCCGGGCGTGCGCCAAACTCCGGCGGGCGCGACAGCGGCGGCAACGCGTAACTGCGGTCGCCCGTTTCCGAGGCACGGGCGTTCGCCGCGAGCTTCTCCTGAATGCTGGGACCATCGTCACTGCTGCAGCCCGCGAGCGCGGCGACGGCGAGCAGGACCACGCCGGCCCGCCTGGCGAATGGGAGAGTCGTCACCGAAAAGCGATCCTTTTCATGCATGCGCGACAGATCGAATCGGCTCCCTTATCGCCGATCCACCCCGGCCATGTCCAAGGCCGCGCAGCCAACATGCCCACCAACAATTCAATCGCCCAACGCGATGCCTTCCCGTCGCGGATCGGCACCGCCGTAAAGCCGGCCGTCACGCCGTTCGATCGCATGCAGGCCGCTCGTCATCGCCTCGATCTCGACCGTGTGCCCGCGGGCACGCAGCGGACCGGCGAGCGCTTCGGCGGACGTGCCCGCTTCCAGCGTCGTCGGGCCGTTACGGTTGACCACATTGGGCAATTCCACCGCCGCCTGCGCGTCCAACCCCCAATCCAGCACGGCCAGCACACGCAGGGTCGTGTAGCCAATGATCCGGCTACCGCCCGGCGATCCAACGGCAAGCCGGAAATCGCCTGCGGCGTCCTTGACGATCGTGGGCGCCATCGAACTGCGTGGGCGCTTGCCTGGCTGCACCCGGTTGGCGACCGGTCGACCATCGCGTTCGGGCACGAAGGAGAAGTCGGTCAGCTGGTTGTTCAGCACGAAGCCGCGCACCATCAACCGGGAGCCGAAAGCCTGCTCCACCGACGCGGTCGCGGAGACGGCATTGCCATCGGCGTCGACGATCGCATAGTGGCTGGTCGACCGCCCTCCCGGCTGATCCGGCATCGAGGCCAGATCGCGCTGGAAACCGGGCTCGGCCGTGCCCAAGCTCGAATCGCGTTCGATCAGCCCGGCGCGACGCTGCAGGTAGGCGTCCGACAGCAACCGCTCGAGCGGGACGTCGACGAAGTCGCTGTCGGCCAGGAAACGATTGCGGTCGGCGAACGCCAGCCGGCTCGCCTCCGCCAGCAGGTGCACCGGCTCAACACCCATCGGCTGCGTCGAGGGCAGATCGAAATTCTCCAGAATGCCCAGAATCTGCAGGCTGGTCGCCCCGCCGCTGGTGGGCGGCGGGTGGCCGCAGACGGTAGTGTCCCGGTACGGACGGCACAGCGCCGGGCGAACTTTGGCCTCGTAGCGGGCGAAATCGCGCAGGCTGAGCAGGCCTGGATTGCCTTTGGCCTCGCGTACGGTCGCGACGATATCGCGCGCGATTGCGCCGCGATAGAACGCCTGGGCGCCTTCGCGCGCGATTGTCTCCAGCGTGCGGGCGTAGTCCGGGTTCTTGAGCAGATGGCCCACGGGCAGCGGCTCGCCGGCGTCGGTGTAGAAGTAGTCGCGCGCGGGGCCGTAGGTCTTCAGGAAGCGATCGCGCGCGATCAGCGCGTGCAGCCGCGGCGTTACGTCGAAGCCGTTGCGCGCAAGCTCGATCGCCGGCTGGAACAGCCGCGCCCAGGGCAGCTTGCCGTGACGCTCATGCGCCTTTTCCAGCATCGCGAGCGTACCTGGCACACCGACCGACCGGCCGCCGACCACCGCCTCCCAGAAGCCCATCGGCGTTCCATCGGCATTCAGGAACAGCGTCTCGCCCGCGGCCATAGGCGCCGTTTCGCGTCCGTCGAAGGCTGTCACCGACTCGCTTGCGCCGTCGTAGCGCAACAGAAACGCGCCGCCACCGATCCCGCTCGACTGCGGCTCCACCAGGCCCAGAACCAATTGCGTGGCGATCGCCGCGTCGATCGCACTGCCACCGGCGCGCAGAATTTCGCGCCCGGCCTGCGCGGCCAGCGGATGCGCGGCGACGACCATCTGCCGTTCGGCGACCGCCGGCGGACGCGCATCGCTGCGCCCGCTCGCCGCCTCCGGCTGCGCCCGCGAGCCGGGCTGCGCGCAGGCTGCAAGCGTCAGGGTCAGCGCGAGCGCTGTCAGGAAAATCCGCATGATCCGCCTGCTTTCGTCCCAGGGTCAGGAAACGAAAGTACCCTAGCCTGCGCGGCTGCGGGAACGAAAGCCGGCTGAGGCGTTCAGGCCTGCGTCAGCTGCTTGCACAGCCGGAAGCTCTCCATCCGGTGGCCGAGCCCGGCCAGCCGGTCGACCAGGCCCTTGGCGCCCCCGCCAGTACAGGTCACGTTGGTATGGACCGCTTGGCAGTTGCGACGATACGCGGTGTCTTCCAACGCATCGGCCAGGGCGTCGGCGATTCGGCTGGAGCCGACAATGTCGAGCGCCACGAAATCCTCGGCGGCCAAAGTGGCACCATGGTCAGGATGCGATTCGACCGACCAGGAGAACAGACCCAGGATCAGACCGCCATCGTCGACCAGCAGGGTGACGCCGCCGTTGGGCTGGGTGATCTGCGCACGCGCATAGGCCTGCCAGCCTGTGACACTCAGTCGCGGCCGGACCATCTGGATCAAGGGATAAGCTTGATCGATCCGCTCGGATGTCAGGGGTTCGATGGTCAAACTACGCATGCCGGGCGGGTTCCTGCTGCCTGAAAAGGTGCGCGATCCAGGTCTTCTCCGCTGATGAAGTGTTGAGAGCATGCAGCCGATCAGCGCATAGCTGCCTTGATATACGTCAAGTGCGCTAGACGGTCGCTGTTGAACCGCATCCGGTTTGGCGCCAGACTTACGCCGGAAAAGATACTTGAGCAGCGCGCTCGGCTATATGCCAGCCAGCGCAAAGAGGTGGGGTGAATGCCCGTGTCCGCGTTCGACGTGAACAAGATGTCGCCGCTGAGCGAGCCGACGCGCCGGCCGACGCGCGCGCAGTCGCCCTGTCAGGGGTGTACGGTACGCCATTTGACGGTCTGCGCCCCCCTCGACGACCAGGAAGTCCAAGAGGTCGCCGCAATCTCCCAGAGTGTGGAGATGTCCCCGGGCGATCCCCTGTTCGACGAGGGCGAAGGCGCCGATCAGGTCTATAACGTCACCGCCGGCACCATGAAGGTCTACAAGCTACTCTCCGACGGCCGGCGGCAGGTGACGGGATTCCTGTTCCCCGGTGACTTCCTGGGCCTCGCGAACAACGATACCTACGCCTATTCGGCGGAAGCCGTGACTCACGCCACTTTGTGCCGCTTCCCGCGCAGCAAGCTGGACAAGCTGCTCGAACGCTATCCCAAGATGGAAAAGCGCCTGCTGTCGATCGCCAGCCACGAGCTGGCCGTGGCGCAAGAGCAGATGCTGCTGCTCGGCCGCAAGACGGCGAAGGAGAAGATCGCCTCCTTCCTGCTGAACCTTTCCCAGCGGGCGGAAGCACGCGGCCAGCCGGGCAACCCGGTCTCCGTCCCGATGAGCCGCACGGACATCGGCGACTACCTGGGCCTGACCACCGAAACCGTCAGCCGTACCTTCACCAACCTGCGCACCGGCGGCACGATTGCGCTCCGCAACGGCGGCAAGGTGGACATTCTGGACCGCGAAGCCCTGGACGACGTCGCCCAAGGGGATTGAAACGGCTTCCACCTCTTCGCGCATACGCCCCTAACATTCGCCAGCCTTGTTGGCGGCGGGTTTGCACCGTGAAAGACAGGTATGTACAAAGTTCCTCTCTGCGGAGAGGCGTGCCCGATGCGGCCCGCACCGGTCTCCCTCAAGCCCAACAGCAAAAGGGCGTCCTGACGTGAGCGATCCAACCGCCACTGCCGGGTCCGACCGCCGCCCCGCCCGTCCGATCAACGTGCGCGACATACAAGCGCGCAAAGGCGGGACACCGCTCGTCTGCCTGACCGCCTATACCGCGCCGATGGCGCACCTACTGGACGCCCACGCCGAAGTGCTGCTGGTCGGCGACAGCCTGGGGATGGCGGTCTACGGCATGGACACCACGCTCGACGTCAGCGTGGACATGATGATCAATCACGGTCGCGCGGTCGCGAAGGCGGCCGAGCGTGCGTTGGTGGTGGTCGACCTGCCGTTCGGCAGCTATCAGGAGAGCCCCGAGCAGGCGTTCCGCACGGCCGCGCGCGTGCTGGCGGAAACCGGCGCCTCGGCGGTCAAACTCGAAGGCGGTCAGGATATGGCGGAGACCATCCGTTTCCTGATCGCGCGCGGCATTCCAGTGATGGGCCATGTCGGCCTGACCCCGCAAGCGGTGAACCAGTTGGGCGGGTTCCGAATTCAAGGCCGCGACGACGCGGCGGCCGAACGAATCCGCGCCGATGCCACCGCGGTCGCGCGCGCCGGCGCGTTTGCCCTGGTCGTTGAGGGGGTGGTCGAGCCGCTGGCCCGCGAGATCACCCGGGCCGTCAAGATCCCCACGATCGGCATCGGCGCCTCGGCCGATTGCGACGGCCAGGTGCTGGTCAGTGAGGACATGCTGGGCCTGTTCGGCGAACAGACGCCGCGCTTCGTCAAGCACTACGCCCGTCTGGACCAGGCGATCGACACCGCGGTACGGCAATACGCGGAGGAGGTGCGCGACCGCACCTTCCCCGAGGCCACACACGTCACCCGGCCGCGTCAGGGCTGACCGTTGTTCCGCCGACAAATGCGAGCGCGCCGATGAGCCGAGCCGCGATACAAAGCGCTAGCCAGACCGAGCTGCCGGTCGTCCGCACGGTCGCCGATCTGCGTGGGCACGTGCGCAGCATGCGCCGGCGCGGGGAGAGCGTGGCCCTGGTGCCGACCATGGGCGCGCTGCACGACGGCCATCTGGCGCTGATCCGGCACGCCCGGTCGCGCTGCACCCACGTGATCGCGAGCGTGTTCGTCAATCCCAAGCAATTCGACCGGCCGGACGATCTGGCCGCCTACCCGCGCGACGAGGCGAGCGACCGCGCGCAACTAGCGGCCAACGGCTGCGATCTGCTGTTCGCGCCGGGTGTGGAGCAGATGTACCCGGACACCTTCTCCACCAGCGTGCACGTCGGACAGGTGACCGAACCGCTGGAGGGCGCGCACCGTCCGGGCCACTTCGCCGGCGTCGCAACCGTGGTTACCAAGCTGCTGCTGCAGTCCCTGCCCGACGTCGCGGCCTTTGGCGAAAAGGATTATCAGCAGCTGATCACCGTCCAGCGCCTGGTCCGGGACCTGGACATCCCCGTGGAGATCGACGGCGTAACCACGGTGCGCGAAGCCGATGGACTGGCGCTCTCCTCGCGCAACCGGCAACTGAGTGCCGAAGCCCGGGTCCGCGCGGCGGAACTCTACGCCGTGCTGCGCGACAGCGCGGCGGCGCTCGCCACCGGGGAAGGCGCGTCCAGCACGATCCTGGCCAAGGGGCGGGCACGCCTGGGTCATGCCGGCTTCGAGGCGATCGATTACCTGGATTTGCGCGCGGCCGAGGATCTGGCGCCGCTGACCCACGTTGACCGTCCGGCACGGCTGCTGGCTGCGGCGTGGCTGGACGGCGTGCGGCTGATCGACAATCTGCCGGTCGTCCCAGACGCGGGCTGAGCGCACCGATGGACCTGCAGCCCCGCCCCGGCGACGTGGAAGTACGCCCGCTCGGCACAATCAAGCCGCGCTCCAAGATCGCCTATTGCTTTTCGAGCGACCAGCTATTGCTGCTGATCTCCAATTCGGGTCACGGCAACATCCTGCGCGGTCGCGACAAGCGGGATTTCGATTACGGCGGCTGGTGCGACCTCAAATCCGGCCGGCTCTGGCCGACCAACGGCACCGTCTCCGCCGTGCCGCCGAAGTGGCGACAAATCATCCAGGGCGCGCTGGAAAACCACTTCCGCGCCTTCCTGGAGTGGAAATAGGCGGCCTGACGCGTAATCAATCGGCGCTTTGACGAGCTTCGCTTTCACGTGCGGGAGCACCGTCGAGCGGCTCGGCGGTTGCAAAGGCCCGCACGCCATCCCGGCGGCCGCGCAGCGTGACCTCCGGCAACTCGCGCCAGTGCCGCCCCGGCACGCGCTCGGCGGCCTGCAGAGTCGCAGCGGACACCACGACCGATACGCCTTCGCACTTCGCGTATTCCTGCAATCGGGCTGCGATATTGACGGTATCCCCGAGCACGGTGAACTCGAGCCGGCTCTGATCGCCGACCGCCCCGCAGAAGGCGGGCCCCCAGTGCAGCCCGACGCTGACAGCAACAGGCTCCGAGGACGCCTCGCCCCGGTTCCAATCGGCCATCTCCAACAGAATCCGGTCAGCGCAGGCCAGCGCCCCGCGCGCGTTCGGCGGGCCCTCCTCTTTCAGCAGGCCGAATACGATCATCGCGGCATCGCCGATGAACTTGTCGATCGTCCCGCCCGAGGCTTCCGCCGCCCGGCGCACCCGTCGCCGGAACTCGGTAACGAAGGCTCCCACCTCCTCCGGGCTCATCCCCTCCGCGCGCCGGGTGAACCCCCGCAGGTCTACGAACAGCACCGCGACCGTTTGCCGACGCCCGCCCGTCAGTTCCTTCAGGCCGCCCTGTGCCAGGCGTTCGGCGACCTCAGCCGGCAGATAGCGGGTCAAGTTGATCCGCCGATAGGTCTCCGCGATCGCACCTCGCAACAGGCTACGGGCACGCAGGGCGGCGACCAGCAACACACCGGCCGCAAGCGCCAACATGCACAGGCGTATCACGTTGGGCGAAAACGAGGTGAACTTGGCGATCAGCGCCGGCGACGCCTCGCCGCCCATCGGCGCCTCCAGATAAGCGAGCCCCGCCAGCCCGCCGACAAGTAACAACAGGACGTATCCCTGCAGCCAAGGATTGAAGCGCAACGCGCCAAAGGCGAGCACGACGGGGGCCAGCCAGACCGGCGGCAGAATGATCAGGAAGCCGGTCGGCAGGCCCGTGTTGGCCAGCCCTAGCCAGATGTTCACGAGCGGGAACAGGCAATCGCCGGTCACCGCGATCCAAGCCATCCAGGGGCGGTAAAGCCCGCGCCGGATCGCCAGAAACGAGGCCGCGCCGAGCAGGAAATAGGCGCTCATGGTCGCACCGGCGGACAACCACTGCCGGACCAGCATCGGCTCGCCGGCCGGCGCCTCGCGCAGAACGGCGAAGAACACCAGCACCAGCGCCAGCGCGATCGCCATGCGCAACACCGAAACCGTCCGTTCGGCCTGAACCTCGGCCCGGGCGAACAGCGCCTTCGGCTGGACGTCGGACACTGCACTCACCCCCGGTTTGGCCGCCCGTGTCCTCAGGCGCAGCTACGACAGCATAGCCCGCCCGCTGCGGCGTCTCTAGGGGGCCCCCACACGAGGCATCGCCCGCAGACCCTCGATCAGGCGCCCGTCGCAGTGCATCAAACGGTCGGCGATCTCGACCATGCGCCGGTTGGGCCAGGCGCCGGGTCGGATGCGGGCGACATATTGAAAGGCCTCCGCCTCCTTCCCTGGATTGCGCTGAGCCAGCAGGATCGCCGCCGCCGCAGTGGAGCGGGAGACGCCGGCATGGCAATGCACGAGAAGATGCGCGTTCGGGGCTCCCACCTGTAGTTCCGCGGCGAATGCCAAGACCTGC